>JANQQB010000230.1 GCA_028285165.1 Rhodobiaceae bacterium
GAAACCTACCATCGGCCTTACCACCACGCGATCGATCGGGTGATCGCCGACACTGCTGCCTCGGGCCGGCTCCCCGTGCTTATATCGATCCACAGTTTCACGGCATCATGGCGGGGACGTGACCGACCCTGGCATATCGGTTGCCTTTGGGACAACGACGACCGGGCGACCCGCCGGTTTCTCGCCGCGTTTGCAGGCCAGGACTCAATCGTCGTCGGCGACAACGAACCCTATGACGGGGCCTTGAAGAACGACTGCATGTACCGGCACGGAACGGTCTACGGCCTGGCCCATGTCCTGATCGAAATCAGGCAGGATCTGATCGGTGGCGCAGCCGGTGCAGCCGCGTGGGCCGAGCGCCTGGTGCCGGCGCTGGAGGCAGTCAATGCGGACCCGGACTGCCACAGGCTTCAGATGTTCGGGTCGCGAACGGGCCCCGTGACGGCACGTCCGCTTCCAAGCGCTTGAAACGCGACACAAAACGCGCATTTTCTATGCGAGACCCGCCCCCAAGGGCGTAACACCTGTCGCAAACGGAGCCGTTATGACCGAACTCGACGAAAAAACCCGCACCGAGCTGGAGGCCGCGACCTTGCGCCGGCTGGTCGCGCATTTGCGCGATCGCACCGACGTCCAGAACATCGACCTGATGAACCTGGCCGGATTCTGCCGGAATTGCCTGTCCAACTGGTACCAGGAGGCGGCGGAGGAGGTCGGTCTCGATCTGGCAAAACCGGAAGCGCGCGAGATCATCTACGGCATGCCGTACGATGAATGGAAGGCGCGTCACCAGACCGAGGCGAGCGCGGAACAAAAGGCCGCCTTCGAGACCAACAAACCGCACTGACTCCTACCAACGCCGCAACACTTGCCCCCGCGCGCTCTGTGGATTGGATGGATGACCCGATGGACGATCTTGATCGACCGTCGCGTCTGACGCACCGTGCCGGCCTCGGAATCGAAGGCTGGCGCCGGTCGGTTGAAAGAAAGCGTAAACCCTAAAAATGCTAGGAGCGTCCGAGGGGCATCCAGGTCCGGGCGCATCGCTGCCCGGCAGCCCAGTCGACAACAGAATCAGGAGCGGATCATGGCGGAACCGGGTGGAGTCGCGGCCGACCAGTTGCGGTCGTTCGTTGAGCGCATCGAACGTCTGGAAGAAGAAAAGAAGTCCATTGCGGACGATATCAAGGACGTTTACGGCGAGGCCAAGGGGACGGGTTTCGACACCAAGGTGCTGCGCCAGATCATCCGGATGCGCAAGCAGGATGCCGCCGAACGCCAGGAGCAGGAAGCCTTGCTCGATTTGTACATGCATGCACTCGGCATGGCGCCGCCGGCTGACGAATGACGGACACCCGATAAGACGGGTCTCGAACAAAAAAAGGCCGGGCTTCATGCCCGGCCTTTTTTGTCGACGCTGTGATCAGCGTGTGTAGATCGTCGGCACCGCGCCGATGGCCGCGCCGGTAAAGCGGTCGGTTCGCAGTTCGGACTGGAACCCGGCAGCGAACTGGCGCTTCAGAACCCGCTGCGGCTTCTCCAGATACGGGATCAATGTATCGACGCTGGGATGCATCAAATCGGCAAAGACCAGGTTGCGGGTTGTCGCATTGGTGGTCAGGAACTTTTTCAGGCCGACGCTGCCGCCGTTCATCCGGAACGGCTCCCTTGAATCAAGCAGCGAGCGAAGATCGCCGATCATCGGCATCGCGCGCGCTGGCGGCTGCGGCTCGGCCGCCGGGACTTGCGGTGTCAGCGATGCTGTCTGCATTCCCGGTGATGACGGCTGCCGCGACCTCAGGGCCGGGCGCGGAACGGAAGCTACGATCGGGTCCCTGTCCGACAATTTCGGCTTCTGGATCGGGCCGCCGGGCGCAGCATAGGCAAGCAATGGCGGTTGTTGCGGTTCGATCAGCGGTCGGGCCTTCGGCGCGTCGTTCGGGATGACCAGGTTGACGGCATCGACCGGGTCGTTGCCGGATCCGAAGGAGCGGGTTCGCGGTGGCAGCGAGGCGGTTACGTAATCCGCCGGATTGTCGCTTTCCGGTACCGGACCCAGAGCCGGTCGGAGCGGCGTCTGATTGCCTGCTGCGACCGTTGCCGCGGCCGGAA
>JANQQB010000257.1 GCA_028285165.1 Rhodobiaceae bacterium
GCGTCCGACAGGAAATTCGACGGGTATCAGTACCGGTCGCTGACCCCGGCCGAACTCGGACAGATTTCCGGCCGCGCCGGCCGGCATATGAAAGACGGCACGTTCGGCGTCACCGGACGCGTCGATCCGTTTCCCGACGATGTGGTCGATGCGCTTGAAAGCCATGCATTCCAGCCGGTCTCGATCCTGCAATGGCGGGAACGCAACCTCGACACGTCAAGCGTTGAGGCCTTGCGGGCGTCGCTCGATACGGTTCCCGGCATCCAGGGCCTGACGCGGGCGCCGGCGGCGTCCGACATCGTTGCGCTCGACCACGCCATGAAGGATGACGAGGTCATGGACCTCGCAACCGGCTTGGAACGGGTGGCGTTGCTGTGGACCGCGTGTCAGCTTCCCGACTATCGCAAGATCGCGCCGGCCAACCATTACGAACTCATCCACGCGATCTTCACCCAGATCGCCCGATCCGGTCATGTCGATCCGGACTGGTTCGACACCCAGGTCAAACAATGCGCCAATACCAATGGCGATATCGATGCGCTTGCCAACCGGATTGCCCATATCCGGACCTGGACCTATCTGGCAAACCGGCCCGATTGGCTGGCGGATGCCGAAACATGGCGAGAAAACACACGGGCGATCGAGGATACGCTTTCCGACGCGCTGCACGATCGACTGATCCAGCGCTTTGTCGACCGGCGGACCAGCGTCCTGATGAAACGGCTGCGGGAAAATGCAATGCTTGAAGCCGACATAAACGATGCCGGCGATATCGTGGTGGAAGGCGAGCATATCGGCCACCTCGAAGGTTTCCGGTTTACCCCGGCCTCGCGTGGCGACAGCGCCGAAGCCAAAGCCGTTCGCGCGGCCGCAATGAAGGCATTGGCGGAAGAAATCAGCCGCCGGGCGGATCGCATGGCGGCGGCCGACAACGCCGCGTTCGTCCTGGCCGCCGGCAAGACGATCCGTTGGCAGGGGGCCGCGGTGGCCAAACTGGCCGCATCGGAGGATCCGCTGAAGCCGCGTGTGATCCCGCTCGCCGACGAACACCTGACCGGCCCGGCGCTGGAAAAGGTGCAGAAGCGTCTCGACACATGGCTCGCGGCCCATGTCGAAGCGGCTCTGAAACCGCTGATCGATCTGCGCGAAGCCGCGGATCTTACCGGCATTGCCCGCGGCGTGGCCTTCCGGCTTGTCGAGAATTTCGGCAACATCGCCCGGACGGAAATCGGCGAGGACATCCGCAAGCTCGATCAGGAAACACGCGCCGTCATGCGCCGATACGGCATTCGGTTTGGCGCCTACACGATCTATGTGCCGGTTCTTCTGAAACCGGCGCCAAGCCAGTTGCTGGCGGAATTGTGGGCGCTCGCCCAACCCGAGGACGATGTGCCCGGATTGCAGGAGATTCCGCAATTGTCGGCGTCGGGCCGAACATCGGTTCCGGTCGATCCCACATTCGCACCGGAATTGTACCGCATCGTCGGGTATCGGGTCTGCGGCGCGCGTGCCGTGCGGATCGACATTCTGGAGCGGCTCGCCGACCTTATTCGCCCGCTGATCGCATGGCGTGCGAGCGAGGCACAACCGACGCCACCCGACGGCGCGATCGAGCGCGGCGGCGGGTTTACCGTGACAGTGGCGATGACCTCGTTGCTCGGCTGTTCCGGTGACGATTTTGCCGGGATCTTGAAGACACTCGGATACCGGGTCCAACGGGTTCCAAGGCCGGCACCGCCGGCGCCCGCCGCAGCGGACATCTCCGACACGCCTCTCGCGAACGGGGCGGTCGAGATTGCGGCCGAAGCGGATCAGGGCGGGCAGCCGCCCAGCGACGTTCCTGAAACAGACACCTCAGACGGTGTCCCGCAAGGAGACGGAGCAGCGGAAACCGATGCCGCGGCTTTGTCCAACGGGCTTGCCGCCGCGTCGGATGGCCCGGCCGCCGAGGCAGTTGACATGCCGACCGATCCCGCGCTGGAGCCATCGGACGCCGACGCGGTCTCGCCGACCGAATCCGAACAGGCGGACACGCCCGCCGCCTCGGCGTCATCTCTCGTGTCTGACGATGTCGAGGCTGCCGCCATCGCAGCGCCTGAGACCGATGCCCAGGGCGTAGTGCCGGAGGCCGGGTCCGAGGCCGGCACGTCCGATGTGGCGCAGGCCGGTGAGGCAACGCCTGACGGAGAAGGGGAACTGGCCTTCATCGAAATTTGGCGGCCCGGCGGCGAGCGTCAACGCAATGCGCGAAACCGGACCAAAGCCAAGACCGGGAAAGCAACCGTTCCCGGGCAGGGGCCGCGCCGGGGATCCGGCAAGCCAGGTGGTCGCGGCGATCGCGATCCGGAACGCAGATCGTCCGGGGACAAGGGCGGAAAACGCCCGCCGCGCAAGGTCAGCCAGGGTGGCAGACCCGCCCGGCCGGAAAAGCCGCTTGATCCGGATTCCCCATTCGCTGCGCTTGCTGCGCTCAAAGCCAGCATGGAAAAAGACGACAAGTGACCGACAGCGCCGGGATCGAACGCCAGCGGATCGACAAATGGCTGTGGCATGCCCGGATCGTGAAGACGCGTACGCTGGCGCAAAAGATCATCGGTGGCGGGAAGGTGCGCGTGAACCGGGACAAGGTCGTCGCGCCGAGCGCATCGGTACGGGTCGGGGATGTCCTCACCATCACGCTGTTGAAGCGTATCCTGGTTCTCAGGATCCTTGGTTTCTGTGAGCGCCGAGGGCCGGCAAGCCTGGCGCAGACGCTGTACGAGGATCTGTCTGCGCCGGCGTCCGGCGAGGCCGGGGACGCGGCATCATCGACGAACGAAACCAGCGCCCATCCCGGGGGGTTGGCCGGGGGGCGGCCCGACAAGAGAGCGCGCCGACGTCTTGCAAACCTGAAGAAGGCCGATTCCGGATAAACCGAGTGCCGATTGTCTGCAATCGATCGGCAGTGCGGCCGGTATCGAAAATGCAGGCCGCGAGAATCCTATCGGCGCGAACGGTAAGGACCCGCATGCCAATGCCGCGTTTCGGGACGAAGTGCGGTGCACCCGGTAAAACGTCGCCTTGCCTTTTTCGGCAAAATTGCTACGTCGTGCGAGGACTCAGATGATCGCCGCAAGCGAAAGGCTGGAATCGGAACGACGGTGTGGCGCGCCGACAGGAGGCGCCGAAACCGGTTGGGCCGGTCGGTTCGTTCCGGAAGCGGCCTTGCGGGGCAATACGATAAGGGAGTGGTCGATGACCTATGTCGTCACGGACAATTGCGTTCGGTGCAAGTACATGGATTGCGTGGAAGTCTGTCCGGTCGACTGTTTTTACGAAGGTGAAAACATGCTCGTCATTCATCCCGACGAGTGCATCGATTGCGGCGTGTGCGAGCCGGAATGCCCGGCCGAAGCCATCAAACCGGACACCGAACCGGGTCTCGAAAAATGGCTGGAAGTGAACGCGGAATATTCTGAAAAGTGGCCGAACATCACGATGAAGCGTGACGCGCCGTCGGACGCAGAAAAATATGACGGCCAAGCGGGTAAATTCGAGCAATATTTTTCCTCGAACCCGGGGCAAGGTGATTAATCTTCCGTTACTCGACCCCGCCTTTTCCGCGAGTGACGTCGGAAGCCGGACGGTCCGGCCCCGGCGAATCGGCAGTTAACCCGTTTGCACGCAAAGCGTTTTGAATTACGAGCGAATTGTGATACATTTGCGACGCTTTCGGGTTTTGAATGACTGGTTTTCTTGCACCGCAAAAATGTGGAGGCGTCAGCGAACGCAAAAAGCGGGCTAGAAGGACCGGATCGTTAACTTCCCAATCAGTCGCAAAAATCGTCTTACGCTTGAAATACCGGGGCTCAGGGAAAGGTCAAGCGTGGGCCGTTCACGCATTGTATGTGCGGCAAGCGACAGCGCATCATGAATTCTAGTAGAAATCGGAGACCAAGGCCGTATGACAACCACCACAAAGAAATCTGCGCAACGCCAAGGCTTCAAGACCGGCGAATTCGTTGTGTACCCGGCGCATGGCGTTGGACAGATCGTCGCCATTGAAGAGCAAGAAGTCGCTGGCCTGTCGCTGGAATTGTTTGTCATCAGTTTCGAACAGGAAAAAATGACGCTGCGGGTTCCGGTGAGCAAGGCCGCGTCTGTCGGCATGCGCAAACTCGCCGATACGAAGATCGTCGAAAAAGCCCTGGAGACGATCAAGGGCCGTGCACGGGTCAAGCGGACCATGTGGAGCCGGCGTGCGCAGGAATACGAAGCCAAGATTAATTCCGGCGACCTGATCGCGATTGCGGAAGTCGTCCGTGACCTGCACCGCGCCGAAAGCCAGCCGGAACAGTCCTATTCGGAGCGCCAATTGTACGAAGCGGCACTCGATCGGATGGCGCGCGAAATCTCCTCCGTCAACAAGGTCTCGTCGACCGAAGCCGTTCAGGAGATCGAAAAGATCCTTGTGACCAGTCCGAAACGGGCACAAAAGGCGCGGGCATCGGAAGACGGTGCCGACGACGAGGACAGTCGCGAAAAAGCGGCCTGAAAAGCTCCCTCTCCGTGAGTACCGAAAACCCGGCTCGAAAGGCCGGGTTTTTCACATCTGCGTGAACTGTTTTCACATTGTTGATAATTTCGACGGTTTTTTGCCAAAACACCAAAAAAAGCTGATCTATTAGGGGCGGGCCTACGTATTTATCCTAGGATAAGGGAGAGGACAGAGCCATGCCCAGAGATGCGAGTTCGCGCCGGCAATTCGTCAAAGCCGCTATGAATGCTCCCTATCTTGAACGGGAGGAAGAGCACAACCTGGCGGTCGCCTGGCGCAATGACGACGACCAGGAGGCACTTCACCGCCTTGTCTCGTCGCATATGCGTCTCGTGATCGCGATCGCCGCCCGCTTCCGACATTTCGGTTTGCCGATGAGCGATCTGATCCAAGAGGGTCATGTCGGCCTCCTGGAAGCTGCCGCCCGCTTCGAACCGGAACGGCTTGTCCGGTTTTCGACCTATGCAACGTGGTGGATCCGGGCCTCCATCCAAGACCATATCCTGCGCAATTGGTCGATCGTACGCGGCGGCACGTCGTCGACCCAGAAAGCCCTGTTCTTCAATCTGCGCCGATTGCGCGCCAAATTGGCCAGCGGCACCGATCCGATGCCGGAATCCAAGATGTACAAGGAAATCGCGTCCGCGGTCGGCGTATCGGTCGCCGACGTCGCGCTTATGGATTCCCGGCTGTCCGGTCCGGACACATCGTTGAATGCGCCGGTAGCCGAAACCGATGGCGCCAGTTCCGACCGACAGGATTTCCTGGTCTGCGACAAACCGCTCCAGGATGAAACCGTCGGCACGATGATTGACACCCAGCGGCGCAAAAAATGGCTTTCCGATGCGTTGACGGTTCTGTCGGAGCGTGAATTGCGCATCGTGCGAGAACGCCGGCTTTCCGACGAAGGTGCCACCCTTGAATCGCTGGGATCCAAACTCGGCATTTCCAAGGAGCGCGTCCGCCAGATCGAAAGCCGCGCCCTGGAGAAGCTGCGCTCGGCACTCATGAGCACGCACCCGGAAGCGATTGCCTGACCGGTTTCGTTTACGCCGTCCGGCACCGGCATCCGCACACCGTGCGGATAGACCCGACGGTGCCGGACCGCGCGACGGGCGCGACGCGGATCTCCCATGCATACGGGCTCGACCTTTTGTGCACAGGTCCTATAATCGGCGGCCATGAACCTGATCGCCGATTTCAACCACTTTTCCCCTCCGCGAAAGCCAATTCTGATCATCCTGCATCAGGAGAATTCAAGTGCCGGTCGTGTCGGTCGGCTCCTTCGGCATCGCGGACATGATCTCGATATCCGCAAGCCGCGATTCGGCGACGAACTGCCCGATACGATGGCTGATCATGCGGGAGCCGTGATCTTCGGCGGTCCGATGAGCGCTAACGACACGGACGATTTCGTCAAACAGGAAACCGATTGGATTTCCGTACCCCTGAAGGAAGAAAAGCCCTTTCTGGGGATTTGCCTCGGCGCGCAGATGCTTGCGCGCAACCTTGGCGCCCCGGTCTATGAACATCCCGAGGAGCAGGTCGAAATCGGCTATTATCCGCTGGAAGCAACAACCGAGGGGCGGGCTTTCATGGACTGGCCGTCGGTTGTCTATCAATGGCATCGCGAAGGCTTCGACCTGCCGGCGGATGCGGTTCATCTCGCCCGTTCGGACACATTCGAATATCAGGCCTTTCGTTACGGTCCGGCCGCTTTCGGCGTGCAGTTCCACTCCGAACTGACGCTTGCAATGCTGTACCGCTGGACCGTGCACGGCGCGCCCCGCCTTGCCCTCAAGGGCGCACAAGACCGACGGGCGCATTTCGAGGGACGGGCGGTGCATGACCGATGCCATCTCGACTGGTTGGACCGTTTTCTCGATGCCTGGCTCGCAACAGACAAAGCTGTCGGCGACACGCGACCGGCAGCGGTCCTTTCGGGACCCTGATTCGGGCGGTGCCAACCGGCATTGCCTACCGGCTGCGACCATGGCGCCCGCTTGCGCCTTCGTGAGAGATCCGGCCCTTGCCCGGTGCAGCGAAGGCCGCTACATGTCGAACACATCTTCCCGTCCAGGAAACGCTTTATGTGCGCGCTAACCCAAGTCCTTCTTATCGCTCTGAATTTCTACATCTGGATTGTGATCGCGAGCGCGATCTTTTCGTGGCTCTATGCGTTCAATGTGGTCAACCCGCGCAACCAGGTCGTGGCCGTTATCGGTGACTTCCTGTACAGGATCACGGAACCGGCCTTGCGACCAATCCGCCGCTACATGCCGGATCTGGGCGGCATCGACATTTCGCCGATTATCCTGTTCTTCGGCATCGTGCTCGTGCAATTGTTGATCCAGGATTATGTCCGCGCACCCTTGGCTTGCGGATACTGAACCTGCCCGCCAAGGGGTCTCCGGCCGCCATCGCCTGCCGAAAGGCGACGTTATGACCGTCGGGATCAATCCTCGAGCGCGCGCGCCTCGTCGGGAAGCATGATCGGGATGCCGTTGCGAATAGGATAGGCCAGCTTGGCCGCCTGGGAAATCAGTTCCTGGCTCTCTGCATTGTATTCGAGGTTCGTCTTCGTCAGAGGGCAAACCAGAATTTCAAGCAGTTTGGGATCAAAGGAATGGGTTTGTTCGGTGGTCATGTGCGACGGACTCTCTTCATGCCGATTGATGTCAAGAGACGCCGGGGCGTCACTGCAGAACGGGGTCGCCTTCGCCGGCCTTTCGCGCGAGATCGATTTCGGTGAGCGCGATCAGCGTTTCGGCTCGGGTCTTGAGGTCATCGGCTTCCAGGAGGGCCTGTTTTTCAGCCGGACCATAGGGGCTCATCATGGATAAGGCGTTGACTAGGGCCTCGTTGCCGGCACGTTCAATGCCGTCCCAATCCGCATCCATGTCATGGGCATCGAGGTAATCCCGGAAGGTCTTCAATAAGGCCTCCCGATCGACCTCGTTCTCGCCCAAACCGGTTTTCAGATCGTCGGCAAACCGGTCTGCCGTGATCCGACACTGACGGAACGGCGTGATCGTCTGCATTTCCTCGATGGTGTCGAACCGGCTGATCCCTGTCAGGGTGATGAGGTAGCGGCCGTCGCCCGATTCCTGGAACGCCGTCATGCGCCCCACACAACCGACGGTGCAAAGCTCCGGCGTCTTTGATTCGCCGGCTGACGGGTCGAGCGCCGGCTGGATCATGCCGATCACCCTGTCGGTCTTCAGAGCGGCATCGATCATGGCGACATAGCGCGGTTCAAAGATGTTGAGCGGCAATTGCGCATGCGGCAGCAAGAGCGCGCCGGAAAGTGGAAACACCGGGATTACGGGCGGCAATTCGCTCGGCGTGTCGTAGGTTTTGTTGCCGGCCTGCATGCCCAGCTCCGTCGTTCCTGGTAGACCTGTCCTCCCTATATGTATGTCGCCCGCGTTAGGAAAAAAGCACGGAGGACAATCTGCGCCGCCCGTAGAGCGTCATCTCGTCCGTCGGTCCCCAGGCCTCGAAGAATTGCAGCAATTGCTTTCGGGCCGCTTCGTCGTTCCAGTTTCGGTTGCGCTGGACAATGTCGACAAGATGGTCGATCGCCTCTTCGCGATTTCCACGCGCCGACAAGGCCATGGCGAGCTCGAACCGGGCTTCGTTGTCCGCCGGGTCGGCGGCCAGACGGTTTTGTAATTCAGCCGTGTCGCCGACATCCTCTGCCTGGCGGGCAAGGTCGAGCGCGGCGCGGGCAGCCGCCACAGCCGGATTGCCGGCGTCGCTTTCGGGAATACGGTCAAGTGTTGTTTCGGCTTCCGCCAGATCGCCGGACCCGATGTAACATCGCGCAAGTCCTGCCAGGGCGGCGACGTTGTCCGCCTCCTGTTCCAGGATGGCCGCGAAGAGGCGTCCAGCCTCGGGCCAGTTTTCCTCGATCAGGGCGGCTTCGGCCTCCTCCAGCATCATTTCTGTTTCGCTCGGCCCGACGGGCCCGGCAATGCGCTCGATGAAGGCCAGGATCTGACGTTCCGGGACGGCGCCCATGAACCCGTCGAGCGGCTGGCCGTTCTTGAAGGCGATCACTGCCGGGATCGATTGAATGCCCAGCTGGCCCGGAATTTCGGGGTTTTCGTCGATGTTCATCTTGACCAGTCTGACAGCACCGCGTGCCTTTTCGACGATCTTTTCAAGCACCGGCGTCAATTGCTTGCACGGCCCGCACCATGGGGCCCAGAAGTCGACCAGAACCGGCGTCTTCATGGATGCCTGGATCACGTCCCTCGAAAAACCCTGCGTGGTGGTGTCGATAATCAGAGGACCGTCGGGGGTCGCCTGGGCGGTGTCGGGCATGGAATCAGGGGTCACCATGGATCCGTCCTCACGTGTTAGAGGCTGATGTTCAGAATTTGCGGGTCGTGGCCTGCCGCGCGTAGGAAAACAAGCAGGTCATCCCGGTCGATCGTGGTGGTCGCCGTGTTCTCCAGCGGATGGAAGTTCAGGGGCGTTTCTTCCATCATCGACGCGTCGATGACAAGCGTGACTTCGGCGCCGGTATCGTTGATGACGGCAAAAGGTGTCACCGAGCCCGGCTCAACGCCGAGTTTTTCCATAAGCAGATCCGGTTTGCCGAAACTCAGACGGCCGGACGCGCCGATTCTGGTATGCAGGCGTTTCAGGTCGATCTCGGCATCCTCGCGTGCGACCACCAGAAATAGGCTTCCCTTTTTGTCTTTCAAGAACAGGTTCTTGCTGTGAGCCCCCGGGATGGAACCGCGCAACGCTTGCGATTCTTCAACCGTGAACAGCGGCGGGTGTTCGACGGTCTGTGTGTGAATGCCAAGCGCGTTCAGGTTCTCAAGGAGGTCTTTTCTGGTTTTCGGCATGGCGTCGTTCCGGATCGGCCTGAACGGCCCGACCCGTTCTGCGGTGGTGTCTGTATACATGTGTGCCGCGCCACAATGCGCGGGCCTCGTCCGCGTGGTTACGGCGGTTTTCCCGCAAGTTCAAGGGTATGGGCGCACGATAGGCCAGTGCGCGGCCTCTGACGCGGACCAATCGGTGCCGCGTTTCAATCATCGGATCCTTCTATCGTGACGGGATTACGGATTCACAGCGGATTCCGCTTGATTTTGCCGGCGAACTCCGCAATAGAGTTGCGACCGCCGCGAGACACCGGTCTCTTGACGGCGCGGAGCGCGGGCGTAGCTCAGGGGTAGAGCACAACCTTGCCAAGGTTGGGGTCGTGAGTTCGAATCTCATCGCCCGCTCCAAATCAATCCGGTTTCGGCCTTCTCAGACGCGCGTCACCTTTCGGTATTGCCACCGTACCAGAGGATGCCGTGACGGTTTGCGCGGCACATTTTGCGCAATACGGCATTGATGTCCGCAAAACAGAGTTTGCTGTGCACCCCGCATAACCGTTGGTCGACAGGCTGCGGTTCGATCGCACGGTTAATAGTGAGATGAAAATCCGGATCGATATCGAAGATCGGCGCGATCGGTTGCCATCAAGCCTGATCAGCTTTCCTAAACTTTGTTCATTTGCTCAATAAAGCGGCAGCATTTCTATTCTGTTTTTCCAATGGCACAATTGTATCGCGTGATTTTTATTTCCCGTTGTTCAAGAACGGCACAGATTCCGGCTCATCTCGATATTTAGGTTAATCTGCGCCAGAACCCCGTAAATTACCCTGTTGTGGGCTTTTGCGGTTTTGCCGATTATCGAAATACCTGATTCGACGGTCTGCTTTTCTGCATGGGTTAACCAAAAATGACTGATGCAGTGCAAAAAGGCCGTTGACTCGGTAAGCCACTTTGATAGAACGAGTGCTGCAGTGGCGGTGTGAAAAACCAAATCGGGGTACAGTACATGTACAAGTTACTTAGTAAGGTCATCGGGTCGACGGCAATAGCCGCGATGCTGGTGCTCGGCGGTGTCGCGTCCAGCGGCGCGGTCTCTGTCGATCCGTTGAGTACGCTCACGGATTCGAACACTACGAATGCTGTTGCGGATGACGGTCCGTTCAGCATCTTCGCAAGCCCGCTTTTCTTCAACGCAACGTTCGTCGGAAACTCCGATCCGTTGCTGTCTGACGTGGCAGGCGAATTTGTCTTCCAGATCACCAACACGAGCGGGACGCAACAAACCGTCGGCGTGTCGATTGGTACGATCAATCAGGCAATCGGTTCGTTCATCACCGGCGTGACCGTCGGCTGGGACGGTGGCGACAGCCAGTTTGTGGCTGCAGGCGTTACGACATCCTTTACTCTGCTGTCGACGCTTGCCGCCGGCGCATCCGACTTCCTGCGGATCCAGTACAGCGCCATGGAATTGACCGACGGCGCTCGCGCAACGATCGACCTCACGGTCGCAGCCGTTCCGCTGCCGCCGGCACTGCTGATGCTGCTGTCGGCCATGATCGGCCTCGGCTTCCTCAGCCGTCGTCGCGCACAGGCTGCAGCTTAATTACCAGCGAAGGAAGCCGGGTCGCCGGCTTCCCGGTTATGCTGAATGCAAGAATAAATGGGACGGCGTCAGCGCCGTCCTTTTTTGTTGCGCAGACTCCAGTGTGCCGAATGCCGACCCGGCGCGCTCATCCGCGCCCGACAAAGGGCATCTTGGTCGCCATGACCGTGACGGTTTGAATGTTGGCGTCGAGTGGCAGGTCCGCCATCAGCACGACCGTGCGCGCGACATTCGATACATCCATGACCGGTTCCGGCCGCACCGATCCGTCGGCTTGCGGGACACCGCCAGACATGCGTTCGGTCATGTCCGAGGCGGTATTGCCGATATCGATCTGGCCGCAGGCGATATCGAACGCCCGGCCGTCCAGCGAGATCGAGCGCGTTAACCCGGAAATCGCGTGTTTCGACGCGGTGTAAGGGGCGGAGCCGGGACGGGGGGCGTGGGCTGAAATCGAGCCGTTGTTGATGATGCGACCGCCCTGCGGGTCTTGACGCCGCATGAGGTTGAAGGCGCCGTGGGCAACAAAAAACGCGCCATTCAGATTGACGTTGATCACCTTGATCCAATCGGCTGGGGTAAGGTCGCCGAAGCCCGTCGCGTCGATGTTCGTACCCGCGTTGTTGAACACAACATCGAGCCGACCGAACTCGGTTTCCACATCGTCAAAGAGCTGTCTGACCGCGTCGGGATCCGTTACGTCGCAGGGCATGACGGGCGGAGGTGGTGCATTGCCGTCGGCGTCCTGCGCGGTTTGTTCAAGCGCTTCGCGGCGCCGACCGACAAGAGCGACATGATAACCGGCAGCGCAGAGCGCAAGGGCTGTCGCCCGGCCGATTCCGGATCCCGCACCCGTTACGAGAGCAGTCTTTGTCATCATGGAATCCTCGATTTTGAACCGAAAGCCATTCCGAGCCCGGCCGGGCTGGATGATCGGTTTGGCAGGAGGGGCAATTCAATCCGAGGACGTCGCGCAAGGCAAGTGTCGGCGCCCCGCGCTCTGACAGCGATTCGGGGTCGCATACCTAAGTCCCTGTCACAGGCCCCTTCGCCTGGGAAACACGCATGTCAGCGTGTTGCGGTCACCGTCGCTGCGGGTTTCGACGATACCGGCACAGGAAAACATCAGGTCCTCAATCAGCAGAAGACCGCCGGCTCGTTCCTCCGGCTCAGGCCGGCCATTGGTCTCGGCAACGGGTGCCGCGGACCAGTGACCGTTCGGGTCTGTGTCCAGAATAGAGAGCCGTACGGCCCCGTGTTGATAGGACAATTCGATCCGAATATCCGTTTCAAGATCATTGTGCCGGATGGTGTTGCGCAGGGCGACGCGGACAAGGTCCCTGACAGTTCGCGGATTGGCATCGACCTTCACCGGAAGATCCGGACAATGATATGTCAGGGTCTGGTCGCGCCTTTCCGCTTCGGCGCGATAATCCGTGACGACATCGGCAACCAGGCCGGTCAGGTCGATTTCCGACCGTGTTCGGTCAACCGTCCGGCTGGAGGTTTCCAGGCGCGTGACCTTGTCCAGCAGATCGGCCTTGAGCGCGCGGGATTGTGCCGCGGAATCCTGCAGAAGGCGACGCGCTGTCTCGTTTTCGGTCCGGTTCATCGCAAGCACGGCGCCGCTATGGGTCTTGTCGACGGCGGCCAGCAAGGTCTTCAGCCATGGCAGGACCTCATCGGACGATTCGCCGACCGTCGAGATGGTTTCCAATTGCGCCATCAGCACGTCGCGCCGACGGGCTCGCACAAGCGCCGTGCGGATACTCATTTCCAGGGCGAGCGGTGCGACGGTGCTTTTGTCGATCGTCTGCCAGCCGTCCGCAACCGGCGCCGGCACGGACGCACCGTCGGGTGTCGGTGCGGTCAACACGATCGGCGGACAGGACGGTTCGCTGCGCGCCAGGGCCTGAAGCAGCGGCGTCGCTGTTTCAACCGCGCTCTCGTCCAGGAACATGATGTGGAAGTCCTGATCCCGTGCCGCACACAAGGCCTCCTCGGGCGATCGTGCGTCAACGATGCGGACCGAGCACGCCTCCATGCGCTCCAGGGCCCGGCACAACGGCGCCAGGGCTGCCGTGTCGTCATCCAGCACAAGGATGTCGAGGCATGGCCTTTCGGCCGGTTGGGAATCGTTCGCTGTCTGCCTGTCCCCTTGCGACCCGCCGGTCGTCAGGATCCGCAGATCATCGTCATATCCGCCAATGTTTCTCGCCATGATAGTCTCCGGTCGATCACCGCCATTGTCGATCGGATTGCCGTTCCGAGTGCACAGCCCGTACTCGAGCGGAAACCGATCCGGTAATCCCGCCCAGCCTTTTGGTACTTTGTTTAACAAAGACTTAAGGGTGCCTTTGACAGACCACGTTTTATGCACACTTGTGCAACAGAACGGGCGATCATGTTGAAAATCGGGCACCAGCAACCAATTTTCGCGCCATTTTCAACGAAGATGTGGATAGGCTCTGGATAACCCTTGCCCGCGTCATTGAAGCATCAGGTTGAGGCTCCACACGGTCCGGTCAGCGCTCTTGCCCGAGTTCCCTTCTCGGGCGAACAAGGCGTCGCTTTCACAGGTTCGCCACTATTGCCACGACCTCTCGATGGCCGAACCTGCCGATCATCAGATCACCGGCTTTGTTTACGCGCGACGGTCGTAGTGGATCGATCGCGTCCGTGGTTCAGTGACCGGCTGCCAGCGCACCCGGGCGCCGTGGGTCCGCGGCACCATGCAGCCGATCTCCGACCGACAGGATGGATTGGGTCGATCCCATGACCCGATTGCGGGACACGACATGACCGCGCTGTTCCAAGAGCCGGATCGTGTCGTTCCCAAGGTCCGCCTCGACGCGGATTTCATCCGGCAGCCATTGGTGATGGATCCGGATCGCATGGGTTGCCTCGGCGATGTTCATGCCATGATCGATGACGTTCATCAGCACCTGTAGGACCGTTGTGATGATTCGGCTGCCGCCGGGCGACCCGGTGGCAAGGACAAAGGCGCCGTCCTTGAAGACGAGGGTCGGGCTCATCGACGAAAGAGGCCGCTTGCCGGGTGCGACGGCATTCGCGTCGCCGCCGATTAGACCATAGGCGTTGGCCGTACCGGGTTTTGCCGAAAAGTCGTCGAGTTCGTTGTTCAACAGGATGCCGGTACCGGTCGCGATCCGGCGCACTCCGTAGGAAAAGTTCAGCGTGTAGGTATTGGAGACCGCATTGCCATCCTTGTCGACGACGGAAAAATGCGTCGTTTCGTTGCTTTCATAAGGGGCGGGATCGCCGGGTCGGATCTCGGCCGACGCTGATGCCCGATTCGGCGAGATTTCCGCACGCAGGGTTTCCGCATATCCCTTCGATGTCAGGCCGCCCACCGGAACCGACACATAATCAGGATCGCCGAGATATTGGCTGCGGTCCGCATAGGCGCGTTTCATCGCTTCGGCCATCAGGTGGATGGTGTCTGCGGTATTGTGGCCGAGATAGCCGATCGGGAAGCCTTCGAGAATATTGAGGATCTGCACGATGTGCACGCCGCCGGAAGACGGCGGCGGCATGGAATGGATCTCGTATCCGCGATAGGTACCCGTCACCGGTTTGCGCACGACCGGTTCGTAATCGGCCAGGTCAGCCGGGGTCATGGCGCCGCCGATTTCAGTCACCCGTGCCGCAATCGCCTCAGCGATCGGACCCGCATAGAAGCCGGTCGGTCCGTTTTCCGCGATCGCTCGCAGGCTCCTGGCAAGGTCGGGTTGTTTCAGGATCTCGCCGGGCCGGTAGAGCCCGCCATCAGGCTTGTAAAAGATGCGCGCAGCGTCGGGATCGTCTTTCAAGCGCTTTTCAAACGTCGCCAGGGAGAAGGCCAGATCGACGGAGACCGGAAACCCGTCTTCGGCCAGCGCAATTGCCGGGGCCACCAGATCCGCGAAGGTCAGCGTGCCGCTGCCGTATCGGGCATGCGCCATGGCAAGGCCGGCGACCGTGCCGGGAACGCCGACCGCCAGGCCGGAATAGCGCGATTTGTCGTTGTCCGGATTGCCCTCGGCGTCCAGAAACATGTCCCGAAACGCGGCAGCCGGCGCCCGTTCGCGGTAGTCGATGGCAAGCGTTTCGTCTTCTGCGGCCCGGTGAACGAGCATGAAGCCGCCGCCGCCGAGATTGCCCGCCCGGGGCAGCGTCACCGCGAGCGCAAAACCGACCGCGACCGCGGCATCGACCGCATTGCCACCCCGTTCCAGGATCGAAACCCCAACTCCCGTTGCCAGGGCCTCCTGGCTCGATACCATGCCGTTCTCGGAAATGACCGGATGAAACCGGTCCTCACCGGAAAGGATTGGCGGCGCGGGTGTCTGGGCGACGGCAAATCCGGCCGAAAGACCGATGATCAGTGCGACCCATCCCAGCTTGCGGAACTGACCCATCGTGCACTCCCTGACTTCGGTATCCGTCAGGTGTACACCAGGAGCCGGCTTGTGCCCAAAAAAAACGGGAGCCGTCAGGCTCCCAGGAATGTGCTTGATGGAGTATTCGGAACAGGATCTCGCATCGGAATCAGAATCGGCTTGGTGCGCCGATGTGTCGAAACCTGAGCTTTGTTTATCCCGCAGGACCTCGTTAATCGCAAGTTAAGCCTTAAATTAGGGTAAACGCCGATAGTTCAGGCGCGGCGTGCTGCAATGCAGCACTTTCCGGTTCCGTTTTTGTGTAAATCGGGCTATGCGAGAGACGAAACGCCGCGCGGCCCGTTCGGATATTCCAACGGTCGACCGCCCAAAGTGATTTCCTGAAAACCGGAACCTGTTATGTCCTTGCGCAACATTGCGATCATTGCCCATGTCGACCATGGAAAGACCACACTCGTCGACAAGCTTTTGCAGCAATCGGGCACCTTTCGGGACAACCAGAGGGTTGCCGAACGGGCCATGGATTCCAACGACCTGGAGCGCGAACGCGGGATCACGATCCTGGCCAAGGTGACGTCGCTGGACTGGAAGGGCCATCGCATCAATATCGTCGACACGCCGGGCCACGCCGATTTCGGCGGCGAGGTGGAGCGGATCCTGAACATGGTGGATGGCGTCATTCTGCTCGTCGATGCGGCCGAAGGACCGATGCCGCAAACCAAATTCGTGCTCGGCAAGGCGCTTGGCCTCGGTCTCAGACCGATTGTCGCGATCAACAAGATCGACAAGCCGGAGAGCCGGCCCGACGCCGTTCTGGACGAGGCCTTCGACCTGTTTGCAGCGCTTGATGCCGACGAGAACCAGCTGGATTTTCCGACGCTGTACGGCTCCGCGAAGGAAGGCTGGATGGCGGCCGAACCGGAAGGCCCGAAGGACGATATGGCGCCGCTCTTCGACCTTGTCCTGGAGCATGTGCCCGAACCGGCCATCGAGGACGGTCCGTTCCGCATGCTGGTCACGACAATTGGGGCGGACCCGTTTCTCGGTCGCATTCTGACCGGCCGGATCGTGTCCGGATCGGTGAAACCCAATCAATCGGTGCGGGCGCTGGCGCGTGATGGATCATCGATTGAATCCACACGCATCTCGAAGGTGCTCGCGTTCCGCGGCCTGGAACGCCAGCCGGTCGAAGAAGCAGAAGCCGGCGACATCGTTTCGCTTGCCGGGCTGCAAAAGGCGACCGTCGCAGACACGATCTGCGATCTGTCTGTCGACAAGGCATTGCCCGCGCAGCCGATCGATCCGCCGACCCTGTCCATGACGTTCCAGGTGAACGATTCTCCGCTTGCTGGCCAGGATGGTGACAAGGTGCAAAGCCGGGTGATTCGGGAAAGGCTTATGAAGGAAGCGGAGGGCAATGTCGCCCTGCAGATTTCCGATTCAGCCAGCAAGGACGCCTTCGAAGTCGCCGGCCGTGGCGAATTGCAACTGGCCGTCCTGATCGAAACCATGCGCCGCGAAGGTTTCGAATTGGGCGTTTCGCGTCCGCGCGTGGTTTTTCGACCCGATGCCCGCGACGGCGGCCGGTTGGAGCCCATTGAAGAAGTCACGATCGATGTCGACGAAGAGTTTGCCGGTGCGGTCGTGCAGAAACTCTCGGAACGCAAGGGCACGCTTCTGGAAATGCGGCCGTCCGGCGGCGGCAAGCAGCGCCTGATCCTGCTCGTGCCGACACGCGGCCTGATCGGCTATCTCGGCGAGTTCTTGACCGATACGCGCGGCACCGGGATCATGAACCGGGTGTTTCATGACTACGAACCCTATCGGGGAGACATTCAGGGACGTCATACCGGCGTGCTGATCTCCAACAGCGACGGCGATGCGGCGGCCTATGCCCTTTTCAACCTGGAGGATCGCGGACCGATGATGATCGAGCCGGGCACCCGGGTCTACCACGGGATGATCGTCGGCGAACACACACGCGGCAACGACCTGGAGGTCAATGTCATCAAGGGGAAGCAATTGACCAATGTCCGTGCCGCCGGAAAGGACGAGGCGGTGCGCCTGACAACGCCCATGAAGATGTCGTTGGAGCGGGCGTTGTCCTATATCGCGGACGACGAACTTGTCGAAGTGACGCCAAAATCGATCCGGCTGCGAAAGGTCTTTCTCGACCCGCACGAGCGCAAGAAGGCGGAACGCCGGAAACTGGCCGGCGCGGCCTGAGCGACACCGGCGCCCGGTTCCGGCAATCGGCCACGAAATCTCAACGTTTTGCCCGCAATCGATCCGGTGCGGGCCGGTTTTTTTCGCGACGGCGGTGCACCGAACTGCACGCCGAGCGGCACAACGTCGTTAATCCTGTCTTAATTTTTCCAGCTGCGGGCCTTTCGTTTCGCGACGATCTGGCTTTATGCTTGGTCCATGTCGACCACATCTCTGGATATTCGTCTCGCTGTACCGGAAGATGCCGCTGCCATTGCAGCCGTGCACGACGAGGCGTGGCGGAACGCCTATCGCGGGATCATTCCCGGAGTTGCCCTGGAGCGCATGGTGTCGCGGCGTGGGGAGACCTGGTGGGCCTACAATATCCGCAAGGGCGGTGCCGTTCTCGTGCTTGAAGTCTGCGGGGCCGTTGCGGGATATGTCTCCGTCGGTCGGTCGCGCATGTCGCGCCTGTCCCATACCGGCGAAATCTACGAGCTGTACGTCCATCCCGACTATCAGGGACTGGGCTTCGGGCGCAAACTGCTGGACGCGGGTAAGGCCCTGTTGAGACGCAACAAACTCAACGATATCGCCTTGCGTGTCCTGTCCGACAACGATCGCGCCATTGCCTTCTACCGGTCGTGCGGCGGCAGGATCGTTGCCCGGTCCGAAGAAACCGTCGGCCAGTCGAAACTGGGTGTATCGGTCTTTGCCTGGCCGGAAGCGGCCTGATCGGCCCGGCTCGATCCGTTCCTCCGACAAATGCAACAGGGCGCGCAGACCATCCCGGCCGAAGCGGACTCTGTCGCGCCGATCCGTTGAGGCCGAAAGTCTAGCTTGTCTTGACACGCGGGCCGCGTAGTCTCCCGACACTCAGCAACCAGGATACTTGCCATGCGTATCGATGCCGTGCCGATCGGACTGAATCCACCGGAAGACGTGAATGTAATCATCGAGGTTCCGGTCGGCGGCGAACCGATCAAATACGAGATGGACAAAGCGGCCGGGGCGATGTTCGTGGACCGGTTCCTGTACACATCGATGCGCTATCCCGGCAATTACGGGTTCGTGCCGCATACCCTGTCGGATGACGGCGACCCGATCGATGTGATTGTGGCCAATCAGCGGGCCATCGTGCCGGGTGCCGTGATGAATTGCCGTCCCATCGGCGTGCTGATCATGGAAGACGAGGCCGGGCAGGACGAAAAGGTGCTGGCCGTTCCGTCAACGCAGCTCACGCGCCGGTACGAAAAGGTGCAAACCTATTCGGATCTGCCGGAGATCACGTTGCAGCAGATCGAGCATTTCTTCAGCCATTACAAGGACCTTGAGACCAACAAATGGGTCAAGGTCGTTGGCTGGCAGGACGCCGAGACCGCCAAACGCATGATTGCCGAATCGATCGAAAAGGCCCGCGCCGACACCCAGTAATGGCCTGTGCCGGGCGGTTGTCCGAACCGGTCCGCGCTGTCACGCGATAGCCGGTTGCGTACGCCGCAGAAGCGACGCCGAGCCGGCAAGCGCGACCAGCGCCAGCACGGTCGAGGCGACCGCATTCCATCCGGCAAACGACAGGCCGAACATGCGCCAGCTGGCTTCGGTGCAGGAGACGATGCGGGTCGACTGCAATTGCGACATCAGGTCGTTGACCGATGCGGCGCCGTTGCCGGTCGTGCCGCAATCGGCGGGACCCGGCCAGAAGGCCCATTCCGCCCCGGCCTGATAGACCCCGAGACCGGCGCCATAGAGCATCGCGACGCCTGCGATCAGCAACAGGCC
>JANQQB010000253.1 GCA_028285165.1 Rhodobiaceae bacterium
CTCCGCCCGCGTCGCATCGGCTTCCGCATCAAGACTGTGCAACGCCTGCAGCGCGATGCCCTCCCGCTCCGCGAGGTACTGCGCGACATGACGCCCGAACCGGAATTCGCCGACGGCGGACACATCGAGCAAGGCCGGATCGGAGATGCCCATGAGTTCCAGAAGACAGCCCTCGAACATGGCAAGACTGGTGCTGGTGCCCCAGGGATGTTTGCCGACCGGCGTCATGCGAAAACCGAGCGTTTCGTAAGTCTTGCGCACGGCTTCGAGATCACGAACGGCGATCAGGGGATGGTCGATGCCGAAAGAGGCGTTCATGGCTTGATCACGGTGCGATCAGGCCGGCGGCGCATAGCCGAAGGCCAGCCGGGACGGGGTTGCGGTTTCGACCCAGACGCTCTTCGGTGCGGTGTATTCGAACAGCGCATCGGTACCGCTCGACCGGCCGAAGCCGGAGGACAGCGATCCGCCGAACGGAGACGACACGTGGATCGTCTTGTAGCTGTTGATCCAGAACGTGCCGGCCCGGACAACGGACGCAACGCGGTGCGCCCGCGCCACATCGCGGGTCCAGACGGCTCCGGCCAGGCCGAAATCGCTGTCATTGGCAAGACGGACGGCATCCGCTTCGTCCTTGAACGGAATGGCGGCGACCACGGGGCCGAATATTTCCTCGCGGGCGACCGGGGCCGCATTGTCCACCGGACCGATCAGCGTCGGTGGCACGAAGTACCCGGTCTGCGGCTTGTCGTCCCGCGCCAGGACCGAGGCGCCGGCATGGCAGGCCATGCGGACGGTCGTGGTGACATGCTCGTATTGCCGGACATTGCCGACGGGCCCGACTTCGGTCGCCTCGTCAAGCGGATCGCCAAGTGTCAGACGGGCCATGCCATCGGCCACCATCGTCGTGAAATGATCGTAGATGTCGGCCTGGACCAGAAGGCGGGAGCCGGCCACGCAGCTCTGACCGGCGGCAGAAAAGATCGCTGCCTGCGCGCCCCGGCAGGCATCGTCCAGCGACGCGTCGGAGAACACGATATTGGCCGACTTGCCCCCGAGTTCCAGCACCGACGGCTTGAGTGCTTCTGCTGCCGCGACCGCCACCCGGCGCCCGGTCGGCGGCGATCCGACGAAGATCACCTTGCGCACGGCCGGATGCGCGATCGCTGCCTGGCCGGCTGTCGGGCCGAGCCCGGCCAGCACGTTGACCGTTCCGGGCGGCAGGCCGGCCTTTTCGGCGAGCCGAACCAGCGCGATGGTCGTCAGTGGCGTCAGTTCGCTCGGCTTGATCACGACGGCATTGCCGGTGGCAAGCGCCGGCGCGATCTGCCAGCCGGCCGTGAAGATCGGTGCGTTCCAGGGCGTTGTCTGAAAAACCACGCCGAGTGGCTCGCGCAAGGTGTAGTTCAGGTGGCCGGACGGGACCGGGATGACCTCGCCGTGCAGCTTGTCCGCCCAGCCGGCATAATAGGCAAACATCTCCGCGACCTTGGCCACCTCGACACGGCAATCGCGGATCGGTTTGCCCGCCGTCAGTGCTTCCAGTTGGGCCAGCGGCTCGGCATGGTCCGTCACCGTCCGTGCGATCTCCGTCATCAGGGCGCCACGATCGGCTGGGCTACGACCACGTGCCCAATCCGGCTGTGCCGCTGCCGCCGCGCGGCAGGCAGCCTCCGCGATCGGGGCGCCGCAATCGGCATACCGGTACAATTCGTATGTTGTGTAAGGGTCAGTGACGACGATCGGATCGCCATTCCCGGCCGTCAGCGTACCGCCGATGATGCTTTGTGCACCCCCTTCAAGACCGAACGCATCGAGCAGCGACATCAACTGGTCCGCGCGATCGTTCATGGTTTTTGTCCTGCAAGTTTGGTGATGGCATTGAAATCGGCGTCATCGTCGAGCGTTTCGGCGCTTGCCGACCAGATGGCGGCGACCGCCTCGAACGCCTGCAGCGGTACCTCGAGACGCTCGGCCAGCGATTGCGCAAGACGCACATCCTTGCGCATCAATCCCATTGTGAAACCGGAATTGAAAGTCTCGTTCAAAACCCATTTCGGGAAGTTGACCTCACTGACGCCGCTGCGGCCCGATCCGGCATTGACGCCCTCGAGCAGATCGCCGGCCGCAATCCCGGCGGCTTCTCCGAGCCGAACCGCCTCGGCGACCAGAACCAGGTTGGCCGCGCACAGCATGTTGTTGGCGATTTTCGCCGCATGTCCCGCGCCGGGGCCTCCGACATGCACGATTTTGGATGCCAGGACGTCCAGAACCGGACGGGCGCGCTCAAGTGCATCGGCGTCGCCGCCCACAAGCATGGTCATGGTGCCGGAACGCGCCGCCGTCGGGCCTCCGCTGACCGGTGCATCGAGAAAATCATAAGTCTCGGCGTGCTTGGCAAGACGTGTTGTCACGACAGGATCGGAGGTCGATGTGTCGACAACGATGCTTCGGGGAGGCATCCGATCGTGAATGGCCTCCATAACGGCTTCGACAGCGGCCGCATTCGGCAGCGACAACAGGACAAGATCGCTCCGTTCCGCAAGCCGTCCGACATCTCCTTCTACCGAAAGACCGGCCTGCGACAGGCGTTCCAGGCTTTCACGTGATGCGTCGTGGCAGCAAACGGCATGGCCCGTTGCAGCGAGATGGGTTGCCATTCCGCCCCCCATATTGCCGCAGCCGATAATGCCGATCTCCATGACGTTCTTCTCCTGCCGACGAATGGGGGACGCCCGGAGAGGATCCGGACCGGGTGCGTGCGGCGATTAAATCGCAAGCCGTGACAATTGGAAACCGTTTGAGGGCTTGCATTTTTCCGTTCTCTGACGAAAAGACGGCATCAGGTTCCGACAGCCGACTCACGCCAAGGTCGTTGTCTGGACCGAGTGTCTTCGATCATCCCTCCCGTCGGCGGTATACATGACTGAAAACCGATTGAGCGATATCCCGGACTGGCTCTATCTGCTTCGGGAATTCTACGAGATATATCGCTATCTGCCGTCCGGCGGGTCGTCCGTGATCCGGGCGCACCAGCGCGCCGTCCGCGAGGCCGTAAGCCGCGTGATGCAGAGCAATGCAACCGTGAAGGTCGGCGATCCGCAGGACAAGCCGGTCATCGTGCACTTTCGGCGGGCATTGGATGAGGGGCGGCGCGAACGCCATGCCGACATGATCCGGGGTTTCGATGCGATCCGTTCGACCTTAAACTGGCAATACGGCTACGAAAAGGTCCCGCGGGGTCTCGAAAAGAAATATGCCTATGCCGAATTGTGCGGTCCCTACGGACCGGTAATCTCGGAAGAAGTCATTCTCGGTCTCGTCCTGTTTGCGCCCGGCTGCACCTATCCGGCCCATGCCCATGATGGGATCACGGAAAGTTACATCTGCCTGTCCGGTGCCGTGTCTGAAAACCATCAGGGCGTCTATGCGCCCGGATCGCTGATCTTCAATCCACCTGGCCAATTGCACAGGATCACGGTCTCCGACCGCGAGCCGGCCCTGATGGCCTATGCCTGGATCGGGCCGCCGGAAAAGCTGGCCGATCAGAAGATGGTGTTCACCCGTACGCCGGCCCGCAAAAACAAGGACGGCTGATCCCGACATCGGGGCCGCTTTGGCAGCGCGTTTACTGCCTTGGGCCAATCTGATTGACGTACCTCAAAATTTCACGGTAAATTTGCCCTTGAAAGGTCTCTCCATGGGCAAGCCCACCGTCCGTGATATTGCCAGGACCGCAGGCGTCAGCCTCGCGACGGTCGATCGCGTGCTCAACGCGCGACCTGGCGTGCGCGAAAAGACGATTGCCCGTGTGCAGGCCGCGATCGCGTCTCTCGGTTATGTCCGTGACCTGTCGGCCGCCAATCTGGCACGCAAGCGGCAATACCGGTTTGTCTTTGTGCTGCCGGAAGGGCCGGGCCAGTTTGTCGATACGATCCGCGAGGCGCTGCGTGAGGTCATTGCAAGCAGCCATTCCGACCGGATCTCGATCAACACGCTGTTGGTCCCTTCGCATGATCCGCATGCCACGGCCCGGGCGATCCAGCGGATCGGCCTGTCCGATGTGGAGGGCGTTGCCATCATGGCGCCGGAGACGCCGCAGGTCCGCGATGCGATCACCCGGTTGCACGACGCGGGCGTGGCGGTTGTCGCCCTGGTGTCCGATCTTCCGAGCACCAAGCGCGATCATTTCGTCGGTATCGAAAACCGAGCTGCCGGGCGCACGGCGGCAGTCCTCATGGGGCGGTTTCAGGCACACCCGGGCGCGGAAATCCTGGTCGTTGCGAGTTCCATGCTGGCCCGGGACAGCATCGAGCGCCGTCTCGGTTTCGATGCCGTCATGCAGGAAACCTTTCCCGATATTCACGTCTTGCCGTCGGTCGAGGGGCACGATGATCCGGAGCGTATGGCTTCTGTCATCACAGCCGCCTTCGAAACTCATCCCGACATATCCGGCATTTACTCGCTCGGGTCCGGCAATCAGGCTCTGCTCGATGCCATCCGGCCGTTGCGTTCCAACCGGGCGCTGATCGTTGTCGCTCACGAATTGACACCCCGCATGCGCGAGGCGCTGGTCGACGGCGAGGTCGATGCCATCATCACTCAGAATGTCGGGCACCTTGTGCGCAGCGCCGTCCGGGTTTTGAAGGCCAAGTGCGACGATGCCGACATCGTTGAATCCCAGGAGCGGATTCGGATCGACATCGTGCTGCGTGAAAACCTGCCCTGACTGCCCGTCTTCTGATCCGGCGGAGACATCCGGGCTCGATATTACTCCCAGACTAAAAAATGATGATCGTACCTCATTTTTGTCTTTACGTGAGGTGCGTACCTCATTACGGTTCGGCTATCCGGGATTGGACCGCATGCCGATCGTGGGACAATCCCGAAAAGGGAGACATGGGAGGAAAGCCATGAAATTCGCAAAATTGCTTGCCGCATCAGCGCTCGTCGCCGGCACAGGTCTGGCGGTACCGGCAGCGCAGGCCGACGAACTCACTCTGTGCTGGGCAGCGTGGGATCCCGCCAACGCGCTAGTCGAACTCAGCAAGGAATTCGAAGCCCAGAGCGGGCATACGATGAACTTCGAATTCGTGCCCTGGCCGAACTTCGCCGACCGCATGCTCAATGAGCTGAATTCCGGCGGCAAATTGTGCGACCTGCTGATCGGGGACAGTCAGTGGATCGGCGGCGGCGCCGAGAACGGCCACTATGTCAAACTGAACGATTTCTTCGACAAGGAAGGGATCAGCATGGACGACTTCGCGCCGGCGACCGTCTATGCCTATTCGACCTGGCCGAAGGGCACGCCGAACTATTACGCACTGCCCGCCATGGGCGATGCCAACGGCTGGTTCTATCGCCGTGACTGGTTCGAACGCGACGACATCAAGAAAGCCTATATGGACGCCACGGGTCAGGAATTGCGCGAACCGCAAACCCAGAAGGAATTGCTGCAGATCGCGCAATTCTTCCAGGGCCGCGAGATTGATGGCCAGACGCGCTACGGCGCCGCGATCTTCACCGAACGGGGCTCGGAAGGCATCACCATGGGTGCGACCGGTGCGCTTTATGCCTGGGGCTTCCAGTACGAGACCGAACCCGGCACCTATCAGATGGACGGTGCGGTGAATTCGCCTGAAGCCGTCGAGGCGCTTGAATTCTATAAGGAATTCTACAAGACCGCGACGCCGCCGGGCTACACCGACAGTTACATGGAACAGGGCCTCGACGCCTTCAAGTCAGGCCAGGTCGCCATGGCCATGAACTGGTTCGCCTTCTTCCCGGGCCTCTATCAGGATCCTGATGTCGGCGGCGACAAGATCGGTTTCTTCGTCAACCCGGCGCAGAACAAGGCGGCGTCGACGCTTGGCGGGCAGGGCATCTCGGTTGTCGCCTATTCCGACAAACAGGAAGCCGCGCTTGAATACATAAAGTGGTTTGCCCAGCCTGACGTCCAGGCCAAGTGGTGGGCGCTCGGTGGCTATTCCTGTCATGTCTCGGTGCTGAACGATCCGGGCTTCAAGGACAGCCAGCCGTTTGCCGCCGATTTCCTCGAAGCCATGGGCGGTGTGCAGGATTTCTGGCAGGAGCCGGCCTATGCCGAATTGCTTCTCGCCATGCAGAAACGCCTGCATGACTACGTCGTTGCCGATATCGGAACGGCTCAGGAAGCGCTCGACAAGCTGATCGAGGACTGGACCGAGACGTTTGAGGACGAAGGAAAACTCTGAGACAAATGATCAGGTGTGCCGATCCGGGTGAGATGTCCCGGGTCGGCGCCCGCCGCGATCTAACTCGGAGCACGGTCCATGTCAGACACACCGATCGACCGCGTCGCCCGCGCGACGCCGACCCATGTCGCGCGCCGGATCAAGGGCGCATCCGACCGGACCATCGCCTGGATATTTGTTGCGCCGACGATCTTCCTGCTCTTGGCAGTCAACATCTTCCCGCTGATCTGGACCATCAATCTCAGCTTTACGAACTACCGCGCCAACCGGCCGAACCGTGAGGTCGACTACATCGGGCTGCGCAATTACGAGCGCATCCTGACCGACAGCGACATCTGGCTCACCATGCAGGCGACCGCGCATTTCCTGTTCTGGACGATCTTTTTCCAGGTACTGATCGGGTTTGCGCTGGCCTGGCTTATCAACCGGAAATTCAAGGGCAACGATCTTTGGACCACGATCATCGTGCTGCCGATGATGCTGTCGCCGGCCGTCGTCGGCAATTTCTGGACCTTCCTCTATCAGCCGCAAATCGGCCTGTTCAATTACGTGGTGGCGTTCTTTACCGGCGTTGACCCGTCGTCGTTCCAGATGATCGGCTCGGTCGCGCTGGCGCCCTGGGCGATCGTCATCGTCGATACCTGGATGTGGACGCCGTTTGTCATGCTGATCTGCCTGGCCGGTCTGCGCTCGATCCCGGATTACATTTATGAGGCGGCAGAGATCGACCGGGCATCGAAATGGCGTCAGTTCTGGACCATCACGGTGCCGATGGTGCTGCCGTTCCTGATGCTCGCCGTGCTGTTCCGCGGCATCGAGAATTTCAAGATGTTCGACCTCGTGGTTCAACTGACCGGCGGCGGACCGGGATCGACCACGGAACTGACCTCCATCAACCTGAAGCGTGAAGCCTTTGAGAAGTGGCGGACCGGCTACGCGTCCGCTTACGCCATCATTCTGTTCGTCACCGTCTTCGGTCTCGCCTCGATCTACGTAAAGGCCTTGAACAAGGTCAAGGAACGATGAGCAGCTATTCCATCACCGAGCCGTCGGTCGGCCAGAAATGGATCGCGGGAACGCTGGTCATTTTCTATGCACTGATCACGATCATGCCGCTGATCTGGATCATCACGACCGGGTTCAAGACGCCGGCCGATGCGATTTCCTATCCGCCGAAAGTCGTCGTCGAACCGTCCCTGGAAGGCTATGTGAATCTGTTCACGACCCGGACCCGGGTCTCGCGCGAACAGCTTGAATCGCTGCCGCCGCCCGAGACCTGGTACGAGGAAATCGTACGCAACCGCGACATGGTGATTGCCGGTCCCTCCCGCTACGGCGAACGGTTTCTGAACTCAGTCATCATCGGCTTCGGCTCGACATTCCTGAGCGTTTTCCTGGGCACGCTCGCGGCCTATGCTTTTTCCCGCTTCAAGGTGCCGCTCAAGGACGATTTGCTGTTTTTCATCCTGTCGACCCGCATGATGCCGCCGATCGCAGTGGCCATCCCGATCTTTCTGATGTTCCGCACGCTCGGCCTCAGCGACACGCATCTCGGCATGATCCTGCTCTATACGGCGGTCAACATTTCGCTGGCGGTGTGGCTCCTGAAAGGCTTCATCGACGAGATCCCGCGGGAATACGAGGAAGCCGCGCTGATTGACGGCTACACGCGCTTCCAGGCCTTCTACAAGGTCGTGCTGCCGCAGGCGGCGACCGGCATCGCCTCGACCGCCATCTTCTGTCTGATCTTTGCCTGGAACGAATACGCCTTTGCGGTGCTCCTGACGTCCGGCACCGCGCAGACGGCGCCGCCTTTCATTCCCACGATCATCGGTGTCGGCGGTCAGGACTGGCCGGCAGTGGCGGCCGGCGCGACGCTGTTCCTGGTGCCGGTCATGGTCTTCACCATTCTCCTGCGCAAACACCTGCTGCGCGGGATCACCTTCGGGGCGGTGCGAAAATGAGCGGCTTCTTCGATGGGCTGCGGCGGTTTCGGCGCGGCCCCTGGGAAATGCTTGCGAGCATCCTGATCGCGCTCGGCGTGATCATGCTGATGCAGCCCATTGCGCTTGTCGCCTACACCTATTCCTTCATCGTGACACTGATCGGAACGGTCATGTTCATCATCGTCAGCCATTTCCGGGAGTGAACGATGGCGGAGATCGTGATCAGGAACCTCAGAAAGGAATTCGGCGATTTCACCGCCGTCCAGTCCTCGTCCTTCCGCATCGAGGACGGCGAGTTCTTCATGCTGCTCGGGCCGTCGGGATGCGGCAAGACCACGACACTGCGCATGATTGCCGGTCTCGAACTGCCGACTTCCGGAGAGATCACGATCGACGGCGAGGATGTCAGCCGCAAGCCCGCGAGCGAACGCGACATTGCCTTCGTGTTTCAGATGTTCGCGCTCTATCCGCACATGAACGTACGCCAGAACATCAGCTATCCGCTGATCAGCCAGGGCATGAAACGGGCGCGCGTGCGGGAAAAGGTGGCCGAGGTCGCCGGCATACTGGGCATCACGGATCTCCTGGAGCGTCCTGTCGGCGGCCTGTCGGGCGGCGACCGGCAGCGCGTGGCGCTGGGCCGTGCGATCGTACGCAATCCCAAGGCCTTCATGATGGACGAACCGCTCGGCGCGCTCGATGCGGAGTTCCGCGAGCACATGGCCGAAGAATTGCGCGCCCTGCATGACCGGATGGGCGCCACAACCGTCTACGTCACCCATGACCAGCTCGAGGCGATGCAGATGGGCGACAAGATCGTGGTGATGAACCACGGCGTCATCGAACAGTTCGGCGCGCCGCAAGATATCTACGACAAACCGGCGACCCGATTTGTCGCGGATTTCATCGGCTCTCCGTCAATGAATTTCCTGCGTCTGCATACGCGCCTTGAAACCGGGGCCGATAGTGTGCAGCTCGATCATCAGGACGTGGGCGTGCCGGTGATGCGCGAACCGTTCGACGGCGATGTCGTTTTCGGCGTTCGGCCGGAACATGTGCGTCTCAGCGACATTTCCGGCTACCGGGGCGAGATAAGGGCCGCCGAGTATTTGGGCACAACCCAGATCGTAACCCTTGCAACGGCGAACGGCGAACTGAAGGCGCGGATCGCCTCCGACCAGGTGGTTCGGGTCGGTGAAACGGTCGGCCTTGCCTTTGATGCACGCACGATCACGCTGTTCGACAACCAGACGGGGCGGGCGCTCAGATCCGAACTGAACGAAGGAGTGCTGGCACATGGCTGAAGTAAGCCTTGTCTCGGTCTCCAAGTCCTTCGGGCCGGATGTTGCGCTGTCAGACGTCGATCTGACCGTGCCGGACGGCGCATTCGTCGTGCTGCTCGGCCCGACCGGCGCCGGAAAGACGACCACGCTGCGTTTGATCTCGGGCCTGGAACGACCCGATACGGGTGACATTACGATCGACGGGCGCTCGGTGATCGACGATACGCCGGCCGAGCGCAACGTCGCCATGATCTTCCAGCAATATTCGCTCTATCCGCATATGACCGTACGCGACAACCTGGCCTTTCCGCTGCGCTCACCGATCCTTCGGACACCGGAAGACGAGATCGCCCGCAAGGTTGCGGAAGTCGCCGAGGTCCTGCGCATTTCCCAAAAGCTCGACAACCGTGCGACCGCGCTTTCGGGCGGCGAAATGCAGCGGGTCTCGATCGGACGCGCGCTCGTGCGCAATCCATCGATCTATCTGATGGACGAACCGCTCTCGTCGCTGGATGCAAAACTGCGCGCGGAGCTGCGCGTCGAACTGAAGCGGATCCAGGCCAATCTTGGCGCGACCCTGCTCTATGTGACCCATGATCAGATCGAGGCCATGACGATGGCCACCCATGTCGGCGTGCTCGACCGGGGCCGGCTCGTGCAGTTCGGCACGCCGCGTGAAATCTATGAGAACCCCGTTTCGCTTTATGTCGCCGGCCGTCTGGGTCTGCCGCGCATCAACGCGCTGCCTGCGTGTCTGTTCGGCGAAGCTCCGCCAAAAGCGGCGACGATCGGATTGCGGCCCGAACACATCGCCCAGGGGCAGGGCAGAGCGGCCGAAGTCGTGCGCCTTGAACATCTCGGCGACCAGACCCGCCTGCATCTGAGGCTGCAAGACCATGACATCGTCACGCTGACGGACGTGCACTCCACCCTGGAACCGGGGGAGACAGTCGCGATCGAACCGAAAAACCCGCTTTATTTCGACGCAGACGGAAACCGCATCCCGGGAGGAAACGGGCCATGAGACAATTCATCAACAGCAAGGAAACCCTGGTCACGGAAGCGATCGACGGCGCGCTGAGAACGGCCGGAGGGCGCCTGGCCCGTCTCGACGGATACCCGCACATCAAGGTCGTTGTGCGCACCGATTGGGACAAGTCCAAGGTCGCCCTGGTGTCCGGCGGCGGCTCCGGTCACGAACCGTCGCATGCGGGGTTTGTGGGGCAGGGCATGCTGACCGCGGCCGTCTGCGGCGAGGTCTTTGCGTCACCGTCCGTCGACGCCGTGCTCGCCGGCATCCTCGCTGTGACGGGCAAGGCCGGCTGCCTGCTGATCGTTAAGAATTATACGGGCGATCGGCTGAATTTCGGTCTCGCGGCGGAACGGGCCCGCGCGTTCGGCTTGAAGGTTGCCATGGTCGTCGTCGACGATGACGTGGCGCTGCCGGAATTGCCACAATCGCGCGGTGTCGCCGGCACGCTCTTCGTTCACAAGATCGCTGGTGCGCTCGCCGACCAGGGCGCGTCACTCGACGACGTGACGCAAGCCGCCCAACGGGTCATCGAAGGCGTGGTCTCCATCGGCATGTCGCTCGACACCTGCACCGTCCCAGGATCGCCCAAGGAAGAACGCATCGAACCGGGTAAGGCGGAACTCGGCCTTGGCATTCACGGCGAAGCCGGCATCGAACAGGTCGATTTTTCCAGTGCC
>JANQQB010000274.1 GCA_028285165.1 Rhodobiaceae bacterium
GCAAGGCCCGACTGGGCGATCTCCGGGGCATAGTCCTGAAGCCGTTCCATGCCGTGGGCAAGCCCGGTCTCGGTGCGCATGATGCCGACGTCGTCCCACATGGTGCGGCTCAGCCGGTCGCGCAGGCCGACAAGGTCGCCGGGTTTGAGCGAGAACGGATGTTCGGCGCGGGCGATTCCCCGGTCGATGGCTTCTTCGTCCGGATCCTTCAGCGCGCCGTCGCCGCGCACATGAGCCGCCATCGCCTCGCCGGCGAGACCGCCGAAGACCGTTGAATTCGCAACGCCGTTGCCGCCGAGCCGGTTGGCGCCGTGCACGCCGCCGCAATCCTCGCCGGCGGCGAAAAGGCCGGGCGATGCGGTCGAGGTGTCGATCTCGAACTCCACGCCGCCCATCATGTAATGGGCGGTTGGCACCACTTCGACGCGGCCGCCGGCCAGATCGAAGCCGCAATCCGCGCAGCGTTTGACCATGCCGGGAAACCGCTTTGCGACATTGTCCGGGCCGAGATGGCCCATGGCGATGTAGACCCCGCCCATCGGCGTCGTGCGTCCGGCACGCATCTCGTCGTAGATGGCACGGCTGACGATGTCGCGGGGCGCGCGTTCACCGGCCGGATGCGCGCCCGTCATGAAGCGTTCGCCGCTGCCGTTCAGAAGGTGGCCGCCGGCCCCGCGCAGGCCTTCTTCCAGGACGGTGCCCGTCATGCTCGTGTCCGGGCCGCCGAGCAGGCCGGTCGGATGAAATTGCACCATTTCCATGTCGCGCAGCGACAGCCCGTAGCGCAGCGCCATGGCGAGCCCGTCGCAGGTCTTGTCGCCCGACGGCGTGTGATAGAGATACATGGACGGACCGGCGCCCGTCGCAAGCAGCACGGCCTTTGCCTTGACGAAGCGGTAGCCGCCGGTGCGCATGTCGATCATCAGCACGCCGGAAATGCCGGACCCGTCGGCCGCCGGGATCAGGTCCATCGCGCGGTGCTCTTCCAACCGGTTCGTGTCGAGCGCCCAGACCTGTTCCATCAGCCGGTTGATGATCTCAATGCCCGTCAGGTCGGACTTGTGCACGGTACGGTCGAAGCTCTGGCCGGCAAAGGCCTTCTGGTGCAGGCTGCCGTCCGGATTGCGGTCGAAGAAGCAGCCGATCTCGTTTTCCAGTTCCTGGATGCGTTCCACCGCCGTTTCGCACAATTTCCAGGCCAGATCCTGGCGCGGCAGCCATTTGCCGCCGACGATCGTATCCATGAAATGCCGTTCGATGGAATCGCCGTCTGCAAGCGCCACGTTGTAACCGCCCTGGACCATGCGCGTGCAGCCGCACTTGCCAACCAGGCCCTTGACGGCAATCGTTACGTCGAGGTCCGGGTCGGCCTGTTTGGCGTGCAGCGCGGCGAACAGGCCGGCGCCCCCGGTGCCGAGGATCAGGATATCGGTCTCATGGCGTTCGATCTGCATGTCAGGCCACTCCGGCAAGAAAGATCAGGCCGACCACCACCGCGCTCCCGGCCCCGATGCCGATCCAGGAGGTCCTGGCTTCGTCGTTTTCCGGCCACGGCAGGAATTCAAGCGCGAGGAGACGCACGCCGAAACCGAGATGCAGGGCGAGCAGGACGACAAGCCCCCATTCGGCCACCTTGACCAGCGGCAATTCGGCAAAGGCCAGCATGGAATCGAGCGCTGCCGCGCCTTCCAGGGCAAGTCCGAGCGCCAGGAAATGCACCGGGAGAAAGATCGCGAGTGCTAGGCCCGACAGGCGATGGCCGAGAAATGCCCAATATCCGCGGTGGTTACGGTGCGGGCCGATCATGCCGGCCCTCCCGTGACGGCGATGACGGCGCGCAGTCCGAGCGCCACGAGCAGAATTCCGAAGCCGATCATCAAGCCGTCGATCAGGCGTCCCGGCAGTGGCGTCCATTCCCGCATGATGGTGCGTACGCCGATCGGCGCATGAACGGCGGCGGCAAGCACGAACGTGCCGTAGAACAGGGCCCAGACAACGCTGCCCTGTGTCCGCGACAGGATCTCGCCGGCCGTCAGGCCGCCACGCACCGCATACAGAATGACGATGACGTGCACGATGACCAGCGGGATCATGACAAGGGCGGACAGACGTTGCAGCGCGAACAGCATGGCGGCCTAATCCAATCCGACCAGCGCGAGCAATGACTGCCGCTTCAGCCCGGCAATGCTTTCGCTGGGATTGAGACCGATCGGACAGGCACGCGTGCAATTGCCCTGACTGTGACAGGTGCCGCAGCCGCCGTCTCCCGTCGCGGCCTTCAGCGTACCGCGCGTGTCGCCATGGCGTTCGTCGTTGACCAGCGTCCAGGCCCTGTTGAGCGCGGCGGGACCGGCATAGTCGGTGTTCCAGGCAACCACATCGCAGGCCGCATAACACACCGCACAATTGATGCATTCGATCCCGGCATCGGCGCGCCGCCGCTTTTTCGAGGACGGATCGATTCCGGCCGGCGGATCGTGACGGGTCCGGGTTCCTTCGAACACGTTGCCGGCCTGGCCCCATTTGTCGAAGAACCCGGTCATGTCGGTCGCCAGGTCCTTGATCCGCGGCAGGTTGCGCAAGGGTTCGATCGTGATCGTGTCGTCGGGGCCGATCGACTTGACGTGAGTGCGGCAGGTCCAGCGCGGCTGTCCGTTGACGGTCATGGCGCAGGATCCGCAGACGCCGACCCGGCAGGCAAACCGGTAGGCGAGTGCCGGTTCATGCCGGCGCTGCACTTCCGTCACAACGTCGAGCACGGTCTGGTTTTCCCGCTTCGGCACCTGATAGGTCTGAAAGGCGCCGTCCTCCTTGCCGCGCCAGACCCGGACCTGCAGCATGGTTTCATGGCTCATTGCGCCGGCTCCGCATCAATGGGCATCGGCCGGCGCCGGTCCGTTCGCCCGGTAGACCGGGGCCGCCTGGCCGTCGATTTCAATGTTGACACAGACCGGGCGGTCCGACCGGAACGCGGTTTCGAGCGCGGTATCGACCGCTCCCGCATCGGTCACATATTGGCCGGCACATCCGAATGCGGCAGCGGCGAGATCGTACCGCGCGGCAGCAGAAAGATCGCAGCCGATCAGCCGGTCCGGTCCGTAATCCCGCACCTGGATCTGGTGTTCCGCGTTCCAGCGAAAATCGTTGCCGATGATCGCAACAATCGCGGCGCTTTCCCGGGCCGCCGTTTCGAATTCGGCGAAGTGAAACCCTGCCGTTCCGTCTCCCATCAGGACGGCCACGGTCGCGTCCGGGCGGGCAATCTTCGCCGCGATGCCATAGGGCAGGCCGCCGCCGATCGCGCCGAGCGGTCCGTTGATCACACGGGTCTGCGCGGTACAGAACGCCTGGGCCCATTGGCCGAATTCGCCGCCGTCGCAGATCAGGATCGGATCGTCGGCTTCGGCAAGCAGCGCGTCGACGCGTTCGCAGACACGCCGCGGGTCCGGCCGGCCATCGGCATTGCCGACGCCGCCGCGAAAGCCAATCGCCGCACGCACATCTGATGTCCATGACCCGGCCTCGGTGGGGGTGGCGGCAGTGGTCAGAGCATCGATCGCTGCCCGCGTATCCGCCTGGA
>JANQQB010000279.1 GCA_028285165.1 Rhodobiaceae bacterium
CGAACGACATGATTTGGTGCGGGTTCTGGACCGTTAGCTCGTTGAACTTCGCGGCCAGACCCTGGCTGCCGCACATCGTTTGGATCCAGGTGTTGCCGATGACGTGGGCAAGCCGTGTATGGCCCGACATCAGATAGCGGTCGGTGTCCATCGCGCGGCGCCGCCGACCGGGCAGCTTTTCAGGCGATTTGTTGCGCGGATATTTGCCGCCGCGCAGCCCGCCCCGCTGGTGACCACCGGCCCGCCCGACAACCTGCCCGGGACGCCCGCCGGCACCGCAGATGATGCCGAGCGCGGAGATCGCGTTGGTGTTGCCGGTATTGTTCGACCAGTAGAACCCCTTCTCGATCATGAAGGAGGATTTCGGACGGCTGCCGTCCTCACGCGGCTTGGCAAGCCACTCCGCCGCCGTATAGATCTTCTGGACGTCGATCTGGGCGATTTCGGCCGCCTTTTCCGGAACCGTGTAATCCTGTTCCAGCAGCCATTTTTTCCAGTCTTCGTAACCGTTGGTCTGGAACTTGCCCCAGGTCGTGCGCCATTGCCACGGCGTGTTTCGCGTGCCCTGGCCGAAGCCTGAAGAACTTTCGAACTTGCTGTTCACCCACTTTTCGATCCAGTCGGCGTCCTGCCAGTCGTTTTCCACGATGACGCGTGCAATGGCGAGCACGACCGGAAGGTCGGTACCGGGCTGCAGGTCGATCCATAGGCCGCCGTTCTTCTCGCCATAGGCGATACCGGCGGTCCGGCGCGGCCCGAGGAAGATCGTTTTCTGCCCGTTCTGGATACCCGGCATGATCCAGTCGGTGAACAGGATGGTTTTGGATTCGTACGGGTCCGTGCCGCAGATCATCAGCGTTTCGGCATCCCGCCAGTCCTCATAGGACGGCCCGAAATTGTCGAACCCGGCATCCCGGAACCCGGGGGTCGAGGTCACGTCGGACGGCGTATCGTGGAAGGTGAAATTGGCCGTCGAAATGTGCCGCAGCGCATATTTCGTGATGGCGTACGTGTTTTCCATGTAGCCGTAGGAAAACGTCTTGACGCTGTAGGCATTCGCCCCGTGCTTGTCGATGACGTGCTTGCCGACTTCGGCCGCAATGTCGAGCGCGAAATCCCACGGCACCGGCATCAGAACCCCGAACATGCGCAGCATCGGCGATTTCAGGCGGTCGCGGGTCGGGGTCTGCGGATTGTAGACCTTCTGGGCGATCGCGCCGCCGCGGATCGAGGAATTGCCTTCCGGATTGACCGCATTCGCGTCCTTGTCCGGAATGATGATGACGTGGTGCGGTTCGCCGTTATGCAGGACGACGTTGTACTGGTTCGGAGCGACCCAGGGACCGAGCGGATCGACGGGAAAGTCGACGTCGAAGGCGTTTTCCGACGCTTTTGCGCCGCCGACCCGGCCACCTGTGACCGGCCAGCGATAGACCTTGTAGCCACAGGCCACGATGCAATAGTCGCAGGCCGTGGAGATCACATCCGCGTCCTTGGGCGGCAGCGGGATGTTGGTCTCGGGAATATAATAAGGCGTTGCCATGGTCGGTATTCCTTAGCCTTGCAGATTGTCGGAGCGGCCGTAGATCAGCCCGAACAGGCCGACGGCGTGAATGTCGTCGCCTTCCAGTTCGAGCAGGATCTGCGGCAGGCTTTGATAGGCCTGGCCGGAAATGAACATGCCGTGTCGGGTCAGGTCGAACGTGGTCAGGTGGAGCGGGCACGGCCCGAGCGCCTTGTCGGCCGCCTGGTAGGTGCCTTGCAACGGTCCGCCCTGATGGGTGCAGGTGTAGTTGAAGGCGACGATGTCCTTGTCCGGGCCGATGCCGCCGCCGGCCTCGCGGCCGAGTTTGACGAGCATCGATTCCGCATAGGCTCCTTCGTCGGGATAGCTGAAGTCGATCGGTTCATCGACGACGAGTTCCGACAGCGACGCGATCCGCTTTTTCGGATAGGTGGCGACGAGCGCCGGGACATTGGCCATGCCTTCCCGGGTCGGCACGGCGACCATGACGGTCGCCGTCGTGACGCCGGAGGTCAGGAGGAAGGTCCGACGGTTCATCAGGCAGCGCCGCGAGGATTTGCGCGCCTCCGCAGGACCGTTGATGGTTTCGATGAGACCGGTATCGGTGGTCATGATGTGCTCCTGCGAAATCAGTTCGAGGGGGCCGGAAGCGGCTCGGTCGGCGGCAGATCCGGTTCGTCCATGGTGATCCGGTCTCCCGACAGGGAGTCCAGGAACGCCAGGAGATCGGATTGCTCCGCGTCCGTCAGGCCAAGCGGTTTGATGAGGTCGGTTTTTGTCGCGGCGAATTCGTTGGTGCCGCCGCCGGCATTGTAGAACGCGACCACGTCCTGCAGCGTTTCCAGCATGCCGTTGTGCATGTAGGGCGCGGTGTATTTCGTGTACCGCAGCGACGGCACGCGGAACTTGCCGAGATCGGCAACTTCCTTGGTGCGGAAGTAAAGACCAGGATCGTCCTTGAAGGACCGGTATTTGTCTTCCGTAATGCCCTTTGCGTACAATTCGAAGCGGAACGTGATCTGGGCGAGCGCGTCGGTTTCCCAACCGTCGTAGGGCGGGACGCCGAGATTGTAGTACTTCTCGTTGCTCAGCAGGGCGCCGGAATGGCATTGCGCGCAGCCGGCCTTGCCGGTGAACAGGTCGAGCCCGCGTTTCTGGGCATCCGACAGGGCATCGTCGTCGCCGCGCATGTAATTGTCGAACGGCGTATCGGTCTGGACCAGCGTGCGTTCGAACGCGGCGATGGCCATATAGGCGTTACGTACGTTCGGCCACGGATCGCCGAAGACGTCCTTGAAGCGTTTGCGGTATTCCGGAACGAAGGCGAGCTTGGCCTCCATCATGTCGTCCTCGCCGTTGCCGGCGACCCCGCCGCGCGCCGCGGACCGGGCCTGGCCTTCCAGCGATTTCGAGGCGCCGGCCCAGAACAATTTGCCGTAATAGGCGGAGTTGATGATCGTCTGGCTGTTGCGCCAGTGTGCAGTACCGGGATAGCCGAGCGAGATCTTTTCCGGGAAGTCCCAGCCGGCATCCGGCAGATGGCACGCCGAACACGGCATTGCGCCGTTGCCGGACAACCGTCCGTCGAAGAACAGCATCTTGCCCAGTTCCACCTTCTCAGGCGTCGTCGGGTTGTCCAGCGGGCTCGGCGGATCGCCGAGCGGCGCCAGCATGGCCGGCCGGTCCTGGGCCAACGCGGCCGGTGCGGCAATCAGAAGCGTGGTCGCCGCAAGGGCCGCCACGGTCCGGCCGATCGATCCGGTTGCGGTCCGGGCGGTGCGGTGAAGCGAAGGAAATGTCATGGCCGGACCCCCTTAATTCGGCTGGTTGCGCCAGTCGGCGATGACCGGATATTCCGTATCGATCTCGCCGGGATTGTAAGTCGGGACGTCGAAACTGTTGCCGGACAGCGACCGCAAGAAGTCGACCAGATTGGTCTTTTCCTCGTCCGTCAGGCCGAGCGGATGCAGGCGCTTGTCCTTGTTGATGGAATTGCCGCCGCCCTGGTCGTAGAAGTCGACCACGTCCTCCAGGCTCGCCAGCATGCCGTTATGCATGTACGGCGCGGTATAGGTCAGCTCGCGCAGGGTCGGCGTCATGAACTTGCCGGCACTTTCGCCCTTGTGGTCGCGCACGAAGGCACCGAGATCGCGGCGCAGATTCATGTAGTTTTCGATCCCCATGAACTTGGCATAGGTGACGAAGGTCACGTGACGGTCCGGATTGGACCAGATTTCCGGATTTTCCGGCACGCCGATATTGTGCGGCGTGTCATCGGTGAACCGCGGACCGGTGTGGCATTCGGCGCACCCGGCCTTGCCTTTGAACAGTTCGAAGCCCGCATTGGCGGACGCCGACATGTCGCCGGTATCGAACGGCGCACCGCTTGACGTGATGGATTTCAGGAATTCCTGGATCGCGCTCCGCGCACCGCCATTGGAGGGTTCACCCTTGCCAGCCGTCGCGAACATCTCGACATAGACAGGATCCTGTTTCAGGCGCTCCTGCATGATGCGCATGTCCATATTCATGAAGTAGGTCTCGGTGATCGATTCCCGCGTCACGTCGTTGAGGTTGGTACCGAGGCGCCCGTCATGGAACCACGCCGCCCGGTGGCCGACATTGGCGAGCGTCGGCGTGTTTCGGAAATGCTCCGATCCGGAATAGGCCGTCGACAGCGCCTCGCCGTCGGTGAACGCCTTGTCCGGCTGGTGACAGCTGGCGCAGGCCAGGTTCGTGTCGCCGGAAAGCCTGGGATCGTAGAACAGCCGCTTGCCGAGATCGGCCAGATCCCGGTTGACCTCGAGCGCCTTGACCGGGCCGAACTCTTCGGAATGGGCGGGCGCACCGGCTAACAACGCGATTGCGGCGACAGCCGCCATCAGCGTGGCGGTGCCGCCTTGGCGGAAACACCCTGGCGTAGAAGTTTTCATGGATCGATCCCTCTTGCGCTTGGAGGCAATCGGGACCGTGCGGACACGTGGACTCCGGCCCCGTCTGTCTCTTGGCAAGGAGTCTAGGACCGTGATGTGACGCCGCTATTTCGCGTTAGGTCACCAGATATGAAACGTTGTGTCGAAATGTAACGATTTGTTTCAGGCGGAGTGCGAATCGGCGAGCAGGTCGCGCACCACACGTGCCAATTGATCCGGTTCCACCGGCTTTTCGAGCAGTCTGGCCGGCTGCAAGTCCTCCAGGTCGAGCGTCCCCGGCTGATAGGCCGAATAAATGATGATCGGACAATCCGGTCTGAGGGCGCGAATTCCCCGACACACCTGTTCGCCGTTCATCTCCGGCATGACAAAGTCGGTCAGCACCAGGGCGAACCGGTCCGGGTCGGCCTCGAATGCGCTCAGACCCGCAACCGGATCCGTATAGGGCCAGGCGTCATAACCAAGGCGATCCAGCAACTTGGCACAGGTCGCAACGACTTCGGGTTCATCATCGATGACGAGCACCGAGCCGCTGCCGTTCGCAACACTTTCCGGAACATCGACGACAAGCGGCAGGGCTTCGGTTGCCGGCAGCACAACGTCGAATCGGGCCCCCTGGCCCGGGCTGCTCTCGACGCTGATCCGACCGCCCATCTCCGCGACCAGGTTGGCGACGACAGACAGGCCAAGACCGGTGCCCTTGCCGACGGGCTTGGTCGTAAAGAACGGATCGAAAATCGTCTTTTGAATGTCTTCAGCGATACCCGGACCATCATCGATGACACTGAGACGCACGCTGCCTGGACCCACGTCGTCATGGCTCAGACGACCGATTTCCAGAACGATGCGCCCCTTTTGCGGGCCGATCGCCTCGGCGGCGTTCGATCCGAGGTTCATGATCACCTGGTGAAGGCGGGTCGGATCCGCCAGCACCGCCAACGTCTCGTCGTCAATGATGCAGTCGATCGCGATATCGGGGTGCACAAAGGCGCGCATGAGACGGGCCACTTCGCGAACAAGGTCGCCGGCGCGCAGAGGCCGCGGATCGCCCGGCTGCCGCCGCGCGAACGCCAGAACCTGCCCCACCAGGTTGCGCGCGCGCTTGGCGGCGATTTCGATTTGTTCGAGTTCCTCGGCAAAACTGCCGGCGGCCGGTGCGTCGAGACGCGCAAGGTGAACATTGCCGAGTATCGTCGTCAGGATGTTGTTGAAGTCATGGGCGACCCCGCTCGCCAACAATCCGACCGCCTCCATTTTCTGCGCCCGGTGCATCTGGTCGCGCGCCCTGCGCCGTTCCGTCACATCCTCGCCGAGACCGATGAAATGAGTGATCGTGCCGGCATCGTCGCGCAGCGGCAGGATGGCCGTCTTGGCCCAGTAGGACGAGCCGTCAGACTTCAGGTTTCGAAAGGTCCCGTACCATTCCTCGCCGCGTGCGAGCTGCTGGCGCAACGTACCGTATTCGGCGGCGCCGACCTCTCCGGATTGCAGGAATTTCGGTGTCTTGCCGATGACGTCCGCAGAGGCAAAGCCTGTCAGGTCGCAGAACTTGCGGTTGACATATTCGATGCGCGCCAGCGTGTCCGTAATGATAATGGTCGCCGGGCTCTGATCGACGGCCCGCTGGAATTTCTTGGCCGCGTGTTCGGCGGCCCGGCGTTCCGTCAGCTCGCTCGACAGGAGCCCGATCGTCTGCCTGAGATCGCGCTGCAGCACGAAAAACAGGCCATAGAGCACAAGCGCCACGCCGCCCAGGCCCCATAAGAATTTGAAGCCCAGGTCGACGAGCGTGTCGCCATCGGCGACCGCGCGGGAGATTTCTTCGGTCGCTGTCTGCCGTTGGTCGCGCCAGAACTCGTCGAGCGCGGCCAGCGCCTCCAGGGCCCGCGTGTCGTCAACCCGCACGAGCGCGTCGGTACGGGCCGGCGCCCAATCCTCTTCGGCTGCCCTGAGCGCCGTCGGAATCATGGAAAAATAGGTGGCGATCGTCGTTTCAATGACGGCCAGGTGAATCAGTTCGATGTCCGTCGCGCCGCTTTCCCGATAGTCCGCAAGGGTGGCGTTGAAGTCGTCGACCTGCAGGCGGAATGCCCTCAGATATGTGGCATCCTTGCGCAGGACATAATTCTTGAAATTGTGGATGATACCGCCGTAACCGAGATGCGCACGCACGCGGTTAAGCAGTTCGCCACGGCGATCCGCTTCACCGGCATAGGTCCGCCAGCTGAGGTCCACGTCTCTGAACCGCTTCTGGGTTTCGCTGCCGAGATAAAGGCCGGTCAGAAGGGTCGCGGCCAGCAGGATCGCCGCCCCGGCGCTGGCAAACAGCAGCCGGAGGGGCGCACGCAGGGTGATAGAGGATTGAGCCATGTTGTCATTTCTTCAGAGCCGGACCATGATGACCAGTACCTGGGAGTAGAAAGAACGACCCGGTCGATGAGTCATTGGTTTTGCTCCCAGGCACAAACGCCAAACGTCGGACGGCCGCGCGACGGGTCGATTGGGACGCCACACCAGGGACCCCTCACCGCGCCGACGAAAAGAAGCAACACCGTAACCCGAAAAGCCCCGGCATGAGCGAACGTATTCTCGTGGTCGACGACGACCCTCAGATCACAACCTTTCTGACACGATACCTGGAAAAGCAGGGCTTCGACGCGGTTTCCGTCGGCACCGGCAAGGCCATGCGCGACGTTTTGGCCAGCGACCGCATCGACCTGTGCGTGCTCGACGTCGGCTTGCCGGACGCCAACGGCCTCGAACTGACGCGAGAGATCCGCGAGACGTCCAACCTGCCGATCATCGTGCTGAGCATTCGCGACGATTCCGTCGATCGCATCTTCGGCCTGGAATTCGGCGCCGACGATTATGTCACCAAACCGTTCGAACCACGCGAACTGGTCGCCCGGATCCGTTCTGTCTTGCGCCGCGCCAAAGTCGAGGACCTTGCACGCCACGAGGCCGAACCGGGAACGCCGCTCGTCCAGTTCGGGCCGTGGATCATGGATCTCGGCGCCCGGACTCTGGTGCAGACCAAGACCGGCGAGGATGCCGGCCTTACAAGCATGGAATTCGATCTTCTGAAAGTCTTCGTCGACAAGCCGCGTGTGGTCCTGACCCGCGACCAGTTGATCGACCAGGCAAGGGGCACGCGCGCCATTATCGGCGACCGGGCAATCGACGTGCATGTCATGCGGCTGCGCAAGAAGATCGAGCCGGACAAGAACAAACCCCGCTTCATCAAGACGATCCACGGCATCGGCTATTGTTTCGCCGACGATGTGACCCGGTACAAGAACACGGCGTGAGGCTCTGCGATGGACATCCGGATCGACGCGCTCGACGGCCCCGAAATCGCGCATCTCTTGAGCGCGCATCAGGGGCTGACGGCCGACGATTCGCCGCCTGAGAGCGATCATGCACTCGATCTGGACGGGCTGCGGGCGCCGGAGATCACCGTCTGGTCGGCCTGGGATGAAACCCGGATCATGGGCTGCGGCGCCCTGAAGGAACTCGACCCGTCCCATGCCGAGCTCAAGTCGATGCATACTGCCGCCGACTATCGCCGCCGCGGCGTGGCCGCAGGGCTGCTTGAGCGGATGCTCGCCGAAGCCCGCGAGCGCGGATACGAACGGCTCAGTCTTGAAACCGGATCCTCCGACACCTTCGCCGCCGCACGCGCGTTCTACGTCCGGCACGGCTTTGTCGAGTGCCCGCCCTTCGGCGACTATCGCGAAGATCCATATAGCGTCTTTATGACCCTGCAGCTTGCCCCTGCGGAAGGCACGCGACCCGATGGCGATAAGTCCGCACCGAATTGAACTCATACTAAAGTCTTAAATAAATAGCCGCAAACCAAAGATAAAAAGCATTGTAAGAATTGACAATCCGCAATAATTTATAAATGAGTTTCCGAAATTTTCTAGATACTTGCTTACAAATACACTCACCGCGCACCCGAACATTTAAACAACATCAAGAAATTTGATCCAGATCAAACCAGGGCAGACGCTTTTGGTTTATTAGCCGGCTAGGCCCATGCAATCTCGGGGGATGGCCAATGAGCACGCAGAAGAGAACCAACGGATCCAAGGCACGCAAATGCGCGGCGATCGTCAACGGCGCCGATCCGGTCAAACTGGACGAGATCCTTGATCCACCCAAGCTGGACGATGTCTTTGAGCAGCCGGCTCCGCCGGTCACCACGGACAGTCTTGTTGACGAGGCCGCAAAACCGGAAAGCCCGCTCCACCGCCTCGCCCAGATGCGGCAGGATCCGGACGCGGTCCGCAAAGTGTTCGAAAACGGCGAATATCCCTACAAGCGCAAGATCGCCCGTAAACTCTACGAACAGCGCAAGGCCGAATTGCAGGTCGAACTCCTCAAGGTCCAGGAATGGGTTAAGGCGAGCGATGAGAAAATCGTGCTCCTGTTCGAAGGACGCGACGCGGCCGGCAAGGGCGGCACGATCAAGCGCTTCATGGAACATCTGAACCCGCGCGGGGCGCGTGTCGTTGCCCTCGACAAGCCGAGCGACCGGGAACGCTCGCAATGGTACTTTCAGCGCTACATCAATCACCTGCCGGCCGGCGGTGAAATGGTCCTCTTCGACCGCTCCTGGTACAACCGGGCCGGTGTCGAGCGGGTCATGGGTTTCTGCTCGGCAAACGAATACCTGGAATTCATGCGCCAGGCGCCGGACATCGAGCGCATGATGGTGCGCAGCGGCATCCGCCTGTTCAAATACTGGTTCTCCGTGACCCAGGACGAACAATTCCGCCGCTTCAAGTCACGCGAAAACGAACCCCTGAAAAAGTGGAAACTGTCGCCGATTGACCGTCTGTCGCTCGACAAATGGGAGGATTACACAAAGGCCAAGGAGGCGATGTTCTTCTACACCAACACGGCCGATGCTCCCTGGACCATCATCAAGTCAAACGACAAGAAGCGGGCCCGGCTCAATTGCATGCGGCATTTCCTGTCCGTGCTTCCCTATCCGGGCAAGGATATGCGGATCGTGAACAAGCTCGACCCTTTGATCGTCGGGTCCGGTGCTGATGTGATCGGACAGAGTGAAGACCTTCTAAGCGCCAGTCTGCACCCGGATCACCAGCCGACCCAATAGCCTCCGAGATCTCCCGTTCCAGTGCGGTGACTAGAGCATTGTGTGATTAGATTGACCCATTTGATGTGCCAGATTAGGACGTTCGGCGAGGCAAACAGCGCAGCGCGATGTGGGGCATCGGGCAAGCTGTTTAACGCTGCCGACGGCCTGAAAAGCCGGTCAAATGGATCAAGCTAATCACACAATGCTCTAACGCCTTGAAGAGAGGAATCCAACGATCTCCTTCACCTGCCGGACGATGGGATCCGCGATGGCGGATGCCCTCTCCGCGCCGTCGCCGAGGACTGTGTCGATATAGCCCGGGTCGTCCTGCAATCGCCGCATTTCCGAAGCGATCGGCGCGATCTTTTCGACCGCAAGATCGGCAAGCGCGGGTTTGAACGTGGAGAACTGGGATCCGC
>JANQQB010000290.1 GCA_028285165.1 Rhodobiaceae bacterium
CATCACCAGCCCGCTGGCCGCAAAACCTTCATTGCCCGTAAGCTTTCCGTCGACCCGGTGGGCGATGGCAAAACCTTCGGATTCATAGAGGCTTTGCGCCGGCACATTCCCGGCGAGCAGCTCAAGTTCGATCTCGGACCCGAATGCGGCAACCGCATGCCGGACCAGCGCCCGCCCGATCCCGCGCCGGTAAAACGCCGGTTCGACATAGAGCCAGGTGAGTTCTCCATCGCCGAACGCAACGAACCCGCGCACCACGCCATCGACCTCGGCGACACTGACCGCTCCGTCGAAAAGACCCTCGGTCCGATACGTTTCTTCGAGCGTCAGGAAGGCCTCTACGCCGACGCTCAAACGCAGTTCGTCGAGGCGCGCCGCATCGTGGATCTCACAGAGCCTGGACCAGTCCTCGGACTGATAGGGGCGTACCGTGATCTTTTCGAAGGAGCGCATTACCGGATCGATCACAAACAACGCATCTTTGAAGCCCCCGGCTCTGGGTCGACGGCGCGAATGAGCCCGCCCGTACTATTCGATCGACATACAGCGACCCGCCGAAAAACACCATCGCTCGCCGCTAATCGACGGCGCTTAAGGAGCGGTGACCTGCGCCATCAGCCCGGCCACGTCCTCTGCATGACGCTGTTCCGAAAAGCAGCCTCCATCCAGGGTGTAGATGTCGATGCCATTGCACCGGGCACGCTTGTTGCTGGCCAGCGTGCCAAAGAACGGACCGCTGTGCGTACCCTCGAACGTCCAGTACACGACATACTTCCCGGACGACGTTTCCTCGATAAGGTGCAGAGTGTGACCGAAGTCGCTGAAGCCGCTCTTAAGCTCATCGAAGAAACCCAAATGGGCATCCTTGTCCGACAGGAATTCGGGTGCCATCGGGTGCCGGTCAAGGTCCTTGAACGTGTCCGTGAAGTAGAACGCGAGATCCGCCTTAGTTTTGGACCTGTCGTCCACATCGGCATAGAATTTCTCGATCATCTCTTTCATGTCGGTCATCGCACTCATTCCTTTTGTCGAAGAGACAGGGCGCGCATCGCGGCCTGCCGGGGTCGCTACAGCGGGCTGGCAGGCGGACAGCGCAAGTTGGGGCATCCTCGCCGGGTGCCCGTTGAGAGAAGAGTTCGCCCGAATTTGCAGTCACTATTAGATCGGTACCGTACCGTACTTATTCATCATCCCTAGTCAAGCACCGTTTTTGTTGAGATAGTGCGACACCGTGGGCGGAGTTCCTTCGAAAATGAAAGAAAAAGTAAAAACAAGGGCTTATGGCCGGGCAAGCACCGATCCTGAAGGCCGCATATTGCGGGCTGCACGGACGTTGTTCTTTACCGACGGTTTCGACCGGGTGAGCGTTGAGCGCCTTGCAAAGTCGGCCGGCGTTTCCAAGTCGACCCTCTACAAGTATTACGGGGACATGCCCGGCGTGCTGAGAGCGGTCGCGGAAAGTGAGGCGGACCAATTCAGTTTCGACCCGGACACGACAGCGCGCGACCCTCAGAAACTCAAAGAGCAATTGATCGAACTGGGGACCGCCCTGCTCAAGGCGATCGACAAAGCCGAAAAGCTGCAATTCGACCGTCTTGTCTTCGAACAGGCACGCCATCATCCTGGATTGGCATTGGCCTATTACAAAGCGCTCTACGCAAGAACACAGGAACACCTGGCCCGCCATATCGAGATCGGCCAGGATGCGGGTGTCTTCCGAAGAGGCGTAGACGCCGACATTCTTGCGGATCAGCTTTTGAGCATGTGGCTTGGCCTTTCCAGAACGCAGGCGATCCTGGGAGTCAAACACGGCCGCAGGCTTGATCCAGGGACTCGCAGCCGCGAAGCGGTTTTGACGCTATGCGGCTCCACTGACCTCACAGAGAAAGAGACGCACGGCACGGAATGACGACAAAAATGCAGGAGCGGTCGAGATAAAGGAGCCGAGAAAAACCAAACGCCTGATTCTATCCGAACCGCGCCAGACGGATGTCCCCGCATTGTTCGCATTCCTCGGCGATCCCGCTGCCATGCGCCATACGCAATGCGACAAAAGCGTTTCGGCGTGCCGTCGCAGGATTGCCGCCTATGAACGGCGAAGGCGCATCGACGGTTACGCACCCTGGGTCGTCAGGGAAAAAGGCCGCATGAAACCGATCGGATGGGGCGGCCTTTATGACGACCCCTTCGATCCCGGCTGGGGCATCGAGCTGGCGTTTTTCTTTCATCCGTCGACCTGGGGAAAAGGCTACGGAACCGAACTTGCCACGGCAGCACTTGACCTGGCGGACCACGAACTCCGGGTTCGGGAAGTCTCCGCTTTTGCCCACCCCGACAACGGCGCCTCAAAGGCCTTGTTGGCCAGGGTCGGGTTTGCGCAGCGACGATATGTGGCCGAAATGGATCGAATTCTGTTTTCCCGGCAACGCCGAACCTGACGGCGGGTAGGCCCCAAACCATCAATCACCTGGTTTTGAAAAGAAAGCCGGCCGAATGCCATACCGTGCGGCGCCCGGCCTGAAGGCTGATCCGCTCGACCGGCGCCCGATCGAATCCACCCAGCGCCTCCCCGGGCCGCCATCAATCATTGTCCGCCCCGGAAAGGCCGGATAATCTGGCACAACTCTCCTCCAGTCCGCGCAAAGGAGCCGATCCCCATGCCCCATGACGGCCATACGGACGAAATGAGCCACCTCAGCGATGTCGAACTCAGGGTTCGCGCGCTGGAATCGGTCCTGACCGAAAAGGGCTATCTCGACCCTGCGGCGCTCGACATCATGATCGAGACCTACGAGACCAAGGTCGGGCCACGAAACGGTGCCCGGGTCGTCGCAAAGGCCTGGTCCGATCCGGCTTTCCGCGAAGCGCTGATGTCGGATGCGACGGCCGCGATCTCCTCCCTCGGGTTTACCGGCCGCCAGGGCGAACACATGGTGGCGCTCGAAAACACCGACGTCGTGCACAACATGGTCGTGTGCACGCTTTGCTCCTGTTATCCGTGGCCGGTGCTCGGCCTGCCGCCGGTCTGGTACAAGTCCGCACCCTATCGGTCCCGGGCGGTGATCGATCCGCGCGGCGTGCTGGCCGATTTCGGTGTCACGCTGCCGGCCGAAACCGAGATCAAGGTCTGGGATTCGACCGCGGAAATGCGCTATCTCGTCATCCCGAAACGGCCCGCCGGCACAGACGACATGAGCGAAGAAGAGCTTGCCGATCTGGTCACCCGCGATTCCATGATCGGCACCGGTCTCGCGCTCGAACCGACGGGAACACGCTCATGAACGGCGGACAGGATCTCGGCGGCATGATGGGGTTCGGGCCGGTCGAGCCGGAAGCCGACGAGCCGGTGTTTCACGGCGATTGGGAAAAGCGCGTGCTCGCCTTCACCGTGGCCATGGGCGCGACCGGTTTCTGGAACCTCGACCAGTCCCGCCACGCCCGCGAAAGCCTGCCGCCGGCGGATTACCTGTCTTTCACCTATTACGAGATCTGGCTCGCCGGCCTGATCCGACTGCTGGAAGACCGTGAAATCGTTACCGAGGCGGAATTGCAGGCCGGTCGTTCGCTGGCGCCGCCGAAACCGCCGAAAAGAACGTTGTCCGCCGATACCGTATCGGCCGCGCTCCTGGAGGGCGGCCCGGTCGACCGGCCGACCGACCGCAAGCCGGCCTTTGCCGTCGGCGATACGATCGTCGCCAGGAACATGCACCCTTTCGCGCATACCCGCCTGCCGCGCTATGTGCGCGGACGTCCCGGGATCGTGCATGCCGTACATGGTGCCCATGTCTTTCCGGACAGCAACGCCAAGGGGCTCGGCGAGGATCCGCACTGGCTTTACAGCATCGCCTTCAGCGCGACCGACCTGTGGGGACCGGAAGCCGATCCGACGCTCACCGTGCATGTCGATCTCTGGGAACCTTACCTTGACCCCGCCTGACGCCGATCCGCTGGACGCACTGCCCGACATCCCACGAGACGCGGATGGCCCGGTCTTTGCCGAACCCTGGCAGGCTCAGGCTTTTGCCATGGCGGTCAGCCTGCACGAACGCGGCGCCTTCACCTGGAGCGAATGGGCCGACACTCTGGCTGCCGAGATCAGGGCCGCCCAAGCCGCCGGCGATCCGGATCTCGGCGACACCTATTACCTGCATTGGCTCGCCGCGCTGGAACGATTGGTCAGGGAAAAGGGCATTGCCTCACCGGCAACGCTGTCGGACCGCAAGAACGCCTGGGACCGCGCGGCCAAATCGACGCCGCACGGTCAGCCGATTGTGCTTGGACGCACCGACGCTCAGAACGCTGAGGGTGAGAGCAGCGACGCATAAAGCAGCGTCACACCGACGAACAGCACGAACAGGGCGGCAAGTGCCTCGATCCCGGTCTGGACACGCGCAGCGGCAACGGATCCTGGCCCTGCGACACCAACGGCAACGTTGCGTGCGGTAACGGAAAGCGTGACCAGCAGCGCGACAACCAGGCCCGTGCCGATCGCCATCGCGAACGTTGCTGCAATCCCCGCCCAGAACAGGCCTTGCGACAGGGTGAAAACAAGGATGATCAGGGCGCCGCTGCACGGCCGAATACCCACGGCCAGGATCGCGCCAAGCGCGTCCTTAAGCGGCGTGGCCGACCGCGTGATCGCCTCCGCCGTGCCGGCACCGGTCATATGACAGCAGGCACCGTCCGCACCATGGGCGTGGCCGTGATGCCCATGCCCGTGATCGTGACCGTGACCGTGACCGTGATGATGATGATGGTCGTCGTGCTGGGTTCTCAATGCGGCGTGATCCTGCAGGGCAGCTTGCGGCACGCCGGCGAGCGCGAGCCCCGGATCGCTCCGTCGCACAAACCGGCGCAGGCCGGAAACCATCGGCTTCAGAACCTTACGCCAGACAAGAAACACGCCGAGCACGGCGACAAGGGTATAGCTGCCGATCTCGAACGCTCTTGCCGTGTCGGTGATCGCCATGCTGGTCGCTTTGAGAATGATCGCGGCAATCCCGATGATCACGATTGCTGAGACGGCCTGCACCAGGGAGGCGAGAAAACTGATGATCGCTCCCGTCCGGGCAGTCTCGTTCGATGCGACCACATAAGAAGACAGAACGGCCTTGCCGTGCCCCGGTCCAGCCGCATGGAACACGCCATACGAGAACCCAAGCCCCATCAGCAGCCAGAAGGCGGCACCGGACTGTTTCAGATCCTTCACGGCGCCGGTCATCGCCTGATAGAATTGGGACTGGTAGGCAGCCACCCACAGGAAGAACGACTTGAACGGTCCGGTATCGGCCGGCGACGTCGCATCCGGGATGGCCACCCCGAACGGGCTTTGCGCAGCCAGCACGGCACCGCACGCCAGAATGCTGACGACAACGGCACCGGAAAAAACCGCCCCGCTTCTGCGGAACGCGGCAAGAGCAGAAGAATTGCGAATTATCATGGACAGCTGATCTTGGCCTTGTTCGACAAGGTTTCAGTGACGGTCATGAATTCCGGAGGCAGATCCCTGACCGACGCCGGGATATCGGCAAGCGCCGCTGCCAGATCGGATTCGATTTCCGGCGGCTCTTCGA
>JANQQB010000310.1 GCA_028285165.1 Rhodobiaceae bacterium
GATATCGGACGAGGCGGCGATCGTGAAGGTTGCCGTCTCGGTGCCGTCGGTCACCGTGATCTTGTCGCCGGCATCGAAATTCGTGCCGCCTGCCGCTCCGAGACCCGTGAAGGTCGTCGCACCGGTTACCGTCAAACCGCTGGTCGTCACGATCCCGTTGGTCGCAGCCGATTGCTGGGCCTGGCGCACTGTTGCCTGAGCGCTTTCCACCAGATCGGTGATCGCCTGGATACCGTTGTCGGCGGCCTGCAGCGTCTGCGTCGCATTGGAAATGCTGTCCAGCAGACCATTCAGGTCGTTTGCCCGGTTGTTCAGGGATTGCGACGTAAAGAAGTTGGTTGCGTCGTCCAACGCCGAATTGACGCGACGACCCGTTGCCAGACGATCCTGCGTCTGGGAAAGAAGATCCGCCGTTGATTGCAGCGAATTCAGGTTACTCCGCACTCCAGCGGAAAGAATAATATCACTCATGACTTTCTGTCCCTATTGCCACCCATGTGATCGCCCGCTTTTCACCAGCGAACATGAGTGCAATATTGCGAACAGAATCGAATCTTGAGTAAATAAATACTGTTAACAGAGCTTAGGGTTAATGATATAGTAGCGTTATTTACTTTACATAAATGAAAAATCGAAAGTAAAAATCTACAATGAATCGATAGTAAAGTCCAACGTGCGGCGCCGGCGGCATCCGGTCCCGCAAGAAACCGGCGAGACGGCGCGTCGCCTGCGCACGGGCCGCGATCATCGATGTCCGCGATTGCGGATATGTCTCTGTCTGGATGGACCGGTCGGCGTGCCGGTCAAAGACGCGGGTCAGATAACCTTTTCGACCCGCGGCCGCACCGGAGCGGGCTCCGTACCGAGCTTTTCATGATAGGCGCGCATATCCGCCGGCCTGGGAGAAGTGCCGATCGCCTCGGATTGCTGACCGACGCTCAGAAGCGTTTGTGTGCTCACCCTTAAAAGGCTGTCGGTATGTTCGCTCGCCTCTTCCGGGCGGTCTTCCGCAGCGCCGTCATCGGTGTCCTGAGGATTGCGGCGCTGCCGGTCCGGCAGATCTTCCTCATTGCGCACCCGCTTTTCGCGCAGATGGGCTTCGGTGACTTCCGCCGGCGGCATGACGGTCTTGCTTTCAGGCAGGTCTGTGCGTGCCTGCGGCGCTACGATCTCGGCGGCTTTTGGCGCGACGGTAGGCGTCTGCGCCAGCGGCGACCGCGCCATGCCTGTAAATCCTGCATCCATATCGGGACCGTTCGTTGCGTGTCGGAGCAAAGCGGAACGTGGATACTGACGTCCAGAATCAAAGATTTGCCTGACGAAATCGTTAAGATTTTCTGTATCGGCGAAAAAAATTGGGCATTCCCGATTGTCCCGGCATCGCGGCGGGCACTATCGTCTCTTCACCAAACCAAGAAGGAATTGTGCGTGTCGATCGAATTGTGGGTGTCTTTTGCGCTGGCCTGCATGGCCGTGCTTGCGGTACCGGGGCCAACCATCATGCTGGTCGTCAGCTATGCGCTCGGTCGTGGTCGATCGACAGGGTGGGCGACCGTTCCGGGCGTGGTGCTTGGCGACTTCACTGCCATGACGGTTTCGCTTCTCGGCGCAGGCGCCGTGCTTGCGACGTCGGCGACCCTGTTCACGATCCTGAAGATCTGCGGTGCCGCCTATCTCGTCTGGCTGGGCATTCGTCTTTGGCGGTCACCGGTCAGCGAACCGCTCGACCGGGCGGTATCACACCGCGTCACGGGCGGTGAAAGCGGCCGTGCCATGTTTTGGAACGCCTATGTGGTGACGGCGCTCAATCCCAAGGGACTTGTCTTCTTTGTTGCCTTTGTGCCGCAATTCCTTCAGCCCGGTGCGCCGGTCCTGCCGCAATTCATCATCATGGAAGCGACGTTTATCGTTCTGGCCGGCCTCAACGCGATCGCCTGGGCCTATGCGGCCGGGCGCCTGAGCAGCGCCTTTCGCAGCCCCGCCTTGCGGCGCACCGTCAACCGTGCCGGCGGGGCATTCCTGTGCGGCGCCGGGGCTCTGACGGCCATGGCGCGGCAGTGACCCATGCCATCGGGACCACGCTCGTCGATCGGATGGCGGTATCCGGTCAGCCCACCCGATCGTAGGCAATGCCGGGCACCGGATTTGCCTTGTTGTCGCTCGTGACGCCGGTGCTTCCGTAGGTCGAGGGGTTCTCGGCGACACCCACCGTCTTGCTGACCGCCTTGACCAATCCTTCCGAGACATCCCGGGCCGTGCTCAGCACAGCCATATTGATGCGCAGCAGGGCGCGGAATTCCTCATGACGCCGATACAGCCTGTCGACCGTATCCGGGGCGTGCTGCTTGAGGTCGCCCGATCGGTCGCGGGCATGCAGGATCGCCTTGACATAGATATCGGACAGGCCCGACTTCTTTTCCTGGAGTTCGCCGGCCTCGACGAGTTTGCCAGCGCGCACGAGTTCGGTCTCGCGCTCGATCGTTTCGATCAGCGCTTCCATGGCCTCTTCTATTATACGGCACAGGGCAGCGGCGTCATCGACGTCGCTGGCTTCGGCAGCGGGAACCGATGTGGGCCCCCGAGGTGTTCCGGTCATTGGTCGCTGGCCTCCTGAAGCGCGATCAGTTCACGATAGACGGACTCGGCGATGCCGATCCCGCCGTTCTCCACAATCTTCTCGGCATATCCCTGGACGAGAAATCCGCGCCAGGTTTCTTCGGCATGGCCGCCGCCGAACGGCGCTTCCGTAGACAGGCCGGAAAACATCGAACTGAGATAATTGCTGAGGAAGACCGCTTCGAATTCCTTGGCAGCCTGCATGGGATCCCGGCCGCCGGCGGCAGCTTGGGCGAGGCTTGTCTGGCCTTTTGCCTGGCCCGCGGCAATCAGTGCGTTGGCATTCAGATCCATCACATCACCTCGATCTCGGCCTGCAGGGCGCCGGCCGTCTTGATCGCCTGCAGGATCGAAATGAGGTCGCGCGGGCCGATGCCGAGAGCGTTCAGGCCGTCCACCAATTCCTGAAGCGATACGCTCTCGTTGATCAGTCCGAGCTGGTTGTCGGTTTCGTCATCGACCTGGACGACGGTGCGCGGGACCTCGACCGTTACGCCGTCGGAAAACGGTTCGGGTTGGCTGATGATCGGGGTTTCGGCGATCGACACGGTCAGATTGCCCTGTGCCACGGCGACCGTGCTGACGCGCACATTGTTGCCCATCACGATGATGCCGGACGCTTCGTCGATCACCACTTTCGCCGGCATGTCCGGTTCGACGATCAATTGCTCGATATCGGTGACGAGATCGACGATGTTGCCGTTGAAGTCGCGCGGCAGGTCGATGCGCACCGTGCCGGAATCCATTGGCTCGGCGGTCGCCTTTCCGAGCAGATTGTTGATCGCCAGGGCAACCCGGCGCGACGTAGTGAAATCCGGGTTACGCAAGGCGAGGCGCAGGGTCGACAGGCCGGACAGGGCGAACTCGATCTCGGTCTCGACCAGGGCGCCGCTGGAGATGCGGCCCGAGGTCGGGACACCGCGGACGACGGAAGCGGCGTCGCCCTGGGCGCTGAAACCGCCGATCGCCACCTGTCCCTGGGCAACGGCATAGACCTCGCCTGTGGCGCCCATCAGCGGCGTCACCAGAAGTGTGCCGCCCTGCAGGCTTTCCGCGTCTCCGAGTGCGCTCACATTGACGTCAATGCGTGTGCCCTGGGTGGCAAACGCTGGCAGGTTGGCCGTCACCATGACGGCCGCGACGTTTTCGTTGCCAAGATTCGATCCCCGGACATTCACGCCGAGGCGTTCCAGCATGGCCTCAAGGCTTTGCCGCGTGAAGGGCGAACTGCCGAGGCTGTCGCCGGTGCCGGCCAGACCGACGACCAGGCCGTAACCGATCAGCTGGTTCTCCCGGACACCCTCGAAATCCGCGATGTCCTTGATGCGCGATGCGGCATCGGCCGGCTGAAGCCAACCGGCGCTGAGCAGGACAAAAACACAAAGGGCAGGAAGGCGTGAAATCATGACCGACACCAAATCACCGGAATTCGGTCATGGAGTAGCGAAGATCGTGCCACAATGAGGCTTATTCGTCACTTTTTACAAAGCACTGAAATATATAAAGAAAATTGCAATAACCCAACGTCAGGGCGGTTTGGCTTCGCCGCAATTGGCGGCAAATTGTTCCCGGCATTTAACGCTTCGTTAACCCTGTCGGCAAATGCTGTCGACGTCGTCTCTGACGTCTCACACACTGGAATCAAGCATGCGGATCAACGGGCTGGGGTCGCCCACGAATGTGCGCCGGAGCGGCGACGTATCCCGATCATCGGGATCGGGTCAGGCGTTCCAGGCCAGTGCGGATTTCACACCGCAACCGAGCGCGCGCACGGTCAGCGCGGCGCCTCTGCAATCCGTCGACGCGCTGCTTGCCTTGCAATCCGTCGACGATGTCCTGACGGGACGCCGCAAGGCGATGAAACGCGGCAACGATGTTCTCGATACGCTTGAAGACCTGAAGCTCGACCTTCTGGCGGGCACGATCGAGCCGGCGAAATTGCGGCGATTGTTGCGGCTCGTCGAGGACCGCACGCCGAGCGGCGACGCGCCGCTTGATTCGGTGCTGGACGAGATCGAATTGCGCGCGAAAGTAGAGCTTGCCAAGAGAGACATGCTTTAGGCGATCGCGCTTTCCGGCACATGGTCTGAATATCTCGCGTCAAAGTGTCAAAACGCCGGGCCCACGACAGGTCCCGCGCCCGCTTCCCCGCCCAAACGGCAGGCATTTGCCTCATGTTGTTCAGGTGTCTGAATCCATAACGCAATTTTTGACTATGGGCCGTTGTGGAAGGGAAAAAGGGCTTGTATATAGGCCGGGATTTTCTGGTGTCGCCGGAGTTGTGAATGTCAGGGGTTACGGAAGAAACCTATCGACCGTCTAATGAAGAACCGTTCATGAACGAACGGCAAAAAAAATACTTCCGCGAAAAGCTGCTGGCTTGGAAGGAAGACATCCTCCGCGAGAGCCGTGAAACGCTTGTGGCTCTCCAGGCAGAAAGCCAAAACCATCCCGACCTGGCCGACCGGGCTTCGTCCGAAACGGATCGTGCCATCGAATTGCGTGCCCGCGACCGGCAACGCAAGCTCATCGCGAAGATCGATTCCGCGCTCGCGCGGATCGAGGACGGCAGCTACGGGTATTGCGAGGAAACCGGAGAGCCGATTTCCCTGAAACGGCTCGATGCCAGGCCGATCGCGACCTTGTCGCTGGAAGCCCAGGAACGTCACGAACGCCGGGAGAAGGTGTTCAGGGATGATTAGGGGGCCTGCCAAGATCGTGGGTTCAGGCGATCTGAGATATGCGCAATTGATAGAAGGCCGCGGAACCGTTCCGCGGCCTTCCTCGTTTTAGAAGGGCAGGACGATATCCAGCACCTGCTGGCCGTAACGCGGCTGCTGCACATCGGTGATCTGGCCACGCCCGCCATAGGCGATTCGGGCTTCGGCGATCTTGCTCGATTCGATCGTGTTGTTGGCGGCGATGTCCTCCGGTCGGACGACGCCGGCAATGATCAATTCACGCACTTCGAAATTGACGCGAACTTCCTGGCGGCCCTCGATCACCAGATTGCCGTTCGGCAAGACCTGGGTCACGACGGCAGCCACGTTGGTGACCAGTTCTTCCGACCGTTCCACCGTGCCGGATCCGCGGTGCGATCCGTCGCTGTTCAGATCGACGGCAGCACTTGCCGAAGACCCGTCCGGCAGGATCCGGTTGATGACGTTGCCGACGGCGCCGGCCGCGCCGAAGTCTTCCGAACTGGAGCGGGACCGTTCGGTCTCGTTTTCGAATTCGGCACGGTCGGTGATGCTGACGATAACGGTGAGAATGTCGCCCACGCCCTTGGCCCGCTGATCCTTGAAGAACGACCGGGCGCCTGTCCGCCAAAGCGAATTGGCATTGTAATGCGGCTGCACGGGATCGGGCATCGGCATCTGGACGGGCACATAACCCTGTTTCGTCGTGGGGTTCTCGATCGCCGTCAGCGGCGGGGCCTTGCCGACATTTTCCAGACGCTCTGCCGCCCCGCATCCGGCAAGTGTCATCGCCGCAAGGACGGGCAGGGCAAGCCGCCCGGCATGCCCCGCTCGCCGCTGCCGTTCAACTGCCGGGCGATACGCGTGAAGAGAAACGCACTTTTTCAACGAGCTACTCCTTCCGTTTCGCCAGCCGCAGCGTGCGTGGCGACACCAGGACCTCGCCGGCGCCGGTCACGCGGCCCTGGACGACCCTGTTCGATTGCAGATTGAGGACATTGATCAGGTCATTCTGTGCGCCGGATGCCAAGGCGCGGCCCTGGGAGGACAGCACCATGGTCGGCGTGCGGTAGGCGATGACGACCGATTGGTTGCGCTCCACCAGTGTCGGCAGGCTGAGGTCAGCCGTGCTGATCGCGGCATTTTCCCGAATGTTCCGACGGGCCTGCATGCCGATGAGCTGGTCGGCAGACACGGCGACGCGTTCAGACAGATTGCGGGCATCGACGCGGGCCTCGACAATGTCAGCCTCCTCGATCATCTCGCCGCGGCCGATCGGCCGGCTCAGCACCACGACCCGCCGGGTTTCGCGGGCCGCGCCGCGGATCAGGATCTCCCGTTGACGGCGGCCGTCATCGACCGCGAACCGTGCCTCAAACCGTGCCGAGCGGGCGGAATAGCTGAGACGGCGCAGCGTGACCGGGACCGCGGCGCCGGCATCGGCGTGAACAGGCGCCGGCAGCGCGTCCGGTACCACCTCAAGATCTTCCAGCCGGGCGCCGCCGAGCCGGTCCGCGAGAGCCGCCGTCACCATCGACAGAAAGGTCTCGCCGGTCAGGTATTGGCTGGCCCGGGTCACATCGACCGCAGCAAGTCCGCGATTGTCGGCTTCTTGGATGCCGAGCGCGCTCAATCGGTCCTCGAGAGCGGAAACCGGAACCGTCCCGCGATGGCCGATATCGGGCGAACGGAACAAGGCACGATCGGCGTGCGCGCCGGCATTGTCATAAAAGTCGCCGACGGTTGCGACCGGCGCGTAGACAACAATGTCGCCTCGCAGGACGAGGTCGCTGGCGCGGGCGTTGTCGGCGAGCAGGACGGCGGCTGCGAGCAACAAGCCGCCAAAAGCCGCACGGGTGATTGTCACGAAACCGCCTCCCACTGCGCTATCGGATCTGGTTGGCCGACGACAGCATCTCGTCTGCCGCCTTGATGACCCGCGAATTCAGTTCATAGGCCCGTTGCGCGGCGATCAGATCGGAGATTTCCGTCACCGCGTTGACGTTGGACAATTCCAGATAACCCTGCAGGAGACCGCCGAAACCGTCGTCATTGGGATTGCCGACCTGCGGCGCTCCGCTCGACGGCGTCTCCAGATAGAGATTGTCGCCGATCGCCTCCAGGCCCGCCTTGTTCACGAAGCGGGCCATCTGCAACTGGCCGAGTTGGTCGGGTTCGGTGTTCGTGCCGGCAATGACCGAGACCACGCCCTCGGCGTTGATCGTGATGTCGCGGCCGTCGTTGGGAAACGTGATGTTCGGCTCCACGGTGTAGCCGTCCACCGTCACCAGAGTGCCGTTGGCGTCGAGTTCGAACGATCCGTCCCGCGTATAGGCCGTGCGGCCGTCCGGGAGCTGGATCTGGAAGAAGCCTTCGCCGCGGATTGCGATGTCGAGCTTCTTTTCGGTGCCTTCCAGGTTGCCCTGGGACATGATGCGCGGCGTTGCGGCGGTTCGAACGCCCGACCCGACCTGCACGCCGGTCGGCACCAGCGTGCCGGATTCCGAGGTTTCGGAACCGACCCGGCGCTGGTTCGGGTACAACAGGTCCTGAAACGAGGCCCGTTGCCGCTTGAAACCGGTGGTGCGCTGGTTGGCGATGTTGTTGGAGATGACCTCGACGTTCAACTCCTGCGCCATCATGCCCGTCGAAGCGATATGCAGTGCCTGCATCGCGTTGCCCCCTCTCTACTCTACGTTTGAATTCGGCCCAGGCGGCCGATGGCTTTTTCCCGGAGATCGTCGAGATCCTTGATGATCCGGGAAACCGATTCGTACTTCCGGGTTACGTCGATCAGGGTCGTGATCTCCGTGACCGATTCGGTATTGGATTTTTCGAGCACGCCCTGGATGAAGGTGACCTCGGTGGACGGTTTGGCGTCCGGCGCATCATAGGTGCCGAGTCCCGTGGGCTTCAGGGTTGCGGTGTTCTCGAACCGTACGGCAGTCAATTGGCCGCGGATGCCCTCGCTCGTGGAGATCGTGCCGTCCTTGGCGATCTGGATGTCCGTGTCATCCGGGCCGAATACGATGGGCGCGCCGTTACCCAGCACTTTTTGCCCATTCTTGTTGACCAGTTCGCCAAGCGCGTTGATCGAGAAATTGCCGTCGCGGGAGTACCGTTCGCCGTTTTCGGTATCGACGACGAACCAGCCGTCTCCGTTGATGGCGACATCGAGCGGGGCGTTGGTCTCGATCGTCGGACCGGGGCGGAAATCGTGTACCGATTCGGCATCGTGCACATAGGACAGGGTCTGGTCGCGGCCGCCCTTGAACAGGCTCGCCTCGGCAACCGGCATCAGATATTCCTCAAAGCGCAGGGTCTGGGATTTGAATCCGTTTGTGTTCATGTTGGCGATGTTGTTCGCCACGACGTTCAACTGGTTGCGCAGTGCGGTCTGCGTCGACACGGCAATCAGTTCTGCATTTTCCATCGTTAACGAACCCTGTTGTGCTTCAGGCATCGAGCCGGTTGTGCGGGACAGTCGCCGGCCGATGATGATCACCATGGAGCAGATTGCGTGCCAGTTTCGGCTCGTGAGTAAAAACAAGCACTTATGCTAAAATAGCTCGCCTGGGAGGCCGGCAAAAATTTCCGAAAGGTAAACCCGGCGGGCAAGCCTTGCCGGGGTGTCCGTTAACCCCGCAGAAACGCTTCGTTAACTTTTATGTCTTTAATCTGCGCGTGGTTAACGGGCGCGCGGCGGGGAGTGGCGCATGGCGGACGACGCCAAGGAAAACGACGAGCCGGAAGACGGCGACGAAGACGGCGCGGCGCGAAAACCGGGCAAGATGAAACTGATCATTCTGGCCGTCGTCGGTGTCGTCGTGCTCGCCGGGGGCGGCGGTGCCGGTGCCTATTTCATGGGGGTTTTCAACAGCGAAAAGTCTATGGAAACGGCCGAAGCGGACGTGCCGAAGGAATTGGTCAAGAAGCCGGCGCATTACTACGCCCTGCCGGAAATTACGGTCAATCTGTCGACCGCGGAAACCCGGGCAACCTATCTGCGCATGAACATCTCGCTGGAATTCGCCGAAAAGTCGATGATTGCGGATGTCGAACCGAACATGCCGCGGGTGATGGACGCCTTTCAGGTCTATCTGCGGGAACTGCGCGTGGACGACCTTGGAGGCTCGGCGGGCCTGTTTCGCCTCAAGGAGGAATTGCAGCGCCGGATCAACCTGGCGATCTACCCGGCACGGGTCGACGACATTCTCTTCAACGATATCAAGATTCAATAATCAGGACAGGCTGATGGCAGGCGAAGACGACGAAGACGACGACGATCTCGACATCGAAGCGGCGTGGGGCGACGCGCTCGCCGAGCAAGGGGTAGGCGACGACGACGACGATCTCGCCTCAGCCTGGGGCGCGGCCCTGGAAGAGCAGGGCGTCGAGGCCGACGACGACATGGCCGCCACCTGGGCGGCGATGATCGATGACGGCGAGCCGGAACTGGAAAGCTCGACCCGCGGAGCCGATCGCGTCCTCAACCAGGAAGAGATCGACAACCTGCTCGGTTTCAGCCTGGAAGAGCAGGGCGTCGGCGACCAGGGCGGCATTCGGGCCCTCATAAACTCGGCAATGGTGTCCTATGAACGCCTGCCGATGCTGGAGATCATCTTCGACCGTCTGGTCCGCCTGACCACGACAAGCCTGCGCAATTTCACGTCGGACAATGTCGAAGTATCGCTCGATTCCATCACCTCGGTCCGGTTCGGGGATTACCTGAACTCAATCCCGCTGCCGGCGATCCTGGCGGTCTTCAAGGCGGAGGAATGGGACAATCTCGGTCTCATCACCGTCGATTCCAGCCTGATCTATTCGATCATCGACGTGCTGCTCGGCGGTGGCCGAGGCACGATGGCGATCCGGGTCGAAGGCCGACCCTATACCACCATCGAAATCAACCTGGTTCGGCGCATGGTGGAGATCATCCTGCAGGATGCGACACAGGCTTTCGCGCCGCTTTCGCCCGTGACGTTCAATCTGGAACGGCTTGAAACCAATCCGCGTTTCGCGACCATTTCGCGCCCGGCCAATGCTGCGACGCTGGTGGAATTGCGCATCGATATGGAAGATCGCGGCGGCAAGGTCGAAATCCTCATTCCCTATGCGACCCTGGAACCGATCCGTGAATTGCTGCTGCAAAGTTTCATGGGCGAGAAGTTCGGCCGCGATCCGATCTGGGAAGGCCATCTGGCCACCGAAATGTACAACGCCAACATCGAACTCGATGCGGTGCTGTTCGAGCAATTCATGCCGATCAGCGACATGATCAACCTGCAGGTCGGCCAGACCCTCCTGTTCGACGTCGGGCCCGACGACCCGATCGAGATGAAATGCGGCGGGATTGGCATGACGGAGGGGTCGATGGGCCGCATCGGCGATTCCATATCCGTGCGCATCGACAAGGAATTGCGCCGGCCCAAGACAACGCTGGCGGCGTTCGAAAAGGCGGCGCAAACACAAGGGGAAGCCTCGTGACCGGACTGTCTTTGAGCATGGCAATCGAAGCGCTGGTGGCGCTCTTGTTGCTTCTGACCATCGGATATTGCGTCACGCTGAACCGGCGGCTGCAACGGTTGCGGGCGGATGAGGCGATGATGCGGGCGACGATTTCCGAACTGATCACGGCAACGGAAATCGCCGAACGGGCGATTGTCGGCCTGCGGGCGACAGCGACGGATTGCGAAAAGACGCTGGCGGTGCGGCTTGCCGAAGCCGAGCACGTGTCGGCCCGCCTCGGCGAACAGGTCTCGCAAGGCGAGACCGTCTTCCAGCGTCTCGCCCAGATTGCCGAGGCCGCACGGCCGCCTGCGCCTGTGCTGCGCGACCCGGATTTTCACCGGTCGCCGGCTGCGTTGCCTGCGGTCAGCGAACGGCCGATGCATGCGCATCCGACCGCAAGTGCCCGCGCCGGTGCAGCGGACAGCCCCCCCGCCCCGGCACGGGCACTTGCGGTCGGAT
>JANQQB010000268.1 GCA_028285165.1 Rhodobiaceae bacterium
GAATCGAAATGGAAACGCTTGCCGCGATCCTGCCGACCTACCTGGTGCATTACCGGCCGCACGGCGAATTCTCCCGACGCGAAGTCGCCTGAACAAGAGCATGCTGCATTTCGTACCGGTCGGGCCGCAGGGCGCGGGGTCCGACGCGGCGCCGCTTGTCGTCCTCCTGCACGGGGCCGGCGTCAGTTCGTGGATGTGGGTTTCGATCACCGATCGCCTGTCGGACTTTGCAACGCTCGCCATCGACCTGCCCGGCCATGGCGATAGCCGCGCGATTGCTTGGCAATCGCTTGAAGAGGCCGCCTCGGATGTGGCCCGGGTCATCGATCAGGAGGCCTCGGGACGACCGGTGCATCTTGTCGGCCTTTCGCTCGGCGCGTCTGTCGCGCTCACGGTATTGGCACAGCGTCGCCCGGCCCTCGCCTCGGCGACGCTCAGCGGCATGCATGCCGGCGCGATGCCGAACAAGATGTTCGTCAAACTGGTGACCCGGCTCCTCGTGCCCTTCTGCCCCACGTCGTTTTTCTCCCGGCAGACGGCGAAACTGATCAAGGTTCCGAAAGACGACATCCCGCGCTTTGTCAGTGAGGCCGGCAAGGCATGCGGCCGCGACGTGGTGCAAGCCTGTCTCGATGTCGTCGACTACGACGCCCCGGCGTCGCTTCGGACGGTCGAGATTCCGGCCCTGTTCCTCGCCGGCAGCAAGGAACACCATCACATCCGCGCCTCGCTCGGACGCTTTGCCGGCATGATGCCGAACGCCCACGCGGCAATTGCCCCGGGCCTCGGGCACGGCTGGTCGCGCGAGGACCCGGATCTGTTTGCCGCAACCATCCGCGCCCAAGTCGAAGGCGGGCCACTGCCGGACGGGCTGGAACCGGTGACCGCAACCGATCAGAAAAAATAAAGGCCGGCAAAGCCGGCAAGACCAACGGCGATGCGCCAATAGGCAAACGGCGCAAAACCGTGGCGGCCGACGAAGTCGAGCAGGCCGCGCACCACAAAAACGGCGGAAATGAAGGCCGTGACGAAGCCGATCGCGATCAGGCCGAGATCGTCGGCCGTCAGGATGTTCCGGTTCTGGTAGAGATCGAAAACGAAGGCGCCGGCCATGGTCGGCATGGCCAGGAAAAAGGAGAATTCCGCGGCCGAGCGCTTGTCCGTGCCCATCAGGAGGGCGCCCGCAATGGTCGCGCCGGACCGGGACACACCGGGGATCATGGCCAACGTCTGGCAGAAGCCGATCTTCAGGCAAAGACTGACGGGAAAGTGCATGGCGTCGGTGTAGCGCGGCTGCAATTTCAGCCGATCGACCCACAACAGGATGAAACCGCCGACGACCAGCGTCGTGCAGATCAGCGCCGGCGTCTCGAACAGCACCGTCTTGATGAAACCGTGCGCGAACACGCCGATCACGGCGGCCGGCAGGAAGGCGACCAGGATGCCGAGCACAAAGAACCGCGCCGACGGTTCGCTCGGCAAGGCCCGGGCGACATTCCACAATCGGGCGAAATAGACCGACAGGATTGCCAGGATCGCGCCGAGCTGGATCAGCACCTCGAACACCTTGCCGGTGCTTTCAAAGCCGAGAAAATGCCCCAATAGAAGAATATGCCCGGTGGAGGAAACGGGGATGAATTCCGTCAGGCCCTCCACAAAACCAAGCAGAAGTGCGCCGATGATGGTTTCGGTATTCATCAAAGAAATCTCTCGGAGGCGGGCTGACGGGAGCTGGACGGGCGGGTTATATCGTCGTCACGTGCCTTTGTCTTGTGTGATTCGGGCGACACTTTGGTATCGTCCGCGATACCGTCCGGGCGTCGGTCCCACGCCTCAACCAGAAGCCAAATCCCGCCCCTGATGCTCACCCTTTACAGCCATCCCTTCTCCCCGCATTGCCGGTTCGTGCGCCTGGTTCTCGGCGAATACGATATCGGTGCAAGAGAAATCGAAGAAAAGCCTTGGGAACGCCGCAAGAACTTCCTGATGCTCAATCCCGCCGGCGACATCCCGGTCGTGGTGGAAAATGACGGCCCGGCCATCTGCGGCGCCGCCATCATCATGGAGTATCTCGACGAAACACGGGGATACCGGTTCCCCAAAAAGCGGCTCCTGCCGGATTCGCCGGAAACCCGCGCCGAGACCCGGCGGCTCGTCAGCTGGTTCCTGGAGAAGATGGACCGGGAATGCGTCGGCGCGCTTGTGCGCGAAAAGATTTACAAACTCGACATGCCGCCGGATATGGGGGGCGGACCGCCGGATTCGGCGGCGATGCGCGCCGCCCGCGCCAACCTGAAACACCATTTGCGCTATATCGGCTATCTGGCCGCCTCGCGGAACTGGCTGTCCGGCAGCACCCTCACCTTCGCCGACCTTGCGGCTGCCGCCGCCCTGTCGAGCATCGACTATCTCGGCGAGGTGCCGTGGGACGAGGACGCCAATGCCAAAACATGGTATGCCCGGATCAAGTCGCGGCCGTCCTTCCGCACGCTGCTTGCCGATGTGGTGCGCGGATTGCCGCCCGCCGCCAATTACCTGGATCTGGATTTCTGACGCGCGGACACACACTCAAACGCTTTATCGCCGAGGAGGCGCATGCGCTCGGCTTCGCGCTCTGCCGGATCACCGGCGCCGGGCGCGACGCCCTGACGGCCGCGCGTTTGCGGACCTTCCTCGAGAGCGGCCATCATGGCACGATGACATGGATGGCGGAGACCGCCGACCGCCGGGAGGCCCCGCAGGCGCTTTGGCCGGAGGCGCGGTCCGTCATCATGCTCGGCATGAATTACGGGCCGGATGTCAATCCGATGGCGACGCTCACCCAAACAGACAAGGCGACATTGTCCGTCTATGCCCGGCACCGCGACTATCACGACGTGATCAAGGGCAAGCTGAAACAGCTTGCCGGCCGGCTGGTCGCCCGTGCGGGCGGAGACGTGAAGGTCTTCGTCGACACCGCACCTGTCATGGAAAAACCGCTGGCTGAACGCGCCGGCCTCGGCTGGCAGGGCAAACACACCAATCTCGTGTCGCGGGAATTCGGATCCTGGCTGTTTCTAGGCAGCGTGTTCACCACGCTCGATCTGCCGCCCGACTGGGAAGAGAAGGACCATTGCGGCTCGTGCCGGGCCTGTCTCGACATCTGTCCGACGGATGCGTTTCCCGCACCCTACCAGCTCGATGCCCGGCGCTGCCTCTCCTATCTCACCATCGAACACAAGGGCCCGATCCCGGCCGCCTTCCGGCAAAAGATGGGCAACCGGATCTATGGGTGCGACGATTGCCTGGCCGTCTGTCCCTGGAACAAGTTCGCGCAAGAAGCCGGCGAAGCGAAACTGCGCGCGCGAGACGATCTGAAAGCGCCCGACCTGGCCGCGCTTGCCGCCCTCGACGATGCCGGTTTTCGCGCGCAT
>JANQQB010000342.1 GCA_028285165.1 Rhodobiaceae bacterium
GACAACCACGCCGGCAGTGACGTTGCCAAGGCCTTCAAGGGCGTGAAGGCGGCGCTGCACCAGAACCACGGCCTTCTGACCGCGAGCCGCCATTCGATCGAGTCGGCGGCGTTCTGGTTCATCGCGCTTGAGCGGTGTTGCCAGCAGCAACTCGACATCGCCGCCTCGGGCATCGAACCGATCCGGATTCCCGACGACCGCGCCCGCTACAGCCGCGAGCATGTCGGCAGCGAGTATATCGGCTGGCTTCATTTCCAGACGATCTGGAACCAGCTCGTCGAGGATCAGCCCGACATGTTCGACTGAGCCTCTGCCGGGCAAGGGACAAGATGGCCGACGGTTTCACCGGCGCGCTATCGACCGGGCGAGCGGCCTGAAAGTGTTGGCATAGGAGGTGCCGGAATTCCCTAAAAAGCGACCCGCACCCGCCCAGTCGCGGCCCCGGTAGTGTCGTCGCCGGAGAACACGCCCCCAAGTGTCGTCATCACGGTGACGCGGTCTGTCAGTTGCGCCGCCAGCCCGGCTTTGGTTTCAAACCGGTGCGCGCCGCGCTCTGCCGCGGCCGTTACGAAACCTGCCGTGCCGCCGACAAATGAGAAGGTGGCGTCGGACGTCGTGTCCCCAAAGTCATGCGCATAGGCGAGCGAGAGCGAGGGAACCAAGGTGGTTCCACCACCTGTGGTGACCGCTGCTGACATGGCCACGCCGACACGCCCAACGACCGACGCGTAATTCTCGCCATTGTTGGTCAGACCGGCACCCCCGGCTCCGGTCTCCGTAAAGGCCTCGGTCTCGGTAAAGATCGCATCCATGCCGACAAAGGGCTTCAAGACCGCATTGGCGAACCGGCGTTTCAGGAACATTTCGCCCGACACGAAGGCCGAGGTGGCGTCGTAGTCGGCGTCGGCGATGGCGGAAAAGCCGCCGACGGTAATCCGGCGCCCGGTCTCCACCCCCTGGTGAGCCGCGCCGCCGACAAGGGCGAATCCGTAACCGGATGCATGCTCATAGCGCAACGTGAGCGCGCCGATCACACCGTCGGTGTCGAACTCCTGATTGGGAATCTCGGCATGCGTGGAGAGATAGCCCAGGGTGGCACCGACGGCGAATTCATTGGTCACCTTGCCTTCGATTCCTGCCAGCATTCCTGCCGACCAGTGGTCGACCACAGACCCGTTGCCGTCGTCTTCGATTTCGCCAAAGGCGCCGAAACCGCGCAGCCATGCCGCAAAACGTTTGTCGTCGGCAGGCGGTTGCGAAACGATACCGGCGTTATAGGTGCGGGTGACGGGATCGTTGATTTCCAAGGTGTTATCGGATGCGGCACGACGCGCCTGGCGTCTCTCCAGTGCCGCGTCGGCCGCAAGCACGGCAGCCGCCTTTCGCGCACTATCGTTCGCACCGTCGACAGCGGCATAGGCAGCCGCTATCGACGCGTTCGTCCGGGCGCCGAATTGCGATCCGCCGTTGGAACCGGGTCCGATGCCTGATGCCGAAACTTCATCGACGATCGTTCCCACCACATTTTGCAGCGCCAACATATTCGCCGAAATCCCGGCCGCATGAACTTCGCCATCGAGGTCTTCGTATGAATTGCGCGCTTCCTGCGGTGACTGGACGATGATCTCGTTGATCACCTCCTGCAATTCGGAACCGGCGACGATCTGGTCATTGTCCAGCGCCAAACCAAGGTTTCTTTGGTTTCGGGTTTCCGCGACGCTTGCAAAACTCACCGGTGTCGCGTCCGGCATGATGGCGCGCCGCAGCTCAAGAAAAATGTTGTTGGGGTCAGCGCTCAGCGTGGGTGTCAGAAAGGCAAAGTTCGCGTCGATTGTCGTGGTGTCGAATTGCCCCGTGACACCGCCTGTGGCGGTCAAGATGGTGTAGGTGGTCGCATCCGCGTAGGTCCCCGCCTCGGGTAGGATCGCCACCGTACCGCCATTGATGGTGGCCGTACCGGTCGCGGTGATCAGATCGGACGTCCCGTTAGGGTTCACTTCCACCTGATAGGTGGATCCCGGATCGAAGGTCAAGTTCCCGTTGACATTCGTCGTGCCGATCGAATTGCCCGGCGCGAAGGTCCCGCCATTGTTGATCGACACCGCGCCGTTGAGCGTTCCGACGCCGCTGAGATTACCGCCGTTGATCGTTGTCGTACCTGTAAAGGTGCCGTTGACGACAAACGCGCCGGCCGATTGGGTGAAGGTGGTCGCGCCCAGATTCTGGCCGGTCGAAACTGTGGCCGTGCCGCTGTTTGCAATGGATGTAAGGCCGGTGAACGACCCGCCCGTCACATTAAGGGTCGCCGCATTGGTGAAGGCACCGTTTCCCAACAGGGCGTTGGTTACATTGAAGATATTGTTGTTGGTGATGGCACCGTTGAAAGTGCCCGCGCCGTTGATTGTGCCATCGTTCACCGCACCACCGGTGACAGTTCCGGAGGAGGTGAGTGTCGCTCCGGCATTGTTATCGATTTGGGTGGCCGAGTTAAGGTTGCCGGAATTCGTGATCAGACCGTTGGCATTGTTGGTAAGCGTGTTGGTACCGAATGTTCCGGAGTTTACGATCACGCCCCCGTTGTTCGTAACGGTTGTCGCATTCACCGTACCGGCGCTGCTGAACTGCGCTGAAAATGCCGCGCCATTTCCATTGTTGATGGTGGTCGCACCGAATGTGGCACCGAACGCAACATCGGCATTCCCTGCCTGATTGTCGAGTGTCGTGATCGTCTCATTGCCATTGATGTCGAACGTTCCACCGGTCTGCGTGATCGTTGCACCGGCAGCCAGCCCGCCGCCATTGGTTTGCAACTCGCCGCCTGTGATGTTGATGGTGGTTGACGGGAGTGCGCCGACCCCCACCAAATCAAGGACACCCGCACTGACCGTCGTACCGCCGCTGAAAGAGTTTGTAGGAGAAGAGATCTCCAGGATTCCAGACCCCGTCTTGTTGAGCGCGCCGGTTCCGGAGATGGGCCCTGATTGCGATGCTGTGCCGCCTGTCTGGTTGAAATTCACCGTGCCCGTAATTGAAACGGGGTCGGGCTGGCTGATGCCGTTTCCAAAGTCCACTGTCGTGCCGTCGACAGCCACGAGCGAAGAGCCGATCGCCACATTGTTTTGAATGGACAAGGTGCCGGCACTGAGCGTGGTGATTCCGTGCGTATTCACGCCACTTAACACCAAGGTGCCCGTCCCGCCGCTTCCATTGACCTGAATATCGAAACCGGCGCCCGCGGTAATGTCGGCGCTTATCGTGCCCGTACCCGTCACATCAATGGTCGACGGGCCACCTTGAACCACCAGATCGTCAAGCGGGTCCGCCGCCTGTATGACGGCCCCGTTATCAAGGACAATCGAGGTAAAGAATGTATCGGCAACCAAATCCAGCGGAGACGCGACCGGCCCCCCGCCATCGATCGTAACCGTCTGCGATCCGGCCGAAACCGGCACAAGGCTCACTGCGGAAGCCAAGACCAGCGTTGTCAGTGCTGAAGAATTGAGAAGATGCCTCGCCACAAGAAATTTGCCCCAAAAGCGACGGGTTGCAAGTTGCCAAGTTGTGCCAGCTTTGGTTGACAACATCCTGGTCCCTTATGTTTTTTTGTTACGATAACGGCATTAAACACTCGTTAAATATAACAAATTCGTAAAATTTACAATTAATTGTGCGGTGCTGCCGAGCCTCACTCTATGTCTTCTCACGCCGGCGTATTGTTCGCCTTTGTATAGACGGCGCGGGAGCAGGCCTTTGGGCGCAGTGATTTTGGTTGTTGGAGCGCATCGGAAGCCAATGTGAACCGGCCGGTTCCCTGCAAGGCTCGCCGCTTGCAGGGAACAAATCTGTGAGTTCAGAAAGCAACCGGTTTGTGCGTTCCTGTCCGCGCCCACTCTGCGCGTCGGCGATCACAATCCCCTATTCAGGAACGATTTCCCCCGGCAGGGAATTGACCGACATGGTGTCCCTCGGTTGGAAATGGATGACCGAGCGGATCGATTTTCCCGCCTTCAGCAGATCGAACGCGGTGTTGATCTGGCTGTGTGTCATGTTGTGCGTGATGTAGGGATCGACATCGAAATCCCCGCGCAGCCATTCGTCGACCATGCCCGGCAATTGGCTGCGGCCCAGAACACCGCCGAAGGCGGTGCCGCGCCAGACCCGACCGGTGACGAGCTGGAACGGCCGTGTCGCGATTTCCTGCCCGGCACCTGCCACGCCGATCACGGTGCATTCGCCCCACCCCTTGTGACACGCCTCAAGGGCTGAACGCATGAGATTGACGTTGCCGACGGCTTCGAACGTGTAGTCGAGGCCCCCGTCGGTCATCTCGACCAGGACTTCCTGGATCGGCTGCTTGTAATCCTTCGGATTGAGGCATTCCGTGGCCCCGAGGGATTTTGCCAACGGAAATTTCCCCTCGTTGATGTCGATGCCGATGATGCGCGATGCGCCGTTCAAGACCGCGCCCTGGATCACCGCCATGCCGACGGCACCCAGGCCGAAAACGGCCACCGTGGCGCCGGCTTCGACCTTGGCGGTATTGCGGACCGCTCCAATACCGGTCGGCACGGCACAGCCCATCACAGAAGCCTTGGACAGCGGCGCTTCCTTGGTGATCTTGGCCACCGAGATCTCCGGCAGGACCGTGTATTCGCTGAACGTGCTGGTGCCCATATAATGCAGGATCTGCTTGCCCTTATAGGAGAAACGGGACGTCCCGTCCGGCATCACTCCAGCGCCTTGAGTCTTGCGGATGGTCTGGCAGAGATTGGTCTTGCCCGACTTGATGTAGGGGCAGTCGGGATCTTCGGGAACATAGAGCGGGATCACATGGTCTCCCGGTGCGACGGACGTGACGCCCTTGCCCACTTCCTCCACGATGCCGCAGCCTTCATGACCCAGGATGCAGGGAAACAACCCCTCAGGGTCTTCACCGGACAAGGTGAAAACATCGGTGTGGCAGAGGCTGGTCGTTACAATGCGAACAAGAACCTCGCCCTCCTTGGGACCCTCAAGGTCGATTTCCTCTATCTCCAAAGGTCTGTTCGGTTCCCAGGCAATGGCTGCACGTGTTTTCATCTCAGGTTTCCTCTTTTGGCTCTTATCAATGGAGGGATTTCCGATCGGGTTGGCCTTCCGGATCGAAAACGGGATCGAGAACGAGAAGCAGCCGTGTTTCACCGGTCCCTTCGATGGGAGGAGAGCGGTGCTTCAGGCCCGTGCGCGGCTGTTCGGGCCAGAGAGTGCCGCGCAGAAGGATCGGCGCACCGGTCGGCACGGTGAACACGCGCCGGGGCTCGGCACCATCGGCGGAAAACCCGTATTGCGTACCCGTCCCGCGATAGGTGCACACCAGGCGCGCCGTCACGGCATCGATGTGGAACTTTCGGCACGCGTTATCCGTCACGACGTCGAAACGCAGCCGCAGAAAAGGCGCTCCCATGAGCCTGGCGAAAATGTCTGCCAGAGCCGCGGTGTCCTCGATCAGCCTGACCCGGTCGTCGCAGTCGGGCGTGCCCGCCACTTCGCAGATCTGGAACATGGCATCGCGGATGTGTTCGCAGCGCAGCATCATGCGCGCCCTGGGCAGGTGCTCGGGCGGCAGCGCATCGATCCAGGTCTGGAACGCAGGCAGCGGATCGCGCCGCCAGATGGCGGCCGCGCATCCCGGTTGATGGATCGCAGACAGACCGTCGGGTGTATCCGTCACGCCGACAGCAACGGCGTCATCGTTTTCGGTTTCTCGAACCAGAACCATGCCGCAGACCCCGATCACCTGGCTCATCTGAACGAAACACCGTCTCCCGACACTGCCGGAAGGCGCTGTCAGCAAGTCGGAAGCAGAATCCCGACTGCCGGTCCGTCCGATTGTTATTCAATGTTATAACGTAACTCAACCAAGCAATAGGTATGTATGGAGCGGTCTCTTCACGGACCTCTGTTCAGATCGGATGACCTGACCTGACCTGAATGCGGATACGACAAACCAAAACGGGAGCCAAAGCCCCCGTCACGATCTGCCATATCGAGCCATGTTGTTGCCCGACGCATCACGTGGCCGAAATCGCTCCAGACCATCCCTAGTAAGCTTACATACCGCTTCTGAGGAGGTGGCTGAGGAACAGGAGCACGAAGGCGATGGCGGCGGCAAACAGACCGCGCAGGAATCGCTTGCGTTTGAGCTCGCGCAGTTTCGAGACCTTGAGCAATTCAAAGCAGTACTCGTCGAGGGGCTCGCTGCGCATCACGGCAGCGCGCAGATCCTCCACTGTCGCGTATCGGGTCGACTCGACATAGAGCACCTGCTCCAGCTTCGCTTCAAAATCCTGGCTGACGTTCGGTGCGGTCTTGCGCGTGGGATAAAGGACGTATCCGAACAGAATGATCGGGACCATGACCACAACCCAGCCCATCAGCACCAGGATAAGCGGGTAATCGGGACGCTCGGGCAGCAATTCGCTGATCTGCGCGACGATCCCAAGCGCGAAAATATACCCGACCCCGACGATCTGCGCCTTGGTGTCATAGGCCCGAACCGTCATCTGCGCCTCGGCCAGGCTGTCTCGCACCATTCCAACAGACTTCTGATCCGTACTTTCCATGCCGCCTTCCAATACCGCCAGCAACGCATTCGCTCCTGTATGCGGTATCGAAAGTCCGCTTACAACGCCGCACCGGCATCGCCCGCGCAGCCATGCAGCATGTGCGGCGTCAGCGACGTGATGCGCACCGAATCGACGGGGTCCATCTTTATCGCAAGTCAGCCGGTCGATTTGTCTTGGCGAACAAATTCCGCACTGAAGCTGCCCTCGCCGTCTGGATCCACCACCACAAAGGGCGCAGCGATCAGAGCCAGCCCAAAGGCCACCAGGCCGACCATCGCAAGGATGACCAAAAACCAGAGGCCCAGTCCGGCCAGTGCAAGTCCCACAAGAAGGGCGACACCGCCCGCAGCGAACGAAGCGGCTTTTGAAAGCAGAGGTTTCATCGTTTTGATCTCCATGGTCTTCATCGTTTCGATGAAATTGATACCAACGGTGATGACTTTTGACCCCTCTGATGGCCTCTCCAGGACCGCTGGCAAGGCGCGTCGGGCAGAGCGATGCGGGGCATCGGTCAAGCGACGCAACGCTGCCCAGCGGTCCTGGAGGGGCCACCAAAGGCCGGATGCTTTGACGCTGTGGCGGCGTTGCGGCCCGCTTATGATGCTAGGCATCACCGCGCGAACCGCGCCTACCCACAGCGTCAAATCATTCCGGTCAGAGGGGTCAAAAGTCATCTCCGTTGGTATGATATGGAGACCGGGCTTTGCGACTGGCTGACCGCCGGCTTACATCTTTGTAAACTTCAGCGCGACGCGCAGGCCTCGGGGATGATTGTCTGAAAGGCTGAGCTGCGCGCCATGCCGATCGGCGACAGCGCGCACGAGGGCCAGGCCCAGACCTGTGCCGTCGCTCTCGCGCGCGGTGTCGAGACGGACCATCGGCTTTATGATGTCCGCATAGTGTGTCGGGTCGACCCCTTCGCCATTGTCGGCAACGCCGATCTCCTGCTCCCGTACGAACAGGGTTAGGTCAGGTCCGCCGTGAACCATGGCGTTCTGGATCAGGTTTGCCATGGCCTGGACTAGCATCCTGCGATCGGCGAACACGGTTCCAGCACGCTCGCTGATCGCGATCAGTCGTTTGCCGCCGTCTTCGACAACGGCACCGAACGTCTCTTCAAGTTCGGCAAGCAAGTCCCCGAGTTCGACGGACTCGAAACCGTCCGTGCCGTGTCCCGCTTCGATCCGGGCCACCCGCATGATCGTATCGAAGATACCGGACAAACGTTCGGCTTCGGCAAGAGCTGCGGCGCGTTCCTCTCCCTCCGGCAGCTTTTCCAGCCGCGCCCGAAGCCTTGCAACGGGTGTCCTGAGATCGTGAGCGAGGCTTGCGCTGAGAGTGCGGGTTTGCGTGACGAGCCGCTCCAGGGCGGCGGCGGTGTTGTCGATGTCCCGCGCCAGGTCATCCAGGTCGTCTCGTGAACGACCGATGCCTGTCCGCGCCTGCAGATCGCCCTCGGCGAGCCGCGTCAGTGTATCGTTGATCCGTATCAGCCGGCGTTGCGAAAGAAGGCCCGCCGCGACGCCGATTGCGATGGTGACGATCAGGACGAAACCTGCCGTGGTCCAAAGGATACCGCCCAGTAATTCGAGGGCGTCGTCGCTGTCATCCAGCGGGAGTGCGATCAGGATTTCGGTTCCCCTGGCATCCCTGGCCACCAACACCCGCCAAGCCTCGGACCGCCGGTAGTCGTCTTCGAGGTCGACGGTGCCGCCGCCCTCGGCCGCAACCCGTGCAAACGGACGCGGCAGCGTACCGAGATCCGACAGCGGCCGGATGATGACGGAAGGTGTATCTGTCGGACTCTCGTCCGCCGCCACCGTCCTGGCGAGTTCGACGAGCGCGGCATCGACACGCTGCAGGACAGCATCGCGGCCAAACGTCGTCGCAAGCAGGATGGCAACGGCCATGCCAAGCGCGAAGATCACCGACAGGAGGAGTGTCAGCCGCAGGATCGATGAACGGACGAGTCCGCGCATCCAGTGCGCCGCACTAACGCCCGAAGACATAACCTTCGCCCCGTCGGGTCCGGATCAGGTCTTGGTCAAAAGGCTTGTCGATCTTCGAGCGCAGCCGGCTGATATGGGTCTCCACCACGCTCGTCGTGGGATCGAAGCTCATGTCCCAGACCTGTTCGAGCAGCATGGTGCGGGTCACCAATCGGCCCGGTCGGCGCATGAAATATTCCAGGAGCTTGAATTCCTTGGCCATCAATTCGATGGCTTGGCCCTTTCGTTCGCAGCGCCGGGAAATGAGGTCGAGACTGAGATCGCCATGCCGCAACACCGTCGGTTCGCCACCCGACATGTCGGCATGCTCTCGCCGCCGACCGAGGGCGTTCACTCGCGCCGACAATTCGACGAAAGCGAAGGGCTTTGTGAGGTAGTCGTCGCCGCCGGCCTCAAAGCCTTCGACGCGGGACTCCACTTCGCCAAGGGCTGTCAGGAACAAAGCAGGTGTTGTGTCTTTCGATGCGCGCAGCGACTTCAGCACGGCAAGCCCATCGAGTCCCGGCACCATGCGGTCGAGGATCAGGAGATCGTAATCCTGACCCATGGCGGCAAGGAGCGCTTCCTTGCCATCCGTGAAGTGATCGACGACATGGCCCTCTTCCCGCAGACCGCCCGTGATCCAGGGCCCCAGTTCCTTGTCGTCTTCCAAAAGCATGATTCTCATGAGGCTGCTTACCCCGCATTGCGGAAACAGAAAAGGTCGCCTCGGTTGGCGACCTCTCCTTGAAACGGGTCCGGGTTGGGAAGGCCCTACCCCAAATCAGGAGGGAGATTTGTCTTTGTCGTCGTCATCGTCCCGGTCTTCCCGCTCGACTTCAAGCACGGTACCGTCGGAGGCGTCGATCTCGACTTCCATCTCCTGGCCGTCGGCCGTCAGGATTTCGATCTCGTACACCTGCTTGCCGTCTTCGCGTTCAAGCTCGGTCTCCTGGATTTCACCGGGGACCCGGGCCAGCGCAATCTCGATCGCCTGCGCTTCGCTAAGTGCCGGAGGCGTGCCGGGTTGCTGTGCCATGACCACACCGGCAATTCCCGTCGCCGCAATCATCGCTGCCAGCGCACCGCCGGCGATCATCTTCTTGTTCATTTCTTGTCTCCATTTCGGTTTGGCGAAGAGCACCTCGCCCTTCGATGAACCGAAGATGGTTTGCGTACCTTGCAGCCAGTTCTTGTGAGCTTTACATTTATGTAAGGCAGCGTGCGCATGACCGCCGCGCGGATCAAAAATAAAGAAATACCAATAGCTTAAAGTCATTTCCTGACTTGGAAATGTCCGTATGTGCGCGGGAAACCGAACGCGTCTTTATCAGCCGGCATCCCTCTCGGACCGACAAAGAAAGACTTTCCGGCGCAACAAAAAACGGGAGCCGAAGCCCCCGTCATGACCTGTTCCGAAAGAGCCGCTCAAGCGGTTTCGCGAACCGTGATGCCGTTGCCCTTGAAATGGTCCTGCAGCTCGCCGGCCTGGAACATTTCCCGCAGGATATCGCAGCCTCCGACAAACTCGCCCTTCACGTAGAGCTGCGGAATGGTCGGCCAATTGGCGTATTCCTTGATGCCGTTGCGCACATCTTCGTTGTCGAGCACGTTGATGCCCTTGTAGTCGACGTCGAGGTAATCGAGGATCTGGACGACCTGGCCGGAAAACCCGCATTGCGGAAAGGTCGGCGTGCCTTTCATGAAAAGCACGACGTCGTTGGTTTTGACCTCGTTATCGATCCAGTCGTTGATGGTGCTCATGGTCGGTCTCCTTTGCAGCCGGGTTCAAGGTCCGGCGAAGGTTTGATTTGGCCCTGATAGCCGGTTATGCGCGTGCCCGGCCGACATTGCTGTAGCTCATAGCCGGTATCCGCAGAACCGTCCAGAGGCACAGCTTCGCGGTCGACCGTTTGCCGTAGCCCGGAATATGGCGCGCCCGACCGGCGATTAAAGGGAGCCGGTGTTCATCGCGCCATGAGCAGCACGCCGGCCGCCGGTACGGTCTCGTTGCGATAGGGTTGTGCGTCGGCACCGTAATTGAAGACGAAGCGCACTGACCCGCAATCGCGGATACGGACACCGTCGGCGAGCCTTTCGGTTTCCAGGCCGGCCGCCTTGGCGGCCAAGGCGACGATCCGGTCGAAGGCTTTTGAATCCGGCCAGCCGGCCAAGTACCACCGACGATCCTCACCGACGAGAGCCGGCGTCCCCTCCTCTGTCGTTAACAAGTGTCCGGTCGTCGTTTCCAGATGTTCGAACCAATGCCCTAACCCGCCACCGCCGGAAAGCGGAACGTCGACGTTCGGCGGCAGGCTTTCGACTTGTGTCACGGTCGCTGAAAGGCCAGGCAGGTCAGGCGGCAGAGGGACCGGGACCGCAAACTCCGTGGTCTTGGCATTGGTCCGCGGCCCTGCCAGAACCACGCCTTCAGCCGCGCCGATCGCCGCGCGCAGCACCGGTGGAACCGTGGCGAGGCCGGGCATCAGAACCAGACGATAGCCGGACAGGTCGGCGGTATCGGGCGGCAGGATGTCAATCGACAGACCGGCCCGGCGAAGCGCCCGGTAGGCGGCAAAGACGAGCCGGAAATAGTCGAAATCGGCGCCCTGGGGCTGGGTTTCCCAGGCCCAGGCCGATGCGTAATCGAACACAAGCGCAACCGATGCCGGCTCTGTGCCTGGCGGCGGCAGGTCCGCGATCTCATCCACGACCATGCAGGCTTCTGCAAGCCCGGGTGCTGCGTCATTGTCGGGCCGTACCAGCCCCGCATGGTGCTGCTCCTGTCCGAAAGGCGCCTGGCGCCAGCGGAAATAGGACACGACTTCCGCGCCGTGCGCGAACGCTTCAAGCGACCAGAGCCGCACCATGCCCGGCAAGGGTGCCGGGTTGAACGGCGCCCAATTCACCGGTCCGGGCTGTTGCTCCATCACCCAAAACCGGCCACGCCCGACCGCGCGATAGAGATCATGGTGAAAGGCCTGGAAATCCGGATCGCCCTGGCGCAGAAACGTGCGTTTCCAGTCGTCCGATGCCTCAAGGCGTTCCGATAGGAAGCCGAGCGGATAACTGTCCCAGGATGCGATGTCGAGATCCGCCCCGACGGCAAAGTGATCAAAGGACAGCACCCGGCCCATGTAATTGTGGATCAGCGGCGCGTGGCTATGCGAGCGGATGACATCGGCCTGCACGCGATTGAAGCGCACGACCTGGTCCGACGAAAATCGCCGAAACGCCATGACATGCGCCGGGTTCGGCTCCGTCACCGTCAGCATCGGCAGGTCGATCTGGTCAAACGTCGCATAGTCCATCGACCAGAACACATTGCCCCATGCGCGGTTCAAAGCGTCGATCGACCCGTAGCAGTCCGCAAGCCAGGTCCGAAAGGCTGCGCGCGCGGCATCGGAATAGCTCAATACCGTGTCATGGCAGCCGTATTCATTATCGATCTGCCAGGCGGCAATACGGGTGTCGGCGCCATAACGCTCGGCAAGCGATGTCACGATGCGGCGGCATTCCTCCCGGTAGCCGGCATGGCTGAAACAATAGTGCCGGCGTGAGCCGAAACTCCGCGGCCGCCCCTCCCCGTCGAGTGCGAGCATGTCCGAATGCCGGTCAAGCATCCAGCGCGGCGGCGTGGCGGTCGGCGTACCGAGCACGACCTTCAGTCCAGCCGACGCCAGAACATCGATCGCCCGGTCGAGCCAGTCGAAGTCAAATACGTCCGGCTGCGGTTCCAGCCGCGACCAGGCAAATTCGCCGATCCGCACATAGGTCAACCCGGCCGCCGCCATGCGCGCCGCGTCCTCGACCCAGAGCTCCTCCGGCCAATGTTCCGGATAATAGCAGACGCCGGTGGCGCGGTTCATTGCCGGTCCACCGGCAACCGACCTGGCGGCATGCGGAGATCATAGGGGCCATTCATGCTGAGGCCTCGTCGAACGCGGCGACGATCGCTTTGGCCCGCGGTCGGACATCAGCGGCGGAATCGCCAGCCTTGAACAGCGCGGATCCGATGCCGAACCCGGTCGCGCCGGCCGACAGCCAGCCGGCAAAATCCGCAGCGCCGACGCCGCCGACCGCGTAGACTTCAAGCTCTGCCGGCAGCACGGCTTTCAAGGCGGCCATGCCGTCGACGCCGAGTTTCGAGGCCGGGAAGATCTTCAGCCCGTCGGCACCGGCCTTCAGCGCGGCAAAACACTCTGTTGCCGTGAAGACGCCCGGATAGCTTGAAAGCCCGCTTGCCTTGGTCGCGGCAATCACTTCCGGGTCGCAATTCGGCGAAACGACCATGCGGCCGCCGGCTTCGACAAGCCGGGCGACGTCGTCCGGCCGCAACACGGTGCCGGCGCCGATCGTCGCCATAGTCCCGAACCGGTCCGCCATGGCGCGGATGCTCTCAAACGGGTCCGGCGAGTTCAGGGGAACCTCGACGCGATCGATGCCTGCCTCGATAAGAACCTCGGTGATCGGCACGGCGTCCTCGGGAACGAGGCCCCGCAGGATGGCAATGATCGGCCGGCTCACGATACCGCCTCCTTCACATGCGCGCGCGCCTCGATCAGTCCGGCGACGGTCATGGCATCGCCGGAAAACACGGACGGTTTGGACCCCTGTTCGGCAAGCGCTTCAGCGTAGATTTCCGACAGGTCCGTGGCCCCGACAAGCGCAATCTCCCGTCCCTGCCAGTCGTGCCGCGTTCCGGCCAGTTCCAGGCCGACAAGCAGCCCAGAGAGCCGCGCCCGCGCCCGCTCGGGCTCGAGCCCGGCAATCAACGCTCCGGCCCGCACCCCGAAAAGATGGGCACCGAAATCTTCGGGGCGCTGAATACTGTCCGCCACTGCCTCCAGAAAGGCGACCCTGTCCCATCCGATTTTGCCAAGCGTATGACGCAGCACCGACTGCTCGCTCAAAAGCGCAAAAACCTCGCCGGTCATGAATGTCCGGAACCCGACCACTTGGCCCTCCGACACCCGAGCCCATTTGGTGTGGGTTCCCGGCAGGCACACGAAGCCGTCAAAGTCCGGCCTGTGCGACAGAAATCCGGCGATCTGCACTTCCTCGCCGCGCATCACGTCCGGCGGCTCGACCTGTTTCAGACCAGGCGTCACCCAGACCTCGATCCGCGTGTCATGGACCGGCGCCCGCGTCAGGCCGGCCTGGACCGGTACGGCGGGCACGCACATGTACGGCGCTTCGACCCATCCCTGGCGCGACCCGACCATGCCGCAGGCGATCACGGGAACCACCGCGGCACCAAGCCAAGGGTGCACGCAGTCAAGCAACGCCGGTTCGAATTCGTCCCACGCCAGCGTGTTCATGCCGCGGTCCGACCGCGCTTCGTCGACGATCGAAGAGCCGGACATCGCCCAGGCACGCAGATGCGACGTTCCCCAGTCGACGGCAATCCAGTCCGGCCTTGTCTGCACGTCTATCCCCTTCCCCCGACCGCCAACCGCCAATCAGGCCACCCGGCGCGCATGCGCCCAGTCCGGCAGCCAGTCGCCGTGTTCGGCAATCAGCGCATCCATCAGCGACCGGATCTGCCCGAGATCAAGCTCGGCCGCCGTATGCGGATCCATCATCGCAGCGTGATACGCATATTCGATCGTCTCGTCGACCAGCGCCCGCACGGTCAGTTCCTGGACGTTGATCTGGGTGCGCATCAGCGCAACGAGCTGGGGAGGAATATCGGAAACGACAGTCGGCGCAATACCGTTGGCATCGACCAGGCAAGGTGTTTCGACCGTCGCGCCCGGCGGCAATTGCGGAATCTGTCCGGTGTTCGGCAGGTTGCCGTAGATCGTCAATGGCCGGTCCGTCACCACGGCGTCCATCAGGTCGGCGGCAAATTCGTGGCTTTTCTTCAGTGCGATGCCTTCGCCCTTCAGGTGCGCCTCGGACTGCGCCGCCCAGTCGGCCGCCTGTTCTTCGCACCGGGCCGGATATTCATCGAGCGGAATGCCGAACCGCTCGATGAGGTCGTCCCGCCCCTCCTTGATGAACCAGGGCACATATTCGGCCAAATGCTCCGAACTCTCGGTGCAGAAATAGCCGAGCTGCGCCATCACCTCGTAGCGCACGTGGTTGGGACAGCGCGGCATCAGCAGGGGCGGTTTCGGCAACCGACCCTCCCGGTAGCCCCGGAACAGCGCGGGATAGAGATCACGGCCGTTCTTGTCCTCCAGCTTGAGGAAAAAGGCGACGTGGTTGATGCCGGCCACCCGGTATCGGAAATCGTCCGTGTCCATATCCAGATCGTGAGCGAGTTCTTCCACCGTGTTCTGTACGGAGTGGCAAAGCCCGACCTGGCGGATGTCCGGATAGCGTTCGGCAAGCGCCCATGTGTTGATCGCCATGGGGTTGACGTATTGCAGAAGCAATGCGTTCGGACAGACGGCCCGCATGTCGTCCGCCAGCCGCCAGAGATGCGGCACGGTCCGCAGCGCGCGCATGATGCCGCCGACCCCCATCGTATCGCCGATGGTCTGGCGCAGGCCGAACCGTTTGGGCACGTCGAAATCGGTCACCGTCGCGGGCCGGTAGCCGCCGATCTGAAAGGCGACGATGACAAAATCCGCCCCCTCGATGCAGCGACGCTGGTCGGTATGGGTCTCGATGCGCGCGCCTGCGCCGGCAAGCCGGGCGAGCGTCTTTGCGACGGTCTCGCTTTCGGCAAGCCGTTTGCGGTCGATATCCATCAGCGCGATCGTCGCGTCCGACAGGCTCTCGAATTGCAGTGCGTCCCCGACGATGTTCTTCATGAAGATCGTGGAGCCCGCGCCGATAAAGGCGATCTTGGGCATTAGGGTCTGTCCTACTTCACGGCGCCGAGTGTCAGGCCCGCGATAAAGTGCTTCTGCATCAGGAAAAACATGGCGACGGGCGGCAGGGCGGCGACGATCGAACCCGCGCTCATCAGGTGATAGGCGGCGCGGTATTGCGCGTTGAACGAGGTGATGCCGGCGGTTACGGGCTGGCTTTCCACCCCTTGTGTCAGCACCACGGCCCAGAAGAAATCGTTCCAGATGAAGGTGAAGATCAAGACGGACAGGGCCGCGATCGCCGGCTTCATCAGGGGCAGCACGATGTACCAGAAGATGCGCCATTCCGCGATGCCCTCGACCCGGGCCGCCTCGATCAGTTCATGCGGCAGCGCGCGGATGAAATTGCGCATGAAGAGTGTGCAGAAGCCGGTCTGGAAGGCGATGTGGAAGAGCACCAGGCCGGTCTTGGTATTGTAGAGCCCCAGATTGACCGTCAGGTCCCGCACCGGCACCATCAGGATCTGGAACGGCACGAAGTTTCCCGCAATGAACATGAAGAAAATCAAGAGGTTGGAGCGGAACTTGTAGACGCCGAGTGCAAAGCCGGTCATGCAAGAAAGCGCCACCGCGCCGATCACGGTCGGCACTGTGATCAGGAAGGAATTGAGCAGGTAGCGCGGCATGTCGGAGCCGGTGAAGACCAGCGAATAATTCGCAAAGCCCTCGAACGAGGACGGCATGCCCCAGTAGTTTGCGTTGGCGAAATCCGCCTCCGGCTTGATCGAAAAGATCGCCACCGCGATCAGCGGCAGGAGCCACAGGACGAGCGCCAGCGGCAAAAGCGCTTGATAGGTCACCTGCCAGGAGCGCGGGGTGCGTTCGATCGGGGTCGGAAACATCTCAGCGCCCCTTCTCGCCCTGGTACATGCTCCACAGGAAATAGGCGATGAAGCACAGCATGATCAGGAACAGAATGACGGCGATCGCCGCACCGTAGCCGAGCCGGAACCCGTATTCGGACAGCGCCACCTCGAACATGTAGAACGACAGCACCCGGCTTTCGCCGAACGGGCCGCCATTTGTCATGATCGAGATCAGGTCGAAGGAGCGCAGCGCCCCGATGATGGTGACGACGAAGGCGATGAAGGTCGCCGGCTTCAATTGCGGCAGGATGACGTACCACAACATGCGCCAGCCTTTTGCACCGTCGAGGCGGCCGGCTTCGATCTGTTCCGGATCGACCGCATTCAAACCGGTCAGGTAGAGGATCATGCAATAGGCGGTCTGCGGCCAGAGGCCGGCCGCGATGATGCCGATCGTGACAAACCGCTCGTCCCCCAGTACGCTGATCGGCCCTAGGCCGAACAGGCCGATGATCGAATTGAAGAGCCCGAAGGTCGGATCGTAAAACCAGGTGAAGACCAGTCCCACCACGACCTGGGAAATGACGAAGGGAAAGAAGAACAGCGACTTGTAGAGCCGGATCCCGGTCACGGTCTGGTTCAGGAACAGGGCGATGAACAGGCCCGCGGGGATGGCGAGCAGGTAGAGCACCAGCCAGATCAGGTTGTTCCGGAGCGAGACGTAGAAGGCGTCGTCCCAGTAGAGCTCCTCGTAATTGCCGAGGCCGACATAGCGCGCCTCGCCGAGCCCGTCCCATTCGTAAAGCGAGATGCCGAAGGACTGGAAGACCGGGAAGATCACATAAAACAGGAAGAACAGGACGCCGGGCGCCAGGAACAGCCAGGGCGCAATCGCCTGCTGGTTCCAGCCGCGCCGTTCGCTTACAGGCGGGGTCGGATCTTTCGGGCCAGACATGTCTGCGAGAGTAGCGATGGCGCGACTCCTTCCTGTCCAGGCTTTGCCGCCGGGCGGCGGATAAGTCGGGTTTCGCGGAAAGCCGCCGCCGCGAAACCCTTTCGCATCAGCGGTAGACGCGCTTGCGCACGCGTTCCAGCCGGGCCAGGATCCGATCGAGATTGTCCGGCCGGACCATGAATTCCTGCAGGCCCTCCATGCCGGCCTTGGCCATCTCGGCCGGGAAGTCCCGGTCGAAGAATTGCGCCACGCCGCCCGGACTGTTGGACGACAGCATTTCAAAACCCTGGTTCAGGAATTCGTCGTCATCGACCGTCGATTGGGCGTTCACCGGAAGCTGTCCGAGTGCGTCGCCGCCATTGATAATCGTCTGGTTTTCCGTCGACACGACAAAGCGGAGGAATGCCCGCGCATTGTCCTTGTTGGTCGCGTTGACCGGAATGTGGAACGTGTCGGTCGGCGCGTCTTCGGCGAGTTCGACATCCGGATTGATGACCGGAAATTGATAGAAGTCGATCTGGTCATCGGTCAGGCCGGCCTCGCGCAGCGGCGCGACCGCGAAATTGCCCATCAGGTAGGCAGCCGCCTCCCCCTGCACCATGAAGGGCAGCGCTTCCTGCCAGCTATAGGTCTGGTGGTTGTCGATATAGGCGCCCATGTCGATGAGTTCGCGCCATGCGGCGAAGGTGGCACGCACGCGATCATCGGTCCACTCCACCTCGCCCTGGGCAAGCGCCATATGGAAATCGAAGCCGTTGATGCGCATGTTGAGGTAGTCGAACCAGCCGCCGGCGGTCCACAGGAACTTGGTGCCGATCGTGTAGCACTTGCGACCGGATTCCAGGATCTTGCGGCAATTGGCGAGTTCCTCCTCCCAGGTCGACGGCTCGCTCAAGCCCAATTCCTTGAAGATGTCCTCGCGGTAATAGACGCCCCATTGATAATAGGTGTAGGGCACGCCCCATTGTTTGCCGTCAATGGTCATCGCGCCCTTGGTCGAGGCGAGGTTTTCCGCGATCTCCGGCTCGGCCCACAGGTCCGAGACGTCCTCGAACAGGCCGGCTTCCACATAGGGCCGCATCCGGTTGGCCGCATACCAGGTGGCGACGTCCGGCGCGTTGGCGGTCAGGAAGTTGCGGATCTGGGTCTTGTAGGCTTCCCGGTCGATCACCGTGGTTTCGATGTTCAGATCGGGATGCTTTTCCTGAAAACGTCCGATCATGGCTTCCATTGTCGCCCGCGGTGCCGGGTTCGACGTGTCGAGGAAGATCCTGAGATCGCCGGTGAGCTTGTCTTCGGCTGACGCGCCTGTCGCGAGAACCGCACTTGTTACGAGCGCCGCAAGGGACAGTTTGAGCGTAGGCTGCATTATGTCCTCCCGTTTGTCCCACTATTTGGAACTTAGTTTTGTATATTGAAATTCTAACCGCGTTTCCCCTATGCTTGTCAACCGGTGACGGAGCGACGAAAGCAAGAAACGCATCCGCATCACGGAGGAGACGACCATGACCAGCCGCCGCCCGGGCGACGGGACGATCGGCAAGGCTTTTGAAGTGCTCGACCAGGTGGCCGCGTTCGGCCGCCCGGTGCGCTTCTCCGAGCTCGAGCGCATTTCGGACTTTCCCAAAGCCACGCTCTACCGGCTGGTCCAGACGCTCACCAGCCAGCGCTTCCTGCACCACGACCCGGATCGCGGCGTCTATTCGCTCGGCGTGCGTCTGGTGCGGCTTGCCCATACCGCCTGGCGGCAATCCTCGCTGGCGCCGCTTGCACGCCCCTATCTGGACCGGTTGGCGCAGGATGTCGGCGAGACCGTGCATCTGGCCCAGCTCGACCACGGCATGGTGCTTTATGTCGACAAGCGCAGCGGTGCCGAGGCGATCGAGATGTTTTCCCAGGCCGGCAAGATCGGCCCGGCCTATTGCACCGGGATCGGCAAGGCAATGCTCGCCTTTCTCGACGACAAGGCGCTGGAAGACGTGCTGCCGCAGCAATCCTTTCAGCGCTACACCGACAACACACTTGTCGATCGGGCGTCCCTACGCGCCGAGCTCGGCGCCATCCGATCCCGCGGCTATGCCTTTGACCGGGAGGAACACGAACCCGGCATCGTCTGCCTGGCCTTTCCGATCCTCAGCCCGGGCGGACGCATTGAAGGCGGATTGTCGGTCACATCGACGACAGACCGCAAGTCGTTGGGCGATCTGGAATGCCTGGCGCCACGCCTCCAGCAGACGGCATCCGACATTGAAGACGAAATCGCACAATGGCGATTTCCCGACGAAATCAGAACCCAAGCACGAACGGGGTGAGCCATGTCAGGCGTAACACTGGAAAACGCAGTCAAGCGCTACGGTACCGCACAGGTGATCCACGGCGTGAACCTGACGATCGAGGATGGCGAGTTCTGCGTCTTCGTCGGGCCGTCCGGCTGCGGCAAGTCCACCTTGCTGCGCATGGTCGCGGGACTGGAGGAGACCACTGACGGCGTCATCCGGATCGGCGGGCGCGATGTCACGCATGCGGATCCGGCCAAGCGCGGCGTTGCCATGGTCTTCCAGACCTACGCGCTTTATCCGCACATGACGGTCGAGGAGAATATGGGCTTCGGCCTGAAAATGAACGGCCATCCCCGCGCCGAAATCGACGAAAAGGTAGGCGAGGCGAGCCGCATCCTGAAGCTCGATCCCTATCTGAAGCGCAAGCCGAAGGCGCTTTCCGGCGGCCAGCGCCAGCGGGTGGCGATCGGTCGGGCGATCGTGCGGGGCCCGGACGTGTTCCTGTTCGACGAGCCACTTTCCAATCTCGATGCCGAATTGCGGGTCGACATGCGGGTCGAGATCGCGCGGCTGCACAAGGAAATCGGCGCCACCATGATCTATGTTACCCACGACCAGGTCGAGGCGATGACGCTCGCCGACAAGATCGTCGTGCTGCGCGGCGGTCATATCGAACAGGTCGGCCGGCCGATGGATCTTTATCGCGACCCGGACAACCGCTTCGTTGCGGGCTTCATCGGGTCGCCGTCGATGAATTTCTTCCAGGGCATTGTCAACAGCGGCGGCGTGCATGCACCGGCGCTCAGCGAGGCACCCGTCAGCGTGAAAGCGACCTTGCCGGCCGAGGGCACCAAGGTGATCGTCGGCATTAGGCCGCAGCATTTGAGGATCGAGGCCGGCGGAACCGGCCCCGAACTGGACCTGACGGAATCCCTCGGCGGCGTCTCTTATGTCTATCTGAACGCGGCAAACGGCGAACGCATTGTCGTGGAAGCCCGTGAAGACGATCCCCTGCCCTCCGGCGGCACGGTCGGCCTGACGTTTTCAGCCGAGGATGCAATGCTGTTCGATGCAGAATCGGAAAAACGGATTCGGTAGGACCGCCCGTCATTATCGGCGGATCGATCGCAATAAGGTCTTTCTTTAGGCCTCCGGTGCGCTGGTCTGCAGGGCGAGCGCATGCAGGACGCCGCCCATATTGCCCTTCAGCGCCTTGTAGACCATCTGGTGCTGCTGCACCCGTGTCTTGCCGCGAAACGCTTCGGAGACCACGACCGCCGCATAATGATCGCCGTCGCCGGCCAGATCGCGGATTTCCACGCTCGCATCCGGCAGCGCTTCCTTGATCATCGTTTCGATTTCGCGCGCATCCATGGCCATGCTTCGTACTCCACTTTATGCCGGACCTGTCTCAGGTCTCATTCGGCCGCAGCCTCATAAGGATTCATATAGGCAGGAAACCAATTTTCGTAGAGATCGTGCAGCTTTTCAATCGATATCGTCAGCCGGCCGGCAACAATCAGATCGGAACCGCCGGTCGTGCCGAGCCGCTCGACCGGCACGCCGCTGCGCCCTGCGGCGTCCAGAACCGCGTCGGCCCCTGAGGCCGGCACCGTGACGAGATAGCGCGCCTGGTCCTCGCCGAAGAGCGTTGCAAGCGCCGGCGCGTCGCCGATCTCGACCTGGCAGCCGATCCGGCCGGCCATCGCCATTTCGGCAAGCGCGACGGCGAGGCCGCCATCCGACAGGTCGTGGCAGGCGGTCACCGATTGCGCGTCGATCAGGCCGCGCACGAAGTCGCCATGCGACCGTTCGGCATCGAGGTCGACCGGCGGCGGGGCTCCGGCCTCCTGGCCGGTCAGCGCTTTCAGGGCGGCGGATTGCCCAAGATGCGTTCCATGTCCGCCGATCAGGAGGATCGCCTCGCCTTCTGTCTTGAAGGCGATCGTCGCCGTCCGCTTCAGGTCTTCCAGAAGCCCGACCCCGGCAATTGCCGGTGTCGGCAGGATCGCCTCGCCGTGGGTTTCGTTGTAGAGCGAGACATTGCCGGACACGACGGGGAAGTCGAGTGCCCGGCAGGCCGCGCCGATGCCCTGGATGCAGCCGACCAGTTGGGCCATGATTTCCGGGCGTTCCGGATTGCCGAAATTGAGATTGTCGGAGACGGCAAGCGGCGTCGCGCCGACGGCCGTTAGATTGCGCCAGACCTCGGCGACCGCCTGTTTGCCGCCCTCGAACGGGTCGGCAAAACAATAGCGCGGCGTCACGTCGACGGTGACCGCGATCGCCTTGTCCGTGCCGTCGATGCGCACCACGCCCGCATCGCCGCCCGGACGCTGCAGCGTGTTGGCCTGGATCAGGTAGTCGTATTGTTCGAAGACCCAGCGCCGGGAGCAGAGGTTTTCCGACCCGATCAGCGCCTCAAGCAGCGCGCCGCAATCCGCATCGGCCGGCAGCGTTGCCGGATCGAACGGCGCGACCGCCGGCGGGGCCGTGTGCGGCCGGTCGTATTCCGGTGCCTCGTCGCCGAGTTCCTTGATCGGCAGGTCAGCGACCAGGTCGCCCTGGTGGAAAATCCGGAAGCGTTTGTCGTCGGTCGTGTGGCCGACGATCGCAAAGTCGAGATCCCATTTGTCGAAGATCGCCTTGGCGATCTCTTCCTTGTCGGGCGAGAGCACCATCAGCATGCGCTCCTGGCTTTCCGACAGCATCATTTCATAGGCGCTCATCTGCTCCTCGCGCACCGGCACTTTGTCGAGGTCGAGTTCGATGCCGAGATCGCCTTTCGCGCCCATTTCGACCGCTGAACAGGTAAGCCCCGCCGCGCCCATGTCCTGGATGGCGATAACGGCGCCGGTCGCCATCAGTTCCAGGCAAGCTTCGAGCAGGCGCTTTTCGGTGAACGGGTCGCCGACCTGCACGGTCGGGCGCTTTTCTTCGATCGTATCGTCGAATTCGGCCGACGCCATGGTCGCGCCGCCGACCCCGTCGCGCCCGGTCTTGGCGCCGAGATAGACCACCGGCATGCCGATGCCGGTCGCCTTGGAATAAAAGATCTTGTCGCTGTCGGCGAGGCCGAGCGCGAAGGCATTGACCAGGCAATTGCCGTTGTAGGCGGCATGAAACTCCACCTCGCCGCCGACCGTCGGCACGCCGAAGGAATTGCCGTAGCCGCCGATGCCGGCAACGACGCCGGAAACCAGGTGCCGTGTCTTGGCATGGTCCGGATCGCCGAAGCGCAACGCATTCAGCGCCGCGATCGGCCGCGCGCCCATCGTAAAGACGTCGCGCAGGATGCCGCCGACCCCGGTCGCCGCGCCCTGATAGGGTTCGATGTAAGACGGATGGTTATGGCTCTCCATCTTGAAGACCACGGCCTGACCGTCGCCGATATCGACGACGCCGGCATTTTCGCCCGGCCCCTGGATCACGCAGGCGCCCTCGGTCGGCAGGGTGCGCAGCCATTTTTTCGAGCTCTTGTAGGAACAATGTTCGTTCCACATGGCCGAAAAGATGCCGAGCTCGGTGAGCGTCGGCTCACGTCCGATCAGGTCGAGAATGCGCTGGTATTCGTCCGGTTTCAGGCCGTGATCGGCGATCAGCTTCTCGGTGATGGGAATGTCGTTCGGAATCATCGCTTGGCGGCCCCTTCGAAATTCGGCATGTCTGTTTGGCCCGATCGTCCGGCCGGATCAAGAACCGATCCGGTCTGGTAATGTCGCGGTGAGTAAATTGGGGGAAAAATGCGTCCGGGAGCGAGCAACACCATCATCGACGTCGCCGGCGTGCGGGTCGGCAATGCCCATGACGAGACCATCAAAACCGGCGTCACGGCCGTGCTCGCTGACGCACCGTTTACCGCCTCGGTCCATGTCGCGGGCGGCGCGCCCGGCACCCGCGAGACCGACCTGCTCGACCCGTCGCGCACGGTCGACCGCGTCGACGCGCTGATTCTGTCCGGCGGCTCCGCCTTCGGCCTACAGGCGGCCGGCGGCGCGCAGGCCGTTTTGCACCGCATGGGGTGCGGCTATCCGGTCGGCCCGGCCCGGGTGCCGATCGTGCCGGCGGCCATCGTCTT
>JANQQB010000269.1 GCA_028285165.1 Rhodobiaceae bacterium
ATCAGGCCGTCGGCAGCGTTAAACAGCTTGCCCGATGTCCCACATCGCGCTGCGCTGTTTGCCTCGCCGAACATCCTGATCCTGCACATCAAATGGGTCAAGCTAACCACACGATGCTCTAACCCCGGTAAAGCCGCACTTCTCGGCCAACTGACCTGCAAGAGTGCTCGCGTCAGCCGGATTCATTTCCAGAAGCGGTGGACGCAAGGTCGCCAGTCTCGCCTCGCCCAGCCATTCCGAGAGCAATCGTTTCTGCGCCGGGATCGGGGCGTAATCCTGCAGGATCATGCGGAACGCCTTGACGTTTTCATGCTGCGCGGCGGCGCGGTCGCGGTCGCCGCTTTGGTAGGCGGCAATGACCGCAGCAACGGCCGCGGCGTTCAGGTTGGCGGTTGCCGTGATGCAGCCCGGCGCGCCGAGGTCCATCGCCTCGATCAGCGGCAATTCCGAACCCGGATAGACGATCAGTCCGTCGATCTCCAGGAGTGCCTTGGTGTTGTCCCAGACGCCGGAACTGTCCTTGATACCGACGATCTGGTCCGGAAACGCCGTCCGCAGTCGCCGCACCACGTCGATGGGCAGGCCGACACCCGCCACTTGCGGGATATGGTAGAGGTAGATCCTGAGATCGTCGCGGCCGATAGCATCGATCAGTTTGGCAAAGTACCGGAAGAGGCCGTCGTCGGGCACGGATTTGAAGTAGAACGGCGGCAGCACCATGACGCCGGCACAACCCGCCTCCAGACAGGCCTTGGACAGCCGGGCCGTATCGGAAAACGCCGTCAGACCCGTTCCAGGAATGAGCTTTTTCGGGTCTATGCCCGCCGCTACAAGCGCGTGCAGCGCATCGATACGCTCATCGATTCCCACCGAAAGCGCCTCCCCCGTCGTGCCGAACGGTGCCAGCCCGGCGCATCCCTGTTCCAGGAGCCATTTCGCATGGGCGACGTAGAGATCCGTTGCTATCGACAGATCGTCGTTGAAAAACGTCAGGTTGGGCGCAATGACGCCGGTAATCGTGGACATGGGCGTTTCCGTTGGATCGACGTGAAGGAGAGACCGCCCTTGTATCAGCAAGCTGCGGCAAAGCGAAACCGTCTCGACGATCAGTTACGCTTGCCAGCAGCGAAGAAAAAATGTCACAAAGCACATCCCCAGGGGTGCCCGCACGGGCTGAGATGGCTGAGGCCGAACCCTTCGAACCTGATCCGGGTCATACCGGCGGAGGAACGGGAATGTCACAAAAGACGCCGGACTTCGCACGCGACCCGTCTATGAGGCGTGTCGCGAACTGATGGGTGGCCGCACCGCGCGAAGACTAGTTGGCGCCGGGATCGTCGCAGCGGTCCTGATCGGCCTGTGGCAGGTCCTGGTGTGGGCCGCCGCGCCGCCGCCCTACATGCTGCCGGGCCCGGCACGGGTCTATGCGGCGCTGATCGGCAATGCCAGCTACCTCCTCGACAATGCCTTGATCACCGCGCTTGAAATCGTGCTCGGCCTGATAGCCGGCGTCGTGCTCGGCATCGCAACCGCGCTGGCCATGGCGGCCATCCCTGCTCTCACCCGTGTCATGCTTCCAGTGCTTGTCGTGACCCAGGCCCTGCCGGTGTTCGCGATCGCGCCGCTCCTCGTGCTTTGGTTCGGCTATGGCCTGGCATCCAAGGTGGTGATGGCCACACTGATCATCTATTTCCCCGTCGCCTCGGCATTCTTCGACGGATTGCGCCGCACCGATCAGGGGCTCCTCGACCTTGCCGACCTCTACCGGACGACCGGGTACCAGCGTCTGATGCTGTTCAGGGTTCCGGCCGCCATGCCCGGCCTTGTCTCCGGCCTCAGGGTCGCCGCGACGGTCGCTCCGATCGGAGCGGTCGTCGGCGAGTGGGTCGGAGCGTCCGCCGGCCTTGGATTTGTCATGCTGCACGCCAATGCGCGGGTCCAGACCGACCTGATGTTCGCCGCCCTGTTTCTGCTCGCCGCCATGGCCGTGATCCTGCGGTTCGCGGTCGAACGCCTGACCCGGGACCTGGTGTCCTGGATGCCCGAATCGAACCGACAAACAACCGAAAAAGGAAGCCCGACATGAACAAACCCATACGTGGCACAGCGCTGGCGCTCGCCGGACTTCTCGCGCTGACATTGGCGACCGCACCGGCGCGCGCCGCGGACAAGGTCACGCTGTTGCTCGACTGGTTCGTCAATCCCGATCACGCGCCGATCATCGTTGCCGAGAAGAAGGGCTATTTCGCCGAGGTCGGCCTCGAGGTCGAGATCGTGCCTCCCGCCGATCCGAGCGCCCCGCCGCGCCTTGTCGCCGCCGACCAGGCCGACCTTGCGATTTCCTATCAGCCGAGCCTGCACCAGCAGGTCGACGAGGGCCTGCCGCTGGTGCGCATCGGCACGCTGGTCGAGACGCCGCTCAATACGCTGGTCGCGCTTGCCGACGGCCCGGTGCGCTCGATTGCCGATCTGAAGGGCAAGAAGGTCGGGTTCTCCGTCGGCGGTTTCGAGGACGCCCTGCTCGGCGAGATGCTGAAATCCGTCGGTCTCAGCCTCGACGACGTGACGCTGATCAACGTCAATTTCGCGCTTTCTCCAGCCCTGTTGTCGGGTCAGGTGGACGCGGTGATCGGCGCCTTCAGGAATTTCGAGCTCACCCAGTTGAAGCTGGAGGGCAAGGAAGGGATCGCCTTCTTTCCCGAGGAACACGGCGTCCCGGTCTATGACGAACTGATTTACATCGCCAAGGCCGACAAGGCCGGCGATCCGCGGTTCCTGCGTTTCATGCAGGCGGTCGAGAAGGCGACGATCTACCTGACGAACCATCCCGCCGAGTCCTGGAACCTGTTCATTGAAGCGTATCCGAAACTGGACGATGCGCTCAACCGACAGGCCTGGACGGACACGCTGCCACGTTTCGCCAAGCGCCCGTTCGCGCTCGATACCGGCCGCTATGCGCGGTTTGCCGAGTTCATGAAGGCTCAGGGGCTGATCAAGACTGTCGTGCCGGTCGAGAGCTACGCCGTCGTCATCGACGCCGAATAACCGATATGTGCGTCCGTTGTGACGCTGGCATGAAGCGGGGCTTGACCCCGCTTCCCCTTTTTTGGTCTTGTTGAACCGTCTGAAATCGGAACCAATCAACAGGCCAATCATGTCCGATGCCGCGCTCCTGTCGATCGCCGTCGATCGAAACGCGCCGCAGCCCCTGTTCCAGCAGGTCTACGAGGAGATCCGCCAGCGCATCCTCGCGGGACACCTGCAACCCCGGGCTCAATTGCCGCCGACACGCCAGTTCGCACAGGAACTCGGCCTTTCACGGTCAACGGTCACGGCCGCCTATGAGCAGTTGATCTGCGAGGGTTATGCCGCCGGTCAACGCGGTTCCGGGATCTATGTCACCGAATTGCCCGAAGACAGCCTGCAAACGGCGACCGCCGCGCCGCGCCGCCCGGCTCCGAGTGTGCGTCACGGTGCCGACCGACCGCGCCCGTTTGCGGCCGGCATTCCCGACATGCGTCTGTTTCCCTATGAAAAATGGGCCCAGGCCGTGGCCCGCACCGCGCGAGCGACGCCGCGTCATCTGATCCTTTCCGATGACGTGTTCGGCGATGGCGAATTGCGATCCGCGATCTGCAACCATTTGTCGGAATGGCGCGGCTTCGCGGCGACCCCGGAACAGATCGTCATCACGGCCGGTGCGGCCGGCGCGATCGACATGGTGTTTCGGTCGCTGGCAAGACCCGGAAACCGGGTCGCTCTGGAGGATCCCGGCTATGCCCCGTTGCGCTCAATGGTACCTTCGCTCGGCCTGACACCGATCTGGATGCCGGCCGACCGCGCCGGCGGCGCAAACCCGGATGCCTTGCGCACGGACGGCAACGCCCCGCATCTGATCTGCCTGACCCCGTCACATCAGTTTCCCTGCGGCGGAGCGATGCCGTTGGCCCGGCGACTGGACTTCCTGGAGACCGCCCGGCAGGCCGGCAGCTATATCATCGAAGACGATTTCGACAGCGAGTTTCGCTATTCGGGTCGCCCCATTCCGGCCATGGCTGGCCTCGACGAGGCCGGTCGGGTGCTTTATGTCGGCAGCTTCTCAAAGGTGTTTTCCGCCCATGTCCGGCTTGGATATCTTGTCGTGCCGGAGCCGCTCGTGCCGCGCTTTCGCCAGACCGCGGAACGGTTCGGCGTCGGTGCGTCTATCATGCCGCAGCGCCCTCTGGCCGATTTCCTCAAAACCGGTGAATTCCATCGGCATATCCGCCGGATGCGCCGTCTGTATGCCGATCGCCGCAAGCATTTTTTCGATCTGGTGGACCGCCACCTCAGCCGATATGTGCGCTACACAGACCATCAAGCCGGCATGACTGTCCTGTTGAGCTTCCTTGAAAAATGGGACGACAACGAAATTGCGTGCAACGCCGCCGCTCGCGGGCTGGCACTCCAGCCGGCATCCGCGTTTTACGCACGCCAGCCGTCACCGCCCGGTCTGCTCGCCGGGTTTACCGCGTTCGACGTGGAGGAAATGACGGCAGCCGTGCAGACACTTGCCGATGTTTTCAGGGACTACCGTCGGGCCGACACTGACGCCCTGAACTGAAACGCGCCCGTCGCGAGACGGGCGCAGCACAAGCTCCGCAAAAGTGTCGTTTGCTCAGATGCCGATGAACGGCTGGGCAAGGCGGGCTGCCAGGCTCTTGAACCGAAGCGGCGCTTCGGTCACGGCCAGGCAGATGCAGTCCTCGCCCTCACCGGCGATCGGCTGATGGTGGACACTGTCGTCGCAATCCTCGACGTCGCCGCGAAAGAAGACGCCCCGGTCGTCGTGGAAGCTGCCCGACAGAACGACCGTCAGTTCACGCCCTTGGTGGCCGTGGTCCGGGACCGGCTTTCCGGCGGGAATGCGCAACAAGCGCGCCGAGGTTTCACCTTTATGGATCGGAATGTGATAGGCGCCCCGTCCGAGGCTGCGCCATTGCAACGCGTCCACGTCGCCGCCCACATACGACCGCAAGGGCTCAGGGATGATGATATCGGAGCTCGGCTGGACGGTCGGTTTCGGCGCACTGACTATCTGTGGCGTTTCGTCGATACGCGCCATCACGCTGTCCAACGCTCCGGTCGACACGGTCACGGGCGCGATCGTTTCCAGCAAGGCGCCGCCGATGCTTTCGGCCTGACGCACACGGGCACGGCATTCGCCGCACAGCGCAAGGTGCGTCGCGACTGCAAGGCTCAGTCCCTCGTCAAGGTCGCCGGCCGCGTACGCAACGATAAGATCTTCCGCAATGTGATGTTGTATACTCATAGGGTCACCCCTGCAGCATCGCCCCAGACCGTTTTTATCTTGCCCATTGCAAGTCTCAATCGCGACTTAACCGTTCCAAGCGGAATGCCGAGTTCCTCGGCGATCGCGGCATGCGCCTTATCTTCGTAAAACGACATGACCACAACGGTTTTCTGTTCTTCCGGCAATTGCGCGACGATGTCCTGGAGTCGATTTGACACCTCGCGCGCATGCAACGTCTGATCCGCCGGACGTTCCGGCTCCGGCATCAGGGCCGGATCGTTCTCATCGATCTCGGGCCGCCGGTCGCGCCGGAATGCATCGATGCGCAGGTTTCGCGCAATCGTGAAGATCCAGGTCGCGGCGCCGGCCTTGCTGTCGTCATACAGTTTCGCCTTGCGCCACACCTGCGCCATGACTTCCTGCATGAGATCTTCTGCCTGTCCCGCATCGCTGCCGAGCTTGAGAAGATAGGCCTTCACGCGCGGAGCGAAGTGATAGAACAGTTTCTCGAATGCGGCGCGGTCCTGGGACTGCGCGACGTCATTGAGATGGTCTTCCCACGTCTTCGTAATCTGCTTTTCTTCCACAGCCTGTTCGGCCTTTGCCTCGTCGCGTTCCGCCCCGTCGGAGCAATACACCAGTACCGTCCGGGAGACGTATGCGACTTTAGCCGACCGATCGGCCACAGATGAAGATAATGCAGACATGCCCGGTGATACGGTGTCTAAGGACACGCGGATCACAGAATGGCAAGATTTTAGATGGGTCTGCCTTGCCAAACCGTTGATCCACGTGGTTTGACCGCGCGTATTCATGCCATCTGCATAAAATCTCAGGCAACATCAATGCTTATGAAATGTGACGCTGCGCCGCGCCCTCTCGATGTGGCGGTAATCGGGACGGGGATCGCAGGAATGTCGGCGGCGTGGCTGATCGCGCG
>JANQQB010000349.1 GCA_028285165.1 Rhodobiaceae bacterium
CTGCAAGAACGTAACGCGTTCGTCCGTTAGTTCAAATCCGAAACAGGGCCTTGACCCCTTGCCCCTCATGCAACGAGAGGAGACCGGAATTGGACATCACCGTCAACGGCGAGACGCGCAAAGCAACCTACGCGCCCGATACGCCTCTTTTGTGGGTGCTGCGCGACGACCTTAAACTCAAGGGCACCAAGTATGGCTGCGGCATCGGCTTTTGCGGGGCCTGTACGGTGCATGTCGACGGCGAACCCGTGCGCAGTTGCATCACGCCGCTCGAAGCCGTTGCCGATGCGGCCGTGACGACGATCGAGGGTTTGTCGGAAAACGCCGACCACCCGGTACAGCGGGCCTGGATCGACCACGATGTTCCGCAATGCGGCTATTGCCAGACCGGCTTCATCATGGAGACGGCGGCCCTGCTCGCCCGCAATCCGAAACCGAGCGACGAAGAGATCGCCGATACGCTGACCAATGTCTGTCGCTGCGGAACCTACGACCGCATCCGCAGCGCCATTCGCGATCTCACGGCCTGACTATCGGAAAGCAACACATGCAAGGGATGTCCTCCATGCACTTCGACCGACGCACTTTCCTGAAAGGCACGGGTGCTGCGATCGTCGTCGGCGTGACGCCGGCGGGCGTTCCCGCGCTTGCCACCCCGGCTACCTCGTCAGAGTTCAACGCTTTTGTCCGTTTGGCGGACAACGGCGCGCTCACCGTACTGATCGGTCAGGCTGAGATCGGACAGGGGACAAGCACGGGCCTGGCCATGCTGGTCGCCGATGAAATCGGTGCGGATTGGTCGCAGGTCGGCTTCGAGTTTGTTACGGGACGGTCGGAGTACTGGCACCCGACCATCTACCAGAAAGAGTAGATCACCGGCGGCAGCGTGAGCCTTGTCGCCTTCGAGCAGCCGATGCGCAAAGCTGCTGCAGCGGTTCGCGACATGCTGCTTGCCGCCGCTGCCGACCGGCTTGGCACATCCGCGGATGGTCTGGTCGCGGCGGACGGCATCGTGCGTGAAATCGACGGCCAGAAGCGGTCGATCGCCTTTGCCGATCTGGTGGCTGAGGCTTCCGGTCGACCCGTGCCGACGGACCCCAACTCAAGACGGCGGATCAGCAACAACTTGTTGGCCGGCCCACCAAGCGGCTCGACGCGCGCGCCAAGGTCAATGGAACTGCTGTCTTCGGGTTCGATGTCGAGGTGCCCGACATGGCCTACGCTGCGGTCCGACAGGCTCCGGCGTTCGGTGCCGATGTGGACACGCTCGATGATGCAACGGCCGCCGACATGCCGGGCGTCATTGCCGTGCACCGGATCCCGAACGGCTTTGCCGTGGTCGCCGAGCAATACTGGCAGGCCTTGCAGGCACTGGACGCCGTCGATGTCGTCTGGAGCCGCAGCACGGCAACGCATCGCTCATCCGCCGATGTGATTGCGGCGTTGACCGGCGCGCTTGACGACGAGGCCATCGACGTCATGGACGAGGGCGATGCCGAGGCCGTGTTTTCCGAGGCCCCGGGCACGGACCGGATCGAAGCGACCTACACCGTACCCTTCCTGGCGCATGCCACAATGGAGCCGATGAACGCGACGGCGCGGGTGATCGAGGGTGCGGTCGACGTCTGGGTGCCGACCCAGGCGCCGACGCTCGATCAGATCGCGGTCGGCAACGCCCTCGGCATCGAGCCGGGCGACGTCACAATTCATATGACCTATGCGGGCGGCGGGTTCGGACGCCGCGGATTTTCCGAATATGCGGTGCAGGCTGCGCTGTTGTCCAAGGCCGTTGGCCGACCGGTGAAAGTGCTGTGGACGCGCGAGGAGGACACACGGCAGGACTATTATCGCCCCGCCTTTGCGGCGCGCATGCGGGGCACTGTTGCTGACAAGGGACAGGTCTCCGCGCTTGGCATCACGGTTGCCGGTCCGGGAATATGGCAATTCAACCGGCCGCCGCTCGTCGAATTCTTCAACGGGGTCGATCATCTGGCGGTAGAAGGCGCAAACGATCTGCGTTACGGAATCGGGAACGTGCGCGTTTCCCATGTGATGACCGAACCCAATCAGAGGATCGGCTACTGGCGATCGATCGGCTATTCGCACAATGTCTATTTCGTCGAGAGTTTCCTGGACGAGCTTGCCCATGCCAAGGGCATCGATCCGTATGACTTGCGCCGGGACATGCTGGCCGACGATCCGCGAAGTCTGACTGTCCTGGAAACGGCTGCCCGCCAGGCCGGCTGGTTTGATGCGCGGCCCGCCGACCGCCATCTCGGCATGGCGTTCTTTGCGACCGAACGCTGGCAGACCCGGGTAGCCCAGGTCGCAGACGTGTCAGTGGTCGACGATGTCATCCGCGTCAACCGCATGGTTTGTGTTGCCGACGTCGGTAGGGCGATCAATCCGCTGAGTGTCGAGTCCCAGCTTCAAGGCGCCGTGCTCTATGGGCTGTCGGCTGCGCTCTACGGACAAATCGACATTGAAGACGGGGCCGTCGTGCAATCTGCGTTTTCCGACTATCGCGTCGTGACGCTTGCCGATTCACCACCTGTTGAGGTGACGATCATCGAGGGTGCTGAAACGCCCGGTTCCGTTGGCGAAATCGGCACACCCTGCGCGGCGCCGGCGCTGACGAACGCGGTGTTTGCGGCGACTGGAAGACGGATCCGGTCACTTCCGCTGAGCGCTCACGACCTGGTCTGACTGGAACCGCTCCGGAGCCCGGCCCGGGGTGTTTGGTGCTACTTGGCGGCCGGAACCTGCATGGCTTCGATCGCATGCGCCGCCATGCTGCGTCCCGCTTCCTGCATCGTCAGATAGGTCTGGTCGGCGCCGGCTTCGGTGATGCGGTCGACATGGTCGTTGTAGAGCGCGTGACTGACGATCGGGCCGGCAAAGCCGCGACCGCGCAGGGTGCGGGCGGCGATCAGTTTGGCTTCGATGTCGTCCATCGCCAGCACGGCCGCTTCGATGCGGTTGAGATCGACCGAATTCCAGAAATTGCTGTCTTCGGCATCGGCGAAGATCACGTTGCGTCCCGCTTCGGTATGCGCCTTGACCTTGTAGGGATCGGCGTCGAGGCCGGCCGGTCGTTTGCCGTCGGCAATCAGCGATTCATAGGCAGCCGACCCCGTGCGTCCCATGCCGAAGACGATCACATTGGCATCGCCGAGATCCTTCGGCTGTTCGTCGGGATGGCGGGTCTTGCGCTCGAACCGCTGAAGCCGGGCCTCGAACCGTTCGAACAGGGGATGCGCCATCCGGTTCAACGGCGCGGCGATCACGAAGGAGACCGACACGGCAATCGCCAGCGGCACCAGGAACGCCTCGGCGGCCGGAATGCCGGCGGCGACGATCAGGCCGAATTCGCTGTAGGCGGTGAGCGACAGCGCCGTCAGGAAGGATGTGCGCGCGCGCAGCTTGAAGGCCACCAGAAGAAAGAAAAACAGGATGCCTTTCAACGGCAGAAGGACCCCGAGCACCAGCGCGAAGATCATCGCATCCATGTCCGGCAGTCCGGACATGCCGATGGACAGGAAGAACCCGATGAGGAAGACTTCCTTCAGCGACCACAGCGATTCCGACAATTCGCTGGCGCGCGGATGGGTCGACAAGAGCAGGCCCATGACCAGCGCCCCGATCTCGCCCTTCAGGCCGATCAGTTCGAAGCCGACGCCGCCGATGACGAGGCTCAAAAGCATGCCGGTCAGGACCATCACTTCGTCCCGGCCGACGGAATCGAGGATCGTGAACAGGACCGGTCGCAAAAGCGGTGTGGCGAAGATCAGAAGCGCCCATGGGCCCGGGAG
>JANQQB010000352.1 GCA_028285165.1 Rhodobiaceae bacterium
AATATTTCGAGGGGCCATACGCTAGCCGAACTGGCCCTCGACAGCGGTCATATCCGGACCGGCGAGAAGGACGCGCCGCTCAACGAGGCGGAACTGGAACTGATTGCCGGATCGATGGACGACTTCCTGGCGATCGCCGACGATCTGTTCGCCGACGTGCCGCTGAAATTCAGCAGTTCCAGCAAGGCCGAGCGCGGCTATTCGGTCGTCACCGGCGAGCCGGCCCGTCCGGCCGTGCCGACAAAGGCCGAAACCGCGCAGCTTTATCCCGACATGTCGGCCGCCGACGCGTTCCGCCGCATCACGGCGGCGGCCTCGGACCAGATCCTGAGGAACTGGGCTGCGTTTTTGTCCAATGACGATCCGGAATGCATCCACCAATTGCGCATCGGCCTCAGGCGCCAGCGCACGGCATTGCGGATCTTTCGATCGCGCATCGATTCCGATGCCCTGCGCCGGCTTGCCGTCGAGCTACGCGATGCCGGCCGGCTTGTCGGCGAGATGCGGGACAAGGACGTACTGATTGCCGATATCCTGCGGCCGGTGCTCGACCGGGTCCCGGAAACCGCGGCCGGCGCCGCGCTGGTCGAAAAACTGACCGCCGATTGCGCCGAGCATCGGGCAAACCTGCGCCGCGAACTTTCCTCGGCGCGATGGAACCGGTTCCTGCTGCGGGTTGCGCTCTTGCCGCACGGCGCTTTGTGGCCGCACGACATGCCCTCGCTTCGGGTGACAGGCCATGCCGAACGCGCGCTCGATGCCTGCTGGGTCAAGGTCCGCCGGCGGGCGCGTCGACTCGAGACCCTCGACGACGCGGAGCGCCATGAATTGCGCAAGGACCTGAAGACGCTGCGATACACCGTCGAATTCTTCTCGCCGCTTTATCCGCCGAAACTGCGTGATCGTTTCCTGGAAAGCCTGAAAGTCCTGCAGGACAGTTTCGGGTATCTGAACGACGTCGTCCTGTCGCGCACGCTGCCGGAGCGTGTCGGCGCCGCATCGGACACGGATATGCATCGTGTGCTCGGCTTCGTCGTCGGCTGGCACAGCGCGCTTGCCGAAGCCGAATGGGCCGACGTGACACGGCGCTGGCGGCACCTGAAACACCAGCCGCGCTTCTGGACCTGATGCCGGAACCGCGGCAGGACCGCGCCCGAGACCGTCGCCCCTTGCAGAATCCCGCCCATACGCCATAACGGCTGAAGCTATGGCCCGAAGCGTCACGGCCTGCGACAAGACGCGCGTGACGATTTTGTCTGCTTCGGGTTCAATCGCGCATAGAGATGTGAACCGAAAGGTCGAGTTTCATGGTCCTGCCCGAAAGACGTGCACCTTACCGTAAAAACGCGTGGATCGGGGCGGCCGCGGCCATCGGCGTCGCCCTGGCGTTCGGGACGTCGCCCGCCTTGGCCCAACAGGACGAACAGGCTGCGACGCCGACCTATCCTTCGGTTTTCGAACTTCCGGACTACGCCGCGCGACAGAACCGTCTGACGCTGTCGATTGTCGCCCTGTTCCAGCAGAAGCGCTATGCCGATGCCGAGGCCGCCCTGCGCAAGGCCATCGAACAATACCCGATCTGGCCTGTACACCACTACAATCTCGGCGCGGCGCTTGCCCTGCAGAACCGGCCGGACGAAGCGCTCGACAGCCTCGAACAAGCCGTCGACCTCGGCTTTGCCAGCCCCCGCACCCTGACAGATGACCCGGACATTGCCGCGGTGCGCGATCTGCCGCGCTTCCAGACGCTCTTGGAACGCGTGAAGACCGATCCGGTGCGCACGCCCCTTAACAGCAGCAGCGCCTTTGCCAAGGCGCGCCCGGTCGACAAGGGAGTCGCCCTGGTCGATGCAAGCAATACCGCCTGGATCCCGCAAAGCAATTCGCTTGGCAGCGCCTTCACCTTCCCGGAGGCTGCAACCAGCGATGTGGTTCAGGAAGGCGGCGAAAGCCGGGTCACCGAATTCCTCAATCTCGCCTATCGGCGCGGCGAAGTGGCCGGCCTGCACGGCGTGCTCTACGACAATCGCGACGAGGACCATTCAAGCCTCAAACCGACGGATTTTCCGCAACTGACCCATATCGAATATTCCGAAGCGGTGAAGGCGGCCAAGCAGCATTACGGCGCCAACGCGCTGTTCCTGTTCAACCACATCACGATCGGCAATTCCTCGACCGCCGTGTCGGCCGGCCTCCTGTGGCGCAGCCAGCCGCGCCTGATCATGACAACGCCGAACCTGATCGCCCGCTCCTACCAGCATTACAGCAGCAACCATCTTTATCTGTTCCCCGAGCACCGCGATCACGATCCCACCGAAGGCGATGTGTTCCCTGCCATCACACCGTATGTCATCGTCTCGCAGGGTTCGTCCGGATCGGATCAGCCGTTCCTGCGGGCTATGCTCTCCCTGGTTGCCGCCTTCCCCAAGGATGTGCGTGACTTTCTGCAACAACAGCGGCTCGTCGCGCCGACCCTGCAGATGATCTTCCGGTCGACGCTGAACAGCGTCGAGACGCCGGAAGACTATCTGACGGCCAAGGCGCATCCGTCCGCGTTTGAGCCGCGTGACATCAATGCGGTCGCCATGGTCCGCAAGGCCCGCGAACTGAAGGCCGACGAAGTGCCGCCGCAGGTCCGCCTGACGGTTGCCGAGGAAAAGCCGCTCCAGCCCGGCATCGACTATTTCGGGCCGGGGCGCGGCGATGAAGTGCTGTTCACCACCCCAGGCGCGATAGCCCGGATCATCCGCTCCACGGCGCGTGACCGCACGATGGTTATCTCCGCCTCAAACACCAAGGACCCGAACGGCCGGCCGCTGACCTTCACATGGAAGGTGCTGCGCGGCGATCCGGAACGGGTCCGCATCGTGCCGCGCAGCGAAGACGGCGCCACGGCCGAAATCACCGTCGGTTGGCAGGAACGCCGGGCCGTACCGTTCAACGAAAAACTGTCGACGGATCGGGTGGACATCGCGGTGTTTGCCGACAACGGAGCGCATGTCTCCGCACCGGCGTTTCTCAGCTTTTATTTTCCTCCGACGCAGAAGCGGTTCTACGACGCCGACGGCCGCATCCAGGAAATCGATTATGCCGCCAATGACCTTTATCTCGACCCGGCCCTCTTCGGCACAAGAGACTGGCGGGATCGCTATCGCTATGCGCCGGACGGTACCTTGATCGGCTGGGACCGCGCGCGCGGGGAGGATATCCGCAAGTTCACCCGGCACGGTGCACGCGTTACCGAGACCGATGCGCTCGGGCGTGCGGTGAAAGCTGAGCAGATTGTCTACCGGACCGAATCCGATCCGAAAGGTCAGCGCAGCATTGTCGAAGTGCCGACCGGGCGGTTTGTCGTCTATCGCTACGCCGATGCCTCCGACCTGCTGGGTACGCCGGAAGCCGCGCCGGCGGAATAGTTGCCAACGCTTTCGTTCCCGGACGATCAAGGCAGATCCGTCATCGCCCGTGTAGCCGATCGGCAACACTCGCGGCGCGGCGAACACGCTCGGTATCCCGACAGGAGCGGCTGTAACACCGGTGTCACACTGGCTGGATAGGCGTGGTTCGGCATCGGGATACACGTCATTCGACGGCGCGGTCGTGATCACTCCGGGTCTTGGAGCCGGCCGATCCCCTTCCCTCATCCGCGGCACGAGGCGCCGCCGGGACAGTTCAGTTCAGCGCAGGAACCTGCGCAGAACGCTCAACAGGTCTCGCGTTTGAGCGACATTTCCACACGGTCTCCGTGTGAATTCGAAAGCGTTGCATGTGCACCTGACTAACCCGGACGGTCCGGCCGTCCGGGTCTTTTTTCGCACGGCTTGATTGACGAACCCGCCCCCGCCCGACTTCATTTGCTGACCTGTGCCACCGTCGCTCCTGCCGTGGGTGTAATGGCAGGCTCGGGCCTGCCCGACCATGTGAACAGCCACGTCTCCCCCTGGCGCACATTCTGCACGCTGTGCGGATGAAACGCGGCAAGGCATTGCCCGCCTTCGCGGCGGACCGACGGATAGAGCACGCCGCGGCCGCCGACCTCGAAAAGCCGGCGCGCGAGCGCCTGTCCCGCCGGATAACCGATCGCCGGATCGGAGTCGAAGACGGACGGGTCGTCATAGCCGGTCAGGTCGTGGAAGCGCGTTGTGAAACCGGCGATCAGTTCGCGGTAGGCAGTTGCGTTGTCGAAAACCCCGGTGGCTTCCAGTTCCCGGGTCAGATGAAAGGCGATTTCGGCTTGCGTCGTTTCCGCAGCATCCGCGCCCCAGCCGGCATACCAGGCCCCGCGATCCGGTCCGTTGAACCGGTTGCCGGTCGGCCGGGTATAGCAGAAGGCAGCGTTCACATAGGTCCAACCGTAGCCGGCCCGCTCGCTCAGCAATTCATCCGTCGCGAGCCCGACCGGCAGCGGCATGGTCTTCGACCGCCGTGGCGACGTCTGCGCCTCAAGGTCTTCCAGGATGGCAAGGTCCGCGGCATCGTCGGCAAGCGGCGCCAGCGCCGGTTCGTCGATATAGGCCGTCGAGATCAACCGGATCGTATGGGCATCGGTAAAGTCGACCTCGGGAACGATCTCGCCGCTCAAGAGCCGCCCCGCAGCGCGTCCACATGCTGGCGCACCCGCATCATCGCCGGAATACCGCCCTCGATCATCACGTCGACCGGCGTGCGCCCATCGAAACCCGGCCCGGTATTCGCCGTGGTCGGCCAGCCGAATGTCAGCGGCCCGTTGAACAACAGCCGCAAACCCTTGTAGAGCCCGATCAACAGGCTCGCCCGGGTCACTTTGTCCTGATCGAGCTTGCCCCGAAACGTCCCCGCCTTCATCCGGCTCCAGGTCGCAGTCGGCACGTCGAACAGCGCCGCCGCCTTAGCGTTCGGCAGGCGCCAGGCTTCGGCTGCGCGGACCACGGCGCGGACGATCGTGGCGACGTGGTCGGGTTCGGGCGTGGTTGTTGTCGGGGCGGATTTGCGGAGGGGGATGGGCATCGCGCGACCCTTCAGATCATTAGAATATCCTTCTCTTATCATATGATAAGCTACTCGGAATTTCAACCACACCGACTTTCCGCCTGAAGTTGGGTTGCTTTTGCGCGCCGAACCCTTGAGCCCAAATCCCTAGTGGATCAACCGAAACGTTTGAAGCCCGCCGCATCTGGGACAGCGCGCAACGCAAGCCATTCAAATGTTTCGACAAGTTGATCCATCGACCAAACGGACTAGTGGTTCGAACTGTTGGATTCAAACCACTAGGGGAAGGCCGTCTCCCACCTCACCCGCTCCCCCGGCACCTCCTCACAAACCCCCATAAACAAAGCCCGCCAGGCATGCTCCGAGCTGAACGTCGCCGCCGACCGTGAGCCGACGGTCACACAGAGATCCGTACCCGCAAGCACAAGCCGCCCGTCCTCCTGTAGGTCGAACGTCTGAAACTCCCCGGCCCGCAGGAAGGCCTTCGTGACGCCGCAGGGTTTCAGCATCAGAGCCGTGCCGTCCAACGCCGTGCGATTGACGCCCATCACCGTGACGCATTGGTCGAAGGCCGGAAAGTAGAGGGTGCCGTCGGCGCGCAGGCTGACGAGGCCGTCGGGCGCCTGGCCGGGTTTGCAATTGTGCGCGGTCAGCGGCATGTCGATGCGGTAGGTGCCGTTGGCTCCGAGCACGTCCAGGCAATAGCCGTCATCCGGGCGGTCGAGCCGGTCGATGAGGCGCAGGTATCCGGGCTCGGGCATGGCGTCAGCCGTTTGGGCCGATGCCGGAATGGGCAGACAAAAGGTCATAAACGCCGTCAGAACCGGCAGCAGGGAAGTTATGGACCGCCGCATGCGATCGTCCTCCGTCGATCGTGTGGCCGCCGGCATGAACCGGCGGTCTCGCCCCACACGTCTTTCCTCCGCCCCGCACTTGGACCGTCTCAGGAAGCCGGCGAAAGGTTCGGTTTGCCGGCCAGAACACCAGGGGCCGATGGGGACAGAGGACCGGCCGGCTGAAACGCGGCCGGCCTTACCCGCACAAGTGGTCGACGGCCCCGATCGGTCAAGCCGGCCGGTCCGGGGCGCGCCCGGATGTCGCAGGGCGGTTTCGGCCAGCACGGCGGTCCCGCCCAGCTGGCCGGGGTGAAGATTCCACGTTAGTGGCTTGTCTACACTCGCCCTTTCGACGAGCCGCCGGCGCGGCGCCCGCCATCAAGCCTGGAAACGTACCTGGCGAGCGCTAGTCGACAAAAGCGACTTTGTCGCTGCCAAGCAATTCGACGATCGCATCGGGCACTTTCTGCCCGGCCACGACCTTTGCATCCATCTCCGCCTCAAGCGTCCTGACCTTGTCGAGCGCGGCAATAACGGTATCGATCTTGTCGAACGGCACGACGACCACGCCGTCGCGGTCGGCGACCACCATGTCTCCGGTCTCTACCTGCCGGCCGCCAATCTGGACCGGCAGCCCAACGCGCCCGGGGCCCATCGTAAACGGCGAGGCCGGCGTCAGGCCGGTGCACCAGGCCGGCAGGCCAACGTCGACAAGACCCGCATAATCGCGCATCGGCCCGTCGGTCACGAGCCCGACCGCACCGCTGTTCTTCATCATGCCGGCGACCCGGTCACCGACCGCCGCGCAGCCCTGATGAGCATCGAAGGCAACGACAACCACGTCGCCCGGCGTGATGAAATTCAGGACCGCGAGCGTTGCCAGGATGTCGGCCGGGCCGCAATCGGCCGTCAGCGCCGGGCCGGCGGCCACGCAGTCGATGTCCCGCCCCTCGCCGAGCGGTCGTATCTCTCGCGACAGCGCGCCGCCGCCGTAAAGCGCGTCGACGACGAAGCCGGTCGGCACGCCCTGAAAGGCAGCGATCTGGTCGGCGCTCGGCCGACGGCGATTGCGGTTGACGGTGAGGATCGGCGGTTCTTCGATCATGGTATGCTCTTTTTCGGAAGAGTGGGAACGGTCGGCAGGACCGCCAAAATGCGGCACTTTCCGCATGCGCGCAATCGCCGTCACTTGCGGCTCCCCTGTCGGTGCCGGCAGGCTCACGGTACACTCCCTATTGTCGAATCCGAACCCGACCGATCCCGAAACCACCGGAGACTCAACGCGTGACCGCATCCTGGACCGTCGATGTCATCACCTGCCGCGGCTCGTCCTACGATGTCGGCCGACAATTTGCGGCCGGCTTTCGCAAGACGCCGCGCGGCCGCGCCTTCAAGCGGCGCAAGGAACGCAAGCCCTTCGGCTTCAGCCTCAAGAATGCGGAAGCTGCGCTGACGACCCATGCTCCCAACATCTGGGAGGAATTGCACGGGCTTGCCGATGGCCTGGAAATCCCGCTGGCGCGCGCTGTCGCCGAGTTTTCGAACGGAAGGCTGCGTTATCCGGCACGTGGCTGCTCCGCCGTCATGACCGGCGGGCTTTACGGGCGCAATTACGATTTCAGTCCGGGCCGATACGATCGCATTCTGGCTGCGATCAAACCGGACGGCGTCCATGCCAGCATCGGCTTTACCGACCGCTTCACCGGGCGCGACGACGGCATGAATGAAAAGGGCCTGTGCGTCGGCCTGCACTATGTCAACGAGAAGGTCTGGCAGCCGGGGCTTGTTTGCATTCTGATCGTGCGCATCGTGCTCGACCAGTGCGCGACGACCGCCGAGGCGGTCGAGCTGCTACGCCGTCTGCCGCACGGATTGTGTTTCAACTATTCGTTGCTCGATGCGACGGGACATGCCGCGGTTGTGGAAGGCTCGCCGGCCGGCGTCGCCGTGCGCGAGGGCGAGGCGCTCGCCTGCACCAACCATTTCCAGTCGACCGACATGATCCGGTTCAATCCGCGCAATCCGGGCTCCAAGGGTCGGCTCGGACCGCTCGAGACTTGGGCGCAGGAGCGTCCAGACAGGACCGCGTTATTCGCTCTCCTCAATGCGTCGGATTCGCCCGTCTTTGCCCATGCCTATGCGCGCGGCGGCGGCACGTTGCACACGTTTGTCTGCGATCCGAAAACAACGGAATTCAGAGTGGGCGTCGGCGGGGACACCGACCCGGTGACCCTCGACGTCGGTGCCTGGGCCTGCGATGGCAGCCCCCTACCCGCCAGACTGGAAGGGGTTCTCGGCGGGCGCACGGCCCCATTCGATGCCAAGAAGCGGCGGCTCTTTCCCACGGAAGCCGGATCGGCAGGCGATAGCGCGAAGGTCTTTGCCGGCGCCAATCTGGCCAAGGCCGCGTTCCGCGACGTCGGCCTCAAGGACGCGACCTTCGACAATGTCGATCTTGGCGGCGCCCGCTTCGACGACATCAATTTCAGCGGCGCAACAATTACGGAAAACTGCAATTTCAAGGGCATGACGCTTGCCGGTGTGCCGGTCGCGGATCTTTTTGCCGCCTACCGCGCAGCAAAAAATCGCGGTGATACCTGAATGATCTGAGACCGTATTGAACTGACATGAAAACCAATAGCAAAGCCCCTCTTTATACCTGATCTGAGACCGTAGTGACTTGACAGTTTACGCCACACCCGGCCTGCCGATGGGCAGGCCGGGTGTGGCCATGCCGCTCCTGAATGGGGTTAGGATTTGTTCGCCAAAAACCAATCCACCCACGAAGGAGAACCGACATGACCGCGGAAAAGAAGGTAGCACGGCGCAAACTGTATTTGCTCGATCTTGCCAGCGAACTGAACAATGTCTCCAAAGGCTGCAAGATCATGGGCTACTCGCGCCAGCAGTTCTAGGGACTGTGGACAATAGGATTTCCTAACGCCGAGTTTTGTGATTCAAGCTTTCTTTTGAGGAGGCTTGGATGCGCCCTGAACGCTTTGTC
>JANQQB010000356.1 GCA_028285165.1 Rhodobiaceae bacterium
GCCGAAGACAAACGGATCGCCGCCTTTCAGCCGCAACACGCGTTTGCCGGAGCGGGCAAGGTCGATCAGCCTCAGCGAAATGTCCCGCTGTTTGGGGGACGGCTTGCCGCCGCGTTTGCCGGCATATTCGACAAGGGTACCGGTTCGGACCCATTGCAGGATATCGCTGTTGACGAGCGCATCGTAGACGACCACGTCCGCCTGTTGCAGCGCCGACAGGCCATGCAGCGTCATCAGGCCCGGATCGCCGGGCCCGGCGCCTACGAGCCAAACCCAGCCGGGTTCGAAAACCGGCCAGCCGGCAGGAGAGGCAGGAAGTTGGGGCGCTGTCATGGGGCGATCATACGGGTCGGCATTCGTCGTGAAAACTGTTATCCGGTTTCCTGACCGACCGGAAGCGGGATAACGGCATCGGCACATCACAGTGCCGCCAATGGGAAAGGTCGGATCGATCTTGAGCGACGGAAACACATCGAAACGCGACCCGACGGCGCTTCGACGGGGCTGGACGACGGGTGCCTGTGCGACGGCAGCGACCAAGGCCGCCTACCAGGCCCTTTTGACCGGCACGTTTCCCGATCCCGTGGAAATCCGGCTCCCCAAAGGCGAAACGGTCGGGTTCGCGCTCGCCGTCGAAGCCGCCGGTGAGGGCTGGGCCCGGGCTGGTGTCGTCAAGGATGCCGGTGACGACCCGGATGTCACCCACGGCGCAACGATTCTGTCCACGGTGCGACAGGCGGCGCCCGGATCCGGCACGCTCTTTGTGGCCGGCGAGGGTGTCGGAACAGTCACCCGGCCCGGTCTGCCGATCCCGCCCGGGGAACCGGCCATCAACCCCGTCCCGCGGGAAATGATTCGAACAGCGGTGGAGGAGGTCGCAGCGGCGTGTGGGGCGACGGCGGACGTCGAGGTGACGATCGCGGTTCCGGAGGGCCGTGCGCTTGCAGAAAAGACTTGGAATCCGCGGTTGGGCATCCTGGGCGGCCTGTCGATCCTCGGCACGACCGGCATCGTTCGGCCGTTCTCCTGTTCGGCCTGGATTGCTTCGATCCATCGCGGCATCGATGTCGCGGTCGCCAACGATCTGCCCCATGTCATCGGCTCGACGGGCTCGACATCGGAAAAGGCTGCGCGCGGCCTGTTTCCGGTGCAGGACATTGCGTTGCTGGACATGGGGGATTTCGCCGGCGGCCTGTTGAAATATCTTCGCCGGCACCCGGTGCCGCGCCTGACGCTCGCCGGCGGCTTTGCCAAACTGACGAAGCTTGCACAGGGCGCCCTCGACCTGCATTCCGGGCGCAGCCAGGTGGATTTCGACCGGCTGGCGGGCCTGGCCGGCGACCTCGGCGCGTCGCCGGACTTGGCGGAGAGCATACGCACGGCAAACACGGCCAACCAGGTGCTGGGCCTATGTGTCGACCGGGAGATCGCGCTGGCTGATCTGATTGCCCGAATGGCACGGGATGAAGCGTTGTCCGTGCTCAGGGGCGCTGATATCGACGTCGACGTTCTCGTCGTCGACCGGACCGGGCAGATCGTGGCACACGCACCGACAGCCGGCGGCCGGCATGGTTGAAACTGTTCCGGAAGCGGTGTCGGGTCGGGTTCGGATCCTGTTGTTGGGCGGCACAGCGGAAGCGCGCCGATTGAGCACCGAGCTTGCCGCGTACCCGGGCATCGATTTGATTGTTTCTCTGAAAGGTCTGACGCAACAGCCGCGCGCCTACGCGGGCCAGGTGCGCATCGGTGGATTCGGCGGTGTCGGCGGCCTCTGCGCCTACCTTTGCACGCACGAGATCGCCGCCTGTATCGATGCGACGCATCCGTTTGCGGCGCAGATGGCGCACAATGCCCTTGAGGCCTGTGCCCGGGCGGCATGCCCGCAGATTCGGTTGGTTCGGCCGGAATGGCAACCGGGTGCTGGCGATCGCTGGATCCGCGTCCCGACGATCGCCGATGCAGCGGACGCGGTCCCGACCGATTCGGTGGTCTTTGTTGCGCTCGGCGCAATCGGTTCGCAGCTCTTTGCCGAGCGAACCGCAGCCCGAATGATTGTCCGCACGGTCGATCCCGTTCAGCCCGAGCACCGGATCCCGCGAACGACCTATTTGACCGGTCTGCCGGATGGAAGTGTAGCAGCAGAGGCCGATCTGATGAGACAATATGGCGTAACGCATGTTGCAGTGCGCAACAGTGGCGGCAGCGCAGGGCGCGGAAAGCTTGAGGCTGCCCGAAATCTCGGCGTTCCGGTTGTTATGGTCGAGCGGCCGCCGATCGGGCCGGGCAGGGTGGTTTCGGACATTGCCGCGATCCGTGACTGGCTGTATCCGATCGTCGCGGCTGACAGCTAAGTCTCTGCAAAAACAGTCTGTTTTTGCAAAGTCTGCATCGCTCCTTCATGCAGGTATAGGACGCAATTCGGCGGGGCTTGTCAGACGCCATGCGGTCGGTTAAGCCACTCTGGCCTTTGGTTGCGACGGTATAACGGGTTCACATGAGGGCTGCCGTCTGTGATCATGCCTTGAAAAGCGACTTCAGCGACGTGCCGATCAGCAACCTTTAGATGTGAGTCGCGCACGGCCCCATACAGGGTTGCGCCTCGATCCGCGAGGGGAAGATGGAAGAACTCCTGAAGGACTATGCGCCGATTGTGGTGTTTATCGGATTGTCGCTGGTCATCGGGCTGGCGCTTTTGATCGCGCCGTTTGTGGCTGCCTACAAGGCCCCGGACAGCGAAAAGCTGTCGGCCTATGAATGCGGTTTCGAAGCCTTCGACGACGCGCGGATGAAGTTCGATGTGCGTTTCTATCTCGTAGCGATTCTTTTCATCATCTTCGATCTGGAGGTTGCCTTCCTGTTTCCGTGGGCGGTTGCCTTCGGCGATCTGGGTTGGTTCGGCTTCTGGTCGATGTCGGTGTTCCTCGGAGTTTTGACCATCGGCTTCATCTATGAGTGGAAAAAGGGAGCCTTGGAATGGGATTGACCGAAGGCCAGTCTCCCCTGGTCGCCCAGAAGCCGAAGGGCATTATTGACCCGGCCACCGGCAAGCCGGTCGGCGCGACGGATCCGTTCTTCCTTGAAGTCAACAACGAACTCGCCGATCGCGGATTTCTCGTCACGACCGTTGACAACCTCATTCAATGGTCCCGCACGGGATCGCTCATGTGGATGACGTTCGGCCTGGCCTGTTGCGCCGTTGAGATGATGCAGATGTCGATGCCGCGCTACGATGCCGAGCGATTCGGATTTGCGCCGCGGGCCAGCCCGCGGCAATCCGATGTGATGATCGTGGCGGGCACGCTGACGAACAAGATGGCGCCGGCGCTTCGCAAGGTTTACGACCAGATGCCGGAACCGCGCTACGTGATTTCCATGGGATCGTGCGCCAACGGTGGCGGTTACTATCATTATTCCTATTCGGTCGTGCGCGGCTGCGACCGCGTTGTTCCCGTGGATATCTATGTTCCGGGCTGTCCTCCGACGGCCGAAGCGTTGCTGTACGGTGTGCTGCTCTTGCAAAAGAAGATCCGCCGCACCGGGACCATTGAGCGCTAGGGGCACGCCATGGATGAGACACTGACCGAATTGGGCGAGCACCTTTCGGCGTCGATGGGCGATGCCCTGCGATCCTGGTCGGTCGCCTTCGGCGAACTGACGGTCGTGGTCGAGACGAACCGCATCGTCGACGTCATCGGCTTCTTGCAAAGCGATGCGACCTGCCAGTTTGTCAACCTGGTTGACATTTGCGGTGTCGACTGGCCGGCGCGGGAAAACCGCTTCGACGTCGTCTACCATTTGCTGAGTCCGAAGAACAACGCGCGTATCCGCGTCAAGGTCGAGGCCGGCGAGACGACGATGGTGCCGTCGGTCTGCGACGTATTCCCGAGCGCAGATTGGTTCGAACGCGAGGTCTATGACCTGTATGGCGTCCTGTTCTCCGCGCATCCGGATTTGCGGCGCCTGCTGACAGATTACGGGTTCGACGGCCATCCCTTGCGCAAGGACTTTCCGCTGACCGGGTTTGTCGAGGTGCGTTACGACGACGAGCAGAAGCGGGTCGTCTATGAACCGGTCCGCCTGAACCAGGAGTTCCGCAACTTCGACTTCGTGTCGCCGTGGGAAGGCACAGAATACGAACTTCCCGGCGACGAGAAATCCAGCCTCAATTAGGATCGACAGGTATGGCCGAGGCACAGGTTCGCAATTTCAACATCAATTTCGGCCCGCAGCACCCGGCTGCGCACGGCGTTCTGCGTTTGGTTCTGGAACTCGATGGTGAAGTCGTGACCCGTGTCGATCCGCATATCGGCTTGCTGCATCGCGGCACCGAAAAGCTGATCGAATACAAGTCCTACCTCCAGGCCGTGCCCTATTTCGACCGCCTCGATTACGTGGCGCCGATGAACCAGGAGCACGCCTTCGCGATGGCGGTAGAGCGTCTGACCGGCACCGACGTGCCGCGGCGCGGCCAGTTGATCCGTGTGCTCTATTCTGAAATCGGCCGCATTCTCTCGCATCTCCTCAACGTGACGACGCAGGCCATGGATGTCGGCGCCCTGACGCCGCCGTTGTGGGGGTTCGAGGAGCGTGAAAAGCTCATGGTCTTCTATGAGCGGGCGTCCGGCGCGCGTATGCACTCCGCCTATGTGCGGCCGGGTGGCGTGCATCAGGACCTGCCGGAAGACCTGCTCGACGACATTTGGGATTTCTGCGATCCGTTCTTGCAGGTTTGCGACGACATCGAAGGCCTGTTGACGGAAAACCGTATTTTCAAACAGCGCAATGTCGACATCGCCGTGGTGTCGCTGGACGACGCCTGGAAGTGGGGCTTTTCCGGCGTGATGGTGCGCGGCTCCGGCGCGCCGTGGGACCTGCGCAAGTCACAGCCTTACGAATGTTACTCCGAGATGGACTTCGACATCCCCATCGGAAAGAACGGCGACTGTTACGACCGCTATCTGATCCGCATGGAGGAAATGCGCCAATCCGTCCGGATCATGAAACAATGCCTGGAAAAGCTGAAAACGCCGCAAGGTGCCGGTCCGGTGTCTTCGGTCGACGGCAAGATCGTCCCGCCGAAACGCGGCGAGATGAAGCGCTCCATGGAAGCGCTCATCCACCACTTCAAGCTCTACACCGAAGGCTATCACGTGCCGGAGGGCGAAGTGTATGCCTGCGTCGAGGCGCCGAAGGGCGAGTTCGGTGTCTACCTCGTATCGGACGGCAGCAACAAACCCTATCGATGCAAGATCCGCGCGCCGGGTTTCGCCCATCTCCAGGCCATGGATTTCCTGTGTCGCGGCCACATGCTTGCCGACGTGTCGGCCGTTCTCGGATCGCTCGACATCGTGTTCGGCGAAGTGGACCGCTGAACGCATGAATGCGGCCGCGCAGGAAGTGACCTTCGAATTCGGGACCGGCGCGATCATCGGCGCCGGGCCGGTGCAATATGCCGGTTTGCGGGCGATGGCGATCGCTGCCAAGACCCTGCATCCGCTGGACGATTTCGGGTTTTCCTATGCGGCGCGTCTGCTGCGCACCCTGTTTCCCTCCGGCAAGCGCGTCAAGGTCCTTTACGACCAGGAACGCACCTTCGTATTCCCCTATGGCGACGGCTATTGGAGCCTGCTGCTCAATCGCAACCACATCTACGAGGAAGAAGTCGAGGTCTTCCTGCGCAGCATCAAGGACGTCGATTACGTCTTTATCGATTGCGGCGCGAATTACGGCTTCTGGTCGGTTCATGTGACCAGCCAGTGTTTCGGTGCGCATCCAAGCGTGGCGATCGAGGCCGATGACGAGACCTTCGCGCTTCTCGATTACAACCGTATCCTCAATGACGGCCGTTTCGACGCCATGCGTCGCGCCGTCTCGAGCGAAGACGGGACCGAAGTGCACGTATACGGCACCAAACACGAAGCGCGCACGATCGTGCCCGGAAACCCGGCGGCCCGGCGTCAGCCGGTGAGCACGATCCGGTTGGATTCGCTGGCAGGCCAGCCGGCCTTGCGCAATTCCAAACCGGTGGTCTTGAAGCTGGATGTCGAGGGGGCTGAAATCGATGCGCTCAACGGCGGCACGGCGCTGCTGGAACGCGACCTGGTGATCGTCTACGAGGATCATGGCTCGGATCCAAGTCACATGGTGACGCGCCACCTCATGGACGTTCTCGGCATGCGCGTCTTTGCCTATGAGCGCGGCGGTTTCGTTCCGGTCGCATCGCCGGCCGATCTCGACGCCCGGAAGAAAAACCCTCGGCGCGGCTATGATTTCTTTGCGACGAAAAGCGAATTCTGGCAGGACAGACTGGCCGCTCCGGCCGGCCGGCCGGAGCGTTAGGAAGATGGGGTAAACGATGGCGGTGCGCAGACTGGCCGCGGAGCAACCGGACGACTTTGCCTTCAGCGACGACAATCTCGCCTGGGCGAACGCTCAGATTGGCAAGTATCCCGAAGGACGTCAGGCTTCGGCCGTGATCCCCTTGCTTTGGCGTGCCCAGGAACAGGAAGGCTGGGTGTCGGAACCCGTGATCCGGGTCGTCGCCGACATGCTGGACATGGCCTATATCCGGGTTCTGGAAGTGGCCACCTTCTACACGATGTTCCAATTGTCGCCCGTCGGCGGCACTGCGCACATCCAGGTCTGTGGCACGACACCGTGCATGCTGCGCGGGTCGGATGACATCATTGCCGTCTGCAAGCGCCGGATTGCAGAAACTCCACACACGCTTTCGGCGGACGGCCGATTTTCCTGGGAAGAGGTCGAATGCCTTGGCGCCTGTGTCAATGCGCCCATGGTCCAGATGGTCAGGGAAACGTATGAAGACCTGACGGCGGAGAGTTTTGAAGCTTTGCTCGACACATGGGAAAACGGAGAGGCGCCGAAGCCGGGCCCTCAGATAGACCGGGTTTATTCGGCCCCGTCAGGCGGCATGACGTCGTTGACCGATCCTGGTCTTTATGACGGGTCGATCCCCAAACAGATGCGTGTCGACATCGGCGCCGAACCGAAGCCGGATGCCGAGCCGGCGGCCGAAAAGCCCGCCGCGCCGGCAAAGCCCAAAAAGTCGACCGCGTCGGCCAAGCCAGACAAGCCGGCCGCACCGGAAAAACCCGCTTCGGCCGAAAAACCGGCTCCCGCGGCGCCGGCAGAACCGAAAGCGCCTTCCGGTGCCCCGTCCGAAAGCGCTCTCGATGAGGCCAACCGGCCCGCCGCGCTCGACGCTCCCGATGGCCAGGCCGACGATCTGAAGAAAATCAAAGGCATCGGTCCGAAAATCGAGGGAACCCTGAACACGCTTGGCATCTACCACTTTCGCCAGATCGCCGCATGGACCGCTGAAAACAAGGAATGGGTCGACGGCTACCTGAAGTTCAAGGGGCGGATCGACCGCGAGGACTGGATCAATCAGGCTGCCGCCCTCGCCGGAGGCGGCGAAACCGAGTTTTCCAAACGGGTCGATGCCGGAGATGTGCCGACGAGTTCGTGATCGTCGTCGTGGATGAGGCCGGGATCACCGGGCTGCAATTGCTGAGGTAGAGCATGCTTGCCGATAAGGATCGGATTTTTACCAATATCTACGGGCTCCACGACTGGGGCCTCAAAGGTGCGCGCCAGCGCGGTCATTGGGACGGCACCAAGCAGATGCTCGACATGGGCCGGGACTGGATCGTCGAGCAGATGAAGGAATCCGGTCTGCGCGGACGCGGCGGTGCCGGTTTCCCGACAGGGCTGAAATGGTCCTTCATGCCCAAGGAATCGGACGGTCGGCCGCATTATCTCGTCGTGAACGCAGACGAATCCGAGCCCGGCACCTGCAAGGACCGCGAGATCCTGCGCTACGATCCGCACACGCTTGTCGAGGGCTGCCTTGTCGCCGGTTTCGCGATGGGCGCGCATGTCGCCTATATCTATGTGCGCGGCGAATTCATTCGCGAACGCGAACACCTGCAGGCGGCTATCGATCAGGCCTACGAGGCAAACCTGCTCGGCAAAAACAATCTGCACGGGTGGGATTTCGAAATCTATGTCCACCACGGTGCCGGCGCTTACATCTGCGGCGAGGAAACGGCGCTCCTGGAAAGCCTTGAAGGCAAAAAAGGCCAACCGCGGCTTAAGCCGCCATTCCCGGCCAATGTCGGCCTCTACGGCTGCCCGACAACCGTCAATAACGTTGAGTCGATCGCCGTCGCACCGACGATCCTGCGGCGCGGCGCGAGCTGGTTTGCCGGCCTCGGCAAACCCAACAACACCGGAACCAAGCTGTTTTGCATTTCCGGTCACGTCGAACAGCCCTGCACGGTCGAAGAAGAAATGGGGATTCCGTTCCGCGAACTGATCGATAAGCATTGCGGTGGCGTCCGCGGCGGTTGGGACAACCTGCTTGCCGTCATTCCAGGCGGCTCATCGGTGCCGTGCCTGCCGGCGGAATGCTGCCAGGATCTGGACATGGATTTCGATACGCTGCGCGGTCTGAAATCCGGATTGGGCACGGCGGCCGTCATTGTCATGGACCAGTCGACCGATATCATCCGTGCCATCGCGCGGCTGTCGTATTTCTACAAACATGAAAGCTGTGGGCAGTGCACGCCCTGCCGCGAAGGCACAGGCTGGATGTGGCGTGTCATGGAACGCATGGTGCGCGGCGAAGCGGAAAAGCGCGAAATCGACATGTTGCTGGAAGTCACGACCCAGGTCGAAGGGCACACGATCTGCGCGCTTGGCGACGCAGCCGCGTGGCCGATCCAGGGATTGATCCGACACTTCCGTCATGTGATCGAAGAACGGATCGACGAGTATTCGGCGAATGCGAAACCCGCCGAGCGGCCGCTCGTGGCGGCCGAATAATGAAACAGATGCTTGAAAACGGAATCTGACATGTCGGAACGAACCATACGCGTCGACGGTGTCGAGGTCGAAGTCCCGGCGGAATACACGCTCCTGCAGGCCTGCGAGGCGGCCGGGGCCGAGATTCCACGGTTCTGTTTTCACGAGCGGCTGTCGATCGCCGGCAATTGCCGGATGTGCCTCGTCGAGGTGAAGGGCGGTCCGCCGAAACCCGCCGCCTCCTGCGCGATGAACGTGCGCGACTTGCGGCCCGGACCGAACGGCGAGCCGCCTGAAATCCTGACCAAGTCCAAGATGGTCAAGAAGGCGCGCGAAGGCGTCATGGAATTCCTGCTGATCAACCACCCGCTGGACTGTCCGATCTGCGACCAGGGCGGCGAGTGCGACCTGCAGGACCAGGCCATGGCCTACGGCGTCGATACGTCCCGCTTCCACGAGAACAAGCGCGCGGTGGAGAACAAGCATATCGGGCCGCTGGTCAAGACGATCATGACCCGCTGCATCCATTGCACGCGCTGCGTCCGGTTCACCACCGAGGTGGCCGGCGTTTCGGATCTCGGCGCGACCGGCCGCGGCGAGGACATGGAGATCACCACCTATCTGGAAAAGGCGATGGGGTCCGAACTCCAGGGCAATGTTATCGACCTGTGTCCGGTCGGCGCCCTGACCTCCAAACCCTATGCCTTCCAGGCACGTCCCTGGGAATTGACCAAGACCGAATCCATCGACGTGATGGATGCGATCGGCTCCAACATCCGGGTCGACGCCCGCGGCCGCGAAGTTCTGCGCATCATGCCGCGGTTGAACGAGGCCGTGAACGAGGAGTGGATTTCCGACAAGACCCGCTTCGTCTGGGACGGCCTGCGCACCCAGCGTCTCGACAAGCCGTATGCCAAACGGGATGGCAAACTCACGCCCGTTTCCTGGCAGGATGCGTTTGCGACAATCGCCGAGAAGGTCAAGGCAACCGAGCCGTCGAAGGTCGCCGCGATCGCCGGTGATCTGGCGTCGTGTGAGGAGATGTTCGCGCTGAAGGGCATCATGGACGGCCTGGGCTCGCCGCATCTGGACTGTCGGCAGGACGGAACGGTGCACGATCCCCTCCACGGTCGGGCCTCCTATGTTTTCAATGCCACGATCGAAGGCATCGAGGATGCCGACGCGCTCCTGATCATCGGATCCAATCCGCGGCGTGAAGCGGCCGTCCTGAACGCTCGCATTCGAAAACGCTGGCTGATGGGGGCGTTTCCCGTTGCGGTCATCGGCGAACGCGCCGACCTGACCTACGATTACGATTATCTCGGCGCCGGTCCGGAGAGCCTCGCCGATCTTGTCGCTGGCAAGGGAGCGTTTTCGAAAGTGCTCGCCGAGGCACAAAACCCGCTGATTCTCGTCGGGCAGGGCGCCTTGCAAGGTGCAAACGGCGAAGCGGTTCTCGCCAATGCAGCAAAACTTGCCAGCACATGCGGTGCGATTTCCGAGGATTGGAACGGGTTCAGCGTCCTGCATACCGCGGCGGCTCGGGTCGGTGGCCTCGATATCGGATTCGTGCCGGGCGAGAAGGGTTTGGCGGTATCCGGTATGCTCGAAGCGGCCGGCAAGGGCGACCTTGACGTCGTTTTCTTGCTTGGCGCGGATGAGATCGACACCACCCAATTGGGCAACGCCTTTGTCGTCTATATCGGTTCGCACGGTGATCGCGGCGCGCATCGCGCTGACGTGATCCTTCCGGCGGCCGCCTATCCCGAAAAGGCCGGCACGTATGTGAACACAGAGGGGCGCGCCCAGCTTGCCGCCCGCGGTGCGTTCCCGCCCGGCGACGCCCGGGAGGATTGGGCCATTCTGCGTGCCTTGTCGGAGCGGCTTGGTGCGACGCTGCCTTACGATACCTTCGATCAGCTGCAATCGGCCATGCGGGCGGCGCATCCGCACCTGGCCGCGATCGACGAGGTTCCCGACAACGAGACGGACGGATTGACGGCGCTCGGAAAATCCGCCTCCGCCCTCAAGGGCGGGCCGGGTTTCGTTTCGACTGTGGCGGACTTTTACCTGACCAATCCCATTGCGCGCGCGTCGGCAGTAATGGCGGAATGTTCGGCGCTGCTCGGCGAGCGGTCCGCCGAGGCGGCGGAATAGGGGGCGACGATGGCGGAATTCTGGACGGTGTACGGATGGCCCTTTGTGGTCATTCTGGCGCAGAGCGTGCTGCTCATGGTCATCCTCTTGGTCGTGATCGCCTATGTGCTGCTTGCCGACCGCAAGATCTGGGCCGCCGTTCAATTGCGCCGCGGACCGAACGTGGTCGGACCGTTCGGACTGTTCCAGTCCTTCGCCGACTTGTTGAAATTCATGCTGAAGGAGCCGGTCATCCCGGCTGGTTCCGACAAGGGCGTTTTCCTCCTGGCCCCCTTGGTCACGGTGACCCTGGCCCTGTCGGCCTGGGCCGTGGTTCCGGTTGCCGAAAACTGGGTGATTGCCGACATCAATGTCGGCATCCTCTACATCTTCGCGATCTCGTCGCTCGGCGTATACGGCGTCATCATGGGCGGCTGGGCGTCGAACTCGAAATATCCGTTTCTCGGCGCCCTGCGATCGGCCGCGCAGATGGTGTCCTACGAAGTTTCCATTGGCTTCGTGATCATCACGGTCCTCTTGTGCGTCGGATCGCTCAATCTGACCGAAATCGTGCGTTCCCAGGAAACCGGCCTGGCGTCGGCCATCGGCCTGCCGTGGCTCGCCTTCCTGAACTGGTACTGGCTGCCGCTGTTTCCCATGTTCGTGATCTTTTTCATCTCCGCGCTTGCGGAGACGAACCGTCCGCCGTTCGATTTGCCCGAAGCGGAATCCGAACTGGTTGCCGGCTTCATGGTCGAATACGGATCGACGCCGTACATGATGTTCATGCTCGGCGAATATGTGTCGATCGCCCTCATGTGTTCGCTCACGACGATCCTGTTTCTTGGCGGCTGGTTGCCGCCGTTTGATTTCCCGCCGTTCACCTGGATACCGGGTGTGGTCTGGTTCGTGCTCAAAGCGGGCCTGGTGTTTTTCATGTTCGCCATGGTCAAGGCCATGGTGCCGCGCTACCGCTACGATCAGCTGATGCGCCTCGGATGGAAGGTATTTCTGCCGATTTCGCTGTTCATGGTGTTTGCCGTCGCCGCGGTGCTGCAGATCACGGGCTGGGCCTGAGGCATGGCACGCGTGACCCGGGCACGCAAAAGGTCAGGGGAAGCGAAACAGGGTACGGGGCGAAAGCAGGGACGACGGCATCGTCCGTGCCCCGAACCGAAGACTGGAATGCGATTGGGTCAATGCATGTCGGGCTACAGAGCCCAGGGGCGACCTGAACCAGGAGAGTAGGAGCCATCATGGCTGGACTGGACCAAGCGGCACGTTCCCTGTTTCTGCAGGAATTCGTTTCCGCGTTCTTTCTGTCGATGCGATACTTCTTCAAGCCGAAGGCCACAGTGAACTACCCGTTCGAAAAGGGGCCGGTCAGTCCCCGGTTCCGCGGCGAGCACGCCTTGCGTCGCTATCCGAACGGCGAGGAGCGGTGCATTGCCTGCAAACTCTGCGAGGCGATATGCCCCGCCCAGGCGATCACGATCGAAGCGGGGCCGCGGCGCAATGACGGGACCCGCCGGACAACCCGTTACGACATAGACATGGTCAAATGCATCTATTGCGGCATGTGTCAGGAGGCCTGTCCGGTGGATGCGATCGTCGAGGGTCCGAACTTCGAATTCGCAACCGAAACCCGCGAGGAATTGTTCTATGACAAGGATAAGCTCTTGGAAAACGGAGCGCGTTGGGAACGCGAATTGGCGCGGAACATAGCGCTGGATTCGCCATACCGATAAGGATGATGGACGTCGATTCCAAAGTCCGATAAGACGACATCGCCCGGTCGAATCCGACCATTGAGTCAGCACCGGGCAGGGGCCTTCCGAATGTTCTTGCAAGCCTTCTTTTTCTACATGTTTTCGGCCGTAACCATTGCCTCGGCGGTGATGGTCATTTCGGCCCGAAATCCCGTGCATTCGGTGCTGTTCCTGATCCTCGCCTTCTTCAATTCGGCGGGCCTTTTCCTGCTGCTCGGCGCCGAATTTCTCGCCATGATCCTGGTCGTCGTCTATGTCGGCGCCGTGGCGGTCCTCTTCCTCTTCGTCGTCATGATGCTCGATGTCGACTTCGTCGAACTGCGCCAGGGATTCCTGCAATATCTCCCGGTCGGCGGCATAATAGGCATTGTGCTGGTCGCACAATTGATCACCATCCTCGGCGCCTGGGCGATTTCGCCCGAAGTGGCCGCCGATCCCACCGCCCCCATCCCGCCCTTTACCGAAGTCGGCAATGTCGAAGCCATCGGTCTCCTCCTCTACACCAAGTACGTCTATTTCTTTCAGGTTGCCGGCCTTGTTCTGCTCGTCGCCATGATCGGCGCCATCGTTCTGACGCTCCGCCACAAGGAGGGCGTCAAGCGCCAGAGCATTTCCGACCAGGTCGCGCGCAACCCGGCCACCGCCATCGAAATCAAGAAAGTCGAATCGGGTAAGGGGATCTGAGATGGAAATCGGCCTGTCCCACTACCTGTCGGTCGCCGCGATCCTGTTCACGATCGGTATTTTCGGCATTTTCCTGAACCGCAAGAACGTCATCATCATCCTGATGTCGATCGAGTTGATCCTCTTGTCAGTCAACATCAATCTCGTCGCCTTTTCGGCCCATCTCAACGACCTTGTCGGTCAGATCTTCGCCCTGTTCGTGCTCACGGTCGCAGCCGCCGAAGCCGCCATCGGGCTGGCCATCCTGGTCGTGTTCTTCCGCAACCGCGGATCGATCGCCGTCGAAGACATCAACATGATGAAAGGCTGATCCGCCATGACCTCGGCAATCGTGTTCCTGCCGTTGATCGGCTTTCTGATCGCCGGTCTTTTCGGCAAGATGATCGGCGACAAGGCATCGGAATACATCACCAGCGGCCTGTTATGCGTCGCTGCCATCCTGTCCTGGATCGTCTTCTTTCAGGTCGGATACGGCGACAGCGCCGAGGTGCATCGCGAATTGGTGATGCGGTGGATGGAATCCGGCGGCCTCACGGTTAATTGGGAATTGCGCGTCGACACGCTGACGGCAGTCATGCTGGTCGTCGTGACGACGGTCTCGGCGCTCGTGCATGTCTACTCGATCGGTTACATGCACCACGATCCGGATCGGTCCCGGTTTTTCGCCTATCTGTCGCTCTTCACGTTTGCCATGCTCATGCTGGTGACGGCGGAAAACCTTGTCCAGATGTTCTTCGGGTGGGAGGGCGTCGGGCTGGCGTCCTATCTGCTGATCGGCTTCTGGTACAAGAAACCGACCGCCAACGCGGCCGCCATTAAGGCTTTTGTCGTCAACCGTGTCGGCGATTTCGGTTTCCTGCTTGGCATTTTCGGCGTCTTTGTGCTGTTCGGCACGGTCGAATTGTCGACGATATTCGCCAACGCCCCGGAAATGGGCGAGGCGACCCTGGTCTTCCTCGGCATGGAATTCCATGCGCTCACCGTGGTCTGCCTGCTCCTGTTCATGGGGGCGATGGGCAAGTCGGCCCAGTTCCTGCTGCATACCTGGCTGCCGGACGCGATGGAGGGCCCGACGCCGGTCTCCGCGCTGATCCATGCCGCAACCATGGTCACGGCCGGCGTGTTCATGGTGGCGCGGTTGTCACCGCTGTTCGAACAGGCGCCTCTGGCGCTGACGATCGTCACTTTCGTCGGTGCGTTCACGGCGTTCTTCGCCGCAACTGTGGGCCTCGTTCAAAACGACATCAAGCGGGTGATCGCCTATTCGACCTGTTCGCAATTGGGCTACATGTTCGTTGCGCTCGGCGTCGGCGCCTATTCGGTCGGCATCTTCCATCTGTTCACCCATGCCTTCTTCAAGGCGCTGTTGTTCCTGGGCGCCGGTTCGGTAATCCATGCCGTCTCTGACGAACAGGACATGCGAAAGATGGGCGGCTTGAGGACCTATATCCCGGTCACCTACTGGATGATGATCATCGGAACGCTGGCTTTGACGGGTTTCCCCCTGACCGCCGGTTTCTTCTCCAAGGATGCTGTCATCGAGGCGGCCTATGTCGGACAGAACAGCAACGCGATTTTCGCCTTCTGGGCGACCGTCGTAGCGGCGCTGCTGACCAGTTTCTATTCCTGGCGGCTGATCTTCCTGACCTTTCATGGCCGGCCGCGCGCGTCAGCCGAAGTTATGAGCCATATCCACGAATCGCCGCCGGTTATGACCGTACCGCTCGGCATTCTGGCGGCTGGCGCCCTTTTGTCCGGCTTCATCTTCTATTCCGTCTTCGTCGGGGACCACCACGCCTACGAGGAATTCTGGAAGGAGGCGCTCTATACCAATCCCGAAAACACCGTCCTGGACGACCTGCATCACGTGCCGTTCTGGGTGAAGGCGTCGCCGTTTGTGATGATGCTTGTTGGACTGGGAACGGCTGTCTGGTTCTACATTTTGCGACCGGACACGCCCGCAAGGCTCGCCAAGACGTTCGACGGTCTCTACGCGTTCCTCCTGAACAAGTGGTACATCGACGAGATCTACGACTTCCTGTTCGTGCGTCCGGCCATGTGGCTCGGCCGGTTCCTCTGGAAGCAGGGTGACGGCAGGGTCATTGATGGGTTCGGGCCCGACGGCGTGGCCGCGCGGGTTCGTGACGTCACCGGCCGCGTGGTCAAGCTCCAGACCGGCTATGTCTATCATTATGCGTTTGCGATGCTGATCGGCGTCTCGGCCCTCATCACCTGGGCGATGCTGGCCGGTTCGGGAGGGAATTGATGAGCGGTTGGCCGCTACTTTCCATCGTCACCTTCCTGCCGCTGCTCGGCGCAGCGCTGATCGTGCTCTTGGCGCGCGAGGACGAGGCAACAAAACACCGCGACATCCGGATGATCGCCCTCCTGGTCACCGTGGTCAATTTCCTGCTGTCGCTCTTGATCCTTGCCCAGTTCGATGCGTCCGATCCCGGCTTCCAACTGGTCGAGCGGGCAGACTGGCTGAGCGGCTCGATCACATACCAGATGGGCGTCGACGGGATTTCCGTCCTGTTCGTCATCCTGACGACGGTGTTGATGCCGTTCTGCATCCTGGCAAGCTGGGAATCCGTGCAGACCCGGGTCAAGGAATACATGGTCGCGTTTCTGCTTCTGGAAACGCTGATGATCGGTGTCTTCTGCGCCCTCGATCTGGTCCTCTTCTACGTCTTCTTCGAGGGCAGCCTGATCCCGATGTTCCTGATCATCGGCGTCTGGGGCGGCAAACGGCGGGTGTATGCCAGCTACAAGTTTTTCCTCTACACCCTGCTTGGCTCCGTCCTGATGCTGCTGGCCATGATGGCCATGTATTGGGATGCCGGGACGACCGACGTCGTTCAATTGATGGAGCACGGCTTCCCAAGCAGCATGCAGACCTGGCTGTGGCTCGCCTTTTTCGCCAGCTTCGCTGTCAAGATGCCGATGTGGCCCGTGCACACCTGGTTGCCGGACGCCCACGTGGAAGCGCCGACCGCCGGATCCGTTATCCTCGCGGCAATCCTTTTGAAGATGGGCGGATACGGCTTCCTGCGGTTTTCGCTGCCGATGTTCCCCGAGGCATCGGAATACTTTGCCCCCTTCGTCTTCACGCTGTCCGTCGTCGCGATCGTCTACACCTCGCTCGTCGCGCTGATGCAGGAAGACGTCAAGAAACTCATTGCCTATTCTTCGGTCGCGCATATGGGCTTCGTGACGATGGGCATCTTCACGCTCAATGTGCAGGGCATCCAGGGCGGGATTTTCCAGATGCTGTCGCACGGCATCGTGTCCGGTGCGCTGTTCCTGTGCGTCGGCGTGATCTATGACCGTATGCATACCCGCGAGATCAAGGCCTATGGCGGATTGGTGAATCGCATGCCGTGGTACGCCGTGGCCTTCATGGTCTTCACCATGGCCAATGTCGGCCTGCCCGGAACCAGCGGCTTCGTCGGCGAATTCCTGACCCTGATTGCCGCGTTTCAGGTCAATACCTGGGTTGCGCTGTTTGCGACGACGGGCGTCATCCTGTCGGCCGGCTATGCGCTCTGGCTCTATCGCCGCGTGGTCTTCGGGGAAATGACCAAGGAAAACCTGATGACCATCACCGACCTGGATACGCGGGAGAAGGTGATCCTTGTTCCGTTGATCCTGTTGACGATTTTCTTCGGGTTTTATCCCTCGCCGATCCTCGACCTGACCCAGGCGTCGGTCGACAGCCTGATCACCACCGTGGAGGCCGGGCTTGGCAATGCCGGCCAATCCGCACAGCTGGCGCAATGACGCATGACGGGCAATGGCGGCAATCTGCTGCGCCGGATCGGCATGCAACGCAACGACGATGAGACGGGGGCCGTCTTGCCACCGGCCCGCTTCAGGCTTCGGGCAATCGAAGCGAAGGACACTTAGAGATGGAAATCGAAACCTACGCGCTTCCTGATTTGGCGCCGGTCCTGCCGGAGATCATTCTGGCCTGTGGAGCCATGCTGCTTCTGATGTACGGCGTGTTCCGCGGCGAGCGGTCGACGCCGACCGTGACCGCCGGTTCGATTGTCCTTCTGGCCATTGCAGCGCTTGTCCTGCTCTACGGAACGCCCGGCGGCACCACTTTCCACGGCGCCTTCATTCTCGACGAATTCGCGCGGTTCATGAAAGTCCTGGCGCTGATCGGGTCCGCCGCAGCGATCCTGATGTCAATTGCCTATGCCCGTTCGGAGCGGTTCGACCGGTTCGAGTTTCCCATCCTGATCGTCATCGCCACGCTCGGCATGTTGATGATGATCTCCGCCAACGACATGATCGCGCTCTATCTCGGGCTGGAATTGCAGAGCCTCTCGCTCTATGTGGTCGCCGCGATCAATCGGGATTCGACGCGGTCCACCGAAGCCGGCCTGAAATACTTCGTTCTCGGCGCGCTGTCGTCCGGCATGCTGCTTTACGGCATGTCGCTCGTCTACGGCTTTACGGGCCATACCGGGTTTGCCGCGATTTCAGAGACGATTGGCGTCAACGGCTCTTCGCTCGGCCTGGTCTTCGGTCTGGCATTTGTGTTTGCCGGGCTCGCCTTCAAGATTTCCGCCGTGCCGTTCCACATGTGGACGCCGGACGTCTATGAAGGGGCGCCGACCCCCGTCACGGCGTTCTTTGCCGCGGCTCCGAAAGTCGCCGCCATGGCCATGCTGACGCGGATCGCGATTTCGGCATTCGAGCCGGTGACCTCCGACTGGCAGCAGATCACCGTCTTCGTGGCGATCGCATCGATGACGCTGGGCGCGTTTGCCGCGATCGGCCAGACCAATATCAAGCGCCTGCTGGCCTATTCCTCGATCGCGCATATGGGATTTGCACTGGTCGGCCTGTCGGCGGGAACGCTTGCCGGCGTGCAGGGCGTGGTTCTGTACATCGTGATCTATCTGGCGATGACGCTTGGTGTTTTTGCCTGCGTGCTTGCCATGCGGCGCAAGGACGGCATGGTCGAGGAAATCAACGAACTCGCCGGCCTGTCACGCACCAATCCGGTGATGGCCGTCATTTTGGCCGGTCTTTTGTTCTCGCTTGCTGGCATCCCGGTTTTCGGCGGTTTCTTCGCGAAGTTCTATGTCTTTGCCGCTGCGATCGAGGCACAATTGTTCGCGTTGGCGATCATCGGCGTTCTGGCGAGCGTCGTCGGTGCGTATTATTATCTGCGCATCGTCAAGATCATGTATTTCGACGAGCCGGCGGGCGGGTTCGAACCGATGCCCGTCGAATTGCGGCTGGTGCTCGGGCTGAGCGGTCTGTTCATCATTCCGTTTGTGCTGTTCGCCGGTCCGGTGGTCGCGGTCGCTGAAACCGCGGCGCGTTCGTTCTTTTGATGCGATAGACGCATGCCCGCATCTCAGGCGCCGCTCGGCGCCGACCGGTCACCCGCACGGTTCCATCTGCGCGAAACAGACTCCACCAACTCCGAAGCCCTGCGACGCGCCGAGGCCGGAGACAGTCCCCCGTTTTGGGTAACGGCCGACCGCCAGACCGAAGGACGCGGTCGCCGCGGCCGCGACTGGGTTTCGGAAACCGGCAATCTGTTTGCCACCCTTGTCTGGCCGGCTTCGGACCTGCCGGCAGAAACCGGGCGGGTGCCGCTCGTTGCTGCTCTATGCGCGCACCGGACGGTCTCGGATTTCATCGGCCAGGCTGCCGACGTGGCGATCAAGTGGCCGAACGACATCCTGTGCGGCGGCGGCAAAGTCTGCGGAATTCTCGCCGAACAACACCGATTGTTCGACAGATCGCTTGTCGTGATCGGTATCGGGATAAACGTGGCCTCGAGCCCGGCGATTGCTGAATACCCGACCGCCTGCCTCGCCGATCATGTCGGGCCGGTGGACGTCGATGCCGTGTGGATGCGGCTTGCCCGGGATTTCGAAGACGGAATAGCACTCTGGTGCGAACCTGATGGCTTTGCGGAAATCCGGCGGCAATGGCTGGAACGCGCTGCCGGCATCGGGGCGCGTGTGACGGTGCGCGGGCACGGCCCTTCTAGGAGCGGCCGCTTCGTGACATTGTCGGAAGATGGATACCTCGTATTGCAACGAAACGACGGCTGTACCGACATGATTGCGTCCGGCGACGTCTCTTTCGAACCGGACGGACTATGAAAATGACGACCGCGACAAACGACCTCGTATTCGTGCCTCTGGGAGGCGTCGGCGAAATCGGCATGAACCTGGCGCTCTACGGGTACGGACGCGGCAAATCCCGGCACTGGATCATGGTCGATTGCGGCATCAGCTTTCCCGGTCCGGAATTGCCGGGTATCGACGTGATCATGCCCGACATTCGCTTCGCGATCGAGGTCGCCGACCGTCTGCAGGCCATCCTGATCACCCATGCCCACGAGGACCATTACGGCGCATTGATGGATCTGTGGCCGTTTTTGCAGGCGCCGGTCTATGCGACGCCGTTTGCCGCCGGCCTTCTGGAAGCCAAGGCGGAAATGGAAAACAACGCGCCTGACATTCCGGTCACCCTGGTCCAGCAGGGAGAACGGCTCTCGATCGGGCCGTTTTCCGTCGAATACATCCCCGTGTCCCATTCAATTCCGGAGCCCAATGCCCTGTTGATCGAAACGCCGGCCGGCCGGGTGATACATTCCGGCGACTGGAAAATCGACGCGACACCCGGTGTCGGCAAACCGATGGCGAAACAACGCCTGGCCGAGATCGGCGAGGCAGGTCTCGATGTGCTGATCTGCGATTCGACCAACGCGATCCGCGATGGCGTAAGCCCGAGCGAAGCGGATGTCGCCGGCAATCTCGCCGAAATCGTGGCAAGGGCAAAGGGCAGGGTGGCCGTGACCA
>JANQQB010000376.1 GCA_028285165.1 Rhodobiaceae bacterium
GTTCAGGAGCGGCAGGAGGACAGGATCCAGGTCGCGCGTGCCGCTGTTCGCCGTGGCGTTCAATGCGTTGGCCAGGGCCGCCTGGTTCGGATTGAGGCCGCCGGCGGAAAAATCGATCGAATAGGTCAGCACGACGTCATTGGCATTGGGGAACGACAGCGACGCCTGCAGCGCCGGGCTTGCCAGCAGGCCGAGACCGTTATTCGTCGTGCCGCCGGTGGCCGTCAAGATCGTCACCGCTTGCGTGCCAGTCGCCAGGTTGACAGCCTCGGCCTGGACGGCGCCAGTAAGATTGGCCGTGCCGGTTACCGTCACAAGGTCGCCTGTTCCGGCACCCGGATTGACGGTCGCCAGAAAGATCCCGCCGCCGTTCTGGACTACGTTACCAGTGAGCGCGGTCGTCTGGATGCCCCCGGACCCGCCCGGTGAAAGCGTGCCCGAATTGTTGAAGAGGTTCCCAGCGCCGAGGTTCACCACGCCACCTGAGTTAAAGATCGCGCCGCCCATATTGTTGAAGGCGTTCGTCCCGGCGCCGAGGTTGATGGCGCCGTTGGTGACCGTATTCAAGACACCGGCATTGTTGACGGTCGTATTGCCGACGCCGCCCTGGATCGCCGTTCCGGCAAGCGATGACAATGTCACGGTGCCGGACGTGTTCAATGTCTCGGTCGACCCGGCCACGCTGGTAAAGATGACCCCGGCACCGGTGCCCGATCCGCCCTGTATCGTGCCGTCGGCCAGCGTTACAGAAAGCGAACTCACCGCATCGACAGTGACGTTGATTCCCGATCCGTTTGCGCCGCGTGCGGTCACATTACCGGTGGAGGACACAAAGAGATCACCTGTCCCAAGCTCATCTGCATCAATGCCGGAATCATTGCTACCGACGGCTAATAAATCGCCCGTTGAGGTGACGCTTAAATTGCCGTCGCCGTTCTCCAGTGCCCTTATGGCATCATCGTCGGTAAGGGCCGAAATGTTACCGACTGAAACAATTGTGAGATTGCCATCGTCATACTCGTTTGCGCTGATGCCCCGATCGTCAGCCACAGTCGTTATGTTACCGACCGAAACAATTGAAAGATGGCCGTTGCCGTTCTCGTATGCGCTGATGCCCCGGTCGTCAGCCATGGTCGTGATGTCACCGAATGAAACGATTACGAGGTTGCCATCGTCATTCTCGACAGCGCTGATACCCCGATCGTCAGCCATAGTCACGATATTGCCGATCGACGTAATGGTCAGGTTACCGGTGCCATACTCAGAGGCGCTGATACCTCGATCATCGGCTATCGTGGTGATGTTGCCGGTGGATGTAATGGTGAGATCGCCGCTGTCTCTTTCCACGGCATTAATCCCGCGGTCACCGAGAACAGTGGTGATATCGCCGGTCGAGAGAATGCTTAGATCACCGCTTCCGTACTCCTCGGCGTTGATGGCCCGCCCGCCGGATTGGGTCGTGATGTTGCCGGTCGAGACAATCGATATATTTCCGCTGTCATATTCATAAACGTCGATGCCTCTGTTTTCGAAGTTGTCGACGGTCCCGTTTGTCGTGATGTTTCCGACGGACGTTATGGACACGTCGCCGGCGCCGGATTCAATGACCTGAATCCCTCGGGCTCCGACGGCGGTGCCGTTGGTCGATATGCCGAAGGCGCCCGTATCCACATCGATCGTGATACCGGTCGCGGCACCGCCATCGGTGAATTCTATGCCATCGACGCTTGTTGCGGGCGCGATTGTCTGCGTGAGCGAGTTGACGTTAAGTGTGGTGAGCGGCGCGTTGGCATCGATGCCGGCCGAGAGGTCGCCGGTACAGGTCGCCATCGTGCCGACGACTACGCACGGACCGGCAGATGGCGGGATGACGGTCTGGGCCTGCGTTGGCCCCGGCGTCGCGAGCGTCAGGGCGCCGGCCGCGGTCGTGCCGAGCAGTGCCGCGCGCCAAAGCGGCCCGGCGTCTGATCCTTGTGTCCGCGTTCGCGTCGCCTGTTGACGTGCTCCGGACCTACGAGCCAGCGCTGTTGCGCGCCGGCGTGCCTTGCGATTCTCGATCAACCCTTCTGCCCCATCTCGTCGATTGGCCTGGTGTCCGACCCCCAAGAGAAAATGGGTTTGATCCGATCGCTCCTCCGACCTTTTGGACAATCGAATCGCAGGCCTAGTCACGTACGGTGAGACTAAGAGCAGTCGCAAATCTAAGTCAAAACCGACATATCAATACGGATCGAATCTGCATACATGTGTCAAAATCATCACACGGGTTAGAAAGCTATTGTCCCCTTCAAACTGACCCCATGCTGCTGGGTATCCGAGGAGATCAACCCTTCATAGGACAGCCCCAGGGTCGACCCGTTGTCGAAAAATGCCGTGGCTCCGGCGGCCACGTCGGCGAAGACGCCATCGAAGTCCGACGTGATCGAAAACGCGCTCGTGCCGGCCGGGGCGCTGACGAAGCTGGCCGTCAGGCCGTGATCGCTGTCGGTGTAAAAGCTCACGCCGGCCCGGACGTAGGGGCGGAGGGTCGACGTCTCGGACAGCGCGAAGTCCCCGCCGATCTCGAGCGCCGGCGCGACCGAGAAGAACGTCTCGTCGCTGCCGGAAATTGCGAGGTTTGCCGCTCCTGCTCCGGTTTCCGTGACGCCATCGCGCGACAGATAGGTCGCTGTGACATCTACCAGCGGCTTGGCAAACCAATCGCGGAACTGGAAGACATAGGCCGCGCGGGCCTGACCGGTGAGCGTCTTGATCGCGTAGTTGGAGTCCGCCGTGGCATTGAAACCGCCCACGCCGCCGAAGCTGATCGGTCGCTGCGTGTCGTTGCCGGACACCCCGCCACTGATTGCGGCGCCGAGCAGGAATGATCCCGCCTGGTATTTAAGCGACAGGCCGCCTGAGAACCGGTTGCTGTCGGTCTCCGCGCCGGTATCGGTATCGAGCGACGCCCGCTCATAGCCGAGCGCGAAGCCGGCAAACCAGTTCGGCGCGACCGCTATCTGGGCGCCGGCCGCCAGTCCGCCAGCCGTTTCGTCAAAGCCGACCGTATTGGTGTCGCTGTCGCGATCCAGAAACCGGCCCTGCGGCCGCGCCCAATAGCATTCACCCTCGCTCAAGGCCGTATGGTTCTGACCGGCCAGGCGGCAGGAGAACAGGTTGTCGGCAAAGCTTTCCGCGGAGAACAGCGTAGTCGTTTCGGTGTTGAGCATCACCTCGGGCAGGAGCTGATTGAGCGCATTGCGATAATCCCCGACGGTGAAGATGTTGTTGAGGAGCGGCAGGAGGACAGGATCCAGGTCGCGCGTGCCGCTGTTCGCCGTGGCGTTCAATGCGTTGGCCAGGGCCGCTTGGTTCGGATTGAGGCCGCCGGCGGAAAAATCGATCGAATAGGTCAGCACCACGTCGTTGGCATTCGGGAAGGACAGCGACGCCTGTATGGCCGGGCTGGTCGGCGCCAGCGTCAATCCGATATCGGTGGTGCCACCGGCGGCCGACAGAATCGTCGCCGATTGCGTCCCGGTTACCGGGTTGATCACATGTGCCCGGACGGCGCCGCCCAGAGTGGCGGATGCCGTCACTGTCACCTGATCCGCCATGCCGGCCGATGCATCCAGATCGACCAAATAAACTCCGTCGGCGCCGGCCTGAAGCAAAACGCCGTTGA
>JANQQB010000387.1 GCA_028285165.1 Rhodobiaceae bacterium
ACGTGCCGCTCCAGGTCGATGCGCGTGCCGCCGACAACTGGGACGAGGCGCATTAGTCATTGCCGCTCTCCCTTTGCGGCGCGCTGCCCCGCGCACTACTATGACCGGACGTGAACCTCGGAAGAGAGTAGATGGACGCGCGCGCGGATCAGGAAACAACCGACCTTGGACCCCTGGAGGACTTTCCGGAAAATGCCTTCCGCCTTGTCCAGGTCGGGAAACGCGAGATCGGCATCTACCGCTCCTCGAACGGCGAGGTTTTCGCCATCGCCAACTTCTGTCCGCATCGCGGCGCGCCGCTGTGTGAGGGCGCAGTCGGCGGCACATTGGTGCCGTCTGCACCGGGCGAGCTCGTTTTCGGCATGGATGGCGACGTGGTGCGCTGTCCCTGGCACGGCTACGAGTTTTCGCTGCAGACAGGTGAATGCCTGTTCATTGGCCAGCGCATGCGGGCGCGGACCTATCCAGTGTCAATCGAGGATGGGCGCGTCAGATTAGGCGACGCAAATTCGGGAGAAACGTCATGAACGTCGTGGACAAGCCAAAGCAGGCGAAGGGTCCGAAGGACCCGCTGGCCGGTGAAATCATCGATTGCGATGTGCACGCGGTCCTGCCGGGCGGCCTGCAAACCGTCTTTCCGTATCTCGACCGGGCGACGCGCCAGCGCCTCGAAACCAAGGGTGTCGGTGTCGGCCACAGTGCGCTCTCGCCCCGCCTTGCGGTGCCAAACGGGGGCCATGCGATCCGTCCCGACGCCAAGACGCCCGACGGCGGGCCCGGCGGATCCGATCCCGGTTACATGGTCGAGGACCTGATCGAACCACACGGCATCAAGGCGGCGGTGTGCACCTGCATCCAGGGTGGCGCGTTGGCGACGGTTCTTGCAGGTCCTGACGAAAGCGTCTCCCTGTGCCGCGCCTTCAATGACTATTTCCTGCAAGAGTGGAAACTGAAGGACAAGGGCCCCATCCGCCACGGCATGGTCGTGCCCACCCAGATCCCCGAAGAAGCCGCGAAGGAGATCGAACGCATCGGCGATGAGCCGGGTATCGCGGCCGTCTTCATGCCCCTGTTGAACATTCCCATGGGTAACCGGCACTATCACCCGATCTATGCGGCTGCCCAGGAAAAGGGGTTGCCGATCCTCCTGCACGTCACGGGCACGGAAAATGTCTATCACGGCTCGCCGGTGATCGCCGGCGGTTGGCCGGAATCCTACGCCGAACGCTATTGTTCGCTGTCGCAGGTCGGCGAGGCCAACCTGATCAGCCTCGTTTTCAGCGGCGTGCTGGAACGGTTTCCGGAACTGAAGGTGTTGTTCGTCGAATTCGGGTGCAGTTGGGTGCTGCCGACCATGTGGCGCATGGACAAGGCCTGGCGGGGCGTGCGGTTCGACGTACCTTGGGTGAAGAAATCGCCGATCGACTACATCAACGAGCATGTGAAGTTGTCAACGCAGCCGCTCGATGAGCCGGCCGATCCGTCGCAACTGAAGGCCATGGTCGATCTGATTGGTGACCATCTGCTGTGCTTCGCCACGGACTATCCTCACTGGGACAACGACATGCCCGGACAGAGTCTGCGCATGCTCTCAGACGAGTCGCGCCGGCGGATTTTCGTTGAGAATGCGCAGCAGGTCCTGCGCCTCTGACGAAGCCGGCGCACCGCCGTGCCCGGCATTTCCATCACCGAAGTCATTGACGGCGCCAGCCTCGGGGCCGTCCGCGATCTGTGCCGCGCTTTCCGGCGCGGTCAGTATGAACGTTATGCAGATCAGATCGAGCGGATCGAGGGGCCATACGGTGAAGCCGCCTTTGAGAAAACGCTGGCCGCGCTTGCCGAAATGCATGCCCCACCGAAAGGCGCCATTCTGCTTGCTCACATGGATGGCAAGCCGGCGGGGTGCGTCATGCTCTCGTATGTCAGCGGCGAGACCTGCGAGATGAAGCGCATGTTCGTGGACAAGGATATGCGGCGTATCGGCGTCGGCAGAGCACTGTGCAGGGCGGTGATTGCCGCAGCGTGCGAACGTGGGTATGCGCGCATGCGCCTCGACACAGGACCGTTGCAACACGAGGCGGTGGCGCTGTATCGCAGTTTCGGGTTCGAGCCGTGCGCGCCTTACGAGGAAGACGGACCGAAGTGGCCGGACAAGGTGTTCATGGTGCTCGATCTGCAAGAAGCGATGAAGGGGGAGGCATGATGTCGGGGCACGTGATTGCAATCGATCAGGGGACCACGTCCAGCCGTACAGTCGTGTTCGATGCAGATCTCCAGGTTGCGTCCATGGTGCAGCAGGAGTTCCCGCAGCATTTTCCGAAGTCCGGCTGGGTCGAGCATGACCCGGAAGACATCTGGAACACCTGTCTTGCCACGGCGAGGGAGGCGATTTCGAAGGCGGGCCTGGACGCTCAGGACATCACCGCCATCGGCATCACGAACCAGCGTGAAACCACAATCGTCTGGGACCGCGAGACGGGCAAGCCGATCCACAATGCAATTGTCTGGCAGGACCGGCGCACGGCGGATGCCTGTGCGCGCCTGAAGGCGGACGGACACGAAGGCGATGTCTCCGCGAAGTCGGGATTGCTGCTCGATCCGTATTTCTCCGCGACCAAGCTCGCCTGGCTCCTGGACACTGTGGATGGCGCGCGCGAGGCGGCAGAGAAGGGCATCCTCGCCTTTGGAACGGTGGACACGTTCCTGCTGTGGCGGTTGACCGGCGGCACGGTCCACGCAACCGATGCGACGAACGCCAGCCGAACCATGCTCTACAACATCCGGGATGGCAGCTGGGATGAAGATCTCCTGAAGCTCTTCCGGGTGCCGCGCGCCCTGTTGCCGGAGGTTCGCGACAGTGCGGGCGACTTCGGTGAGACGGACCCGGCGATCCTCGGCGCGGCGATACCCGTTTGCGGCATCGCCGGCGACCAGCAGGCCGCGACCGTCGGCCAGGCCTGCTTCGCGCCGGGTATGATGAAGTCCACCTACGGCACCGGCTGCTTCGCCGTGCTTGTGACAGGCGACAAGGCCGTCGCGTCGGACAACCGCCTGCTGACGACAATCGCTTATCAGCTTCACGGCAAGCCGACCTACGCGCTCGAAGGATCGATCTTCATCGCCGGTGCCGCCGTCCAGTGGCTGCGGGACGAACTTGGCGTGATCGAAAACGCGGCGCAGACCGGTGCGCTGGCGGATGAGGCCGATGCGCATCAGGATGTTTAT
>JANQQB010000415.1 GCA_028285165.1 Rhodobiaceae bacterium
ACGTTCATCCTGCGCCGCATGACGGCGCTGGCACCCGCAACGGACACGGAGCGAGTTGCGGCCGCCATCCCGACGGTGCAACGCTTCGGGTATGCTGTCGGCGCGGCCTATGCCGGCATCGTCGCCAACGCCACGGGTTTCGGCGCCGCAGCCTCGACCGAAACCGTGTCGGCAAGCGCGACGATCCTGTTCCTGTCCTGCCTGCCGCTTGCCGCCGTCGGACTTGTCGCCATGGCGGCATTCATCCGTCCGCCTGCCCCGCATCCCGTGCCCGGCGACGCATGACGCCAACCGCCCCTATTCCAGCACTTCGACTTCGTGGAATGCACCATTGCGGATCGCCAGTTCGACGATCCGGCCGGGGACGTCTCCCCGCGGGTCGAAATCATGCCGACCGGCGGCGCCTTCATAATTGACCGGTTTGCCGGCGGCGATGAGCGCCCGCGCCTTTTCCCACTCGCCGGGCAGGACCCGCGCTCCCGGTGGAGAGGCAACGGCGCGCAGCGCCTGCACCAGCCCGGTCCGATCCGCCTTGCCATGGGTCTCGATCGCCAATGCAAGGAGGAAGGCCGCATCATAGGCCTCCGCGGCAAACGGCGCATCCGGGTCGATACCGGCCGCGGCGGCACGGCGTGCAAAGGCCTGCCGCCCGGGTGTTTGCGGATCGGCGGAGCGGATAAGGACCATGGACTTCAGGCTGGCCATGCCCTGTAGCGTAAACAGCCGGTCGCTCACCATGGCATTCGATCCCGCAAACCGTTTGAAACGTCCCGACCGGATGGCTTCCTGCAGAAGCGCCAGTCCCGACGTTTCGGCGATCGCTGCAATAAGCAATGTCGGAGCGCCGGAAGCCGCCAGCGCTTCCAGGTCATCGGCATAGGATGTCTGTCCGGGACGGTGCGCCCGGCGCAGGGTGACGGTGCCGCCGATCGCCTCGAAGGCTGCCTGGAAGGCATCGGCAAAACTCGCCCCGTAATCGGCGTCGACATGGGCGATCGCGACGGTGCGGATGCCCTTGCGCATCATCAGCCGCGCCATGACCTGGCCTGCATAGGCATCTGAAGGCGCCAGCCGGAACACCAGGTCGTTGTCGTCAATGCCGGAAATCTCCGGAGCCGTCGAGGCCGGAGAGACCATCACCACGCCGTCCGGGATCGTCGTGTTGCGGGCGGCCGACAGGGTGGCTCCGGAACAGAGCGCGCCAACGATGGCAACGACCTCCTCGGTATGCACCAGCATGTCCGCTGCGTTGGCTGCCTCGGTGGCATCGGTGCACCTGGTGTCGCCGACCGGCAGGCGCATCGACCGGCCGCCCAACAGGCCGCCATCGTCATTGATGTGTTTTACGGCCAGACGGGCTGCGGAGAGGATTCCCGGCGCCAGGTATTCAACTGGACCGGTCACTCCCCCTAAAAAACCGATCCGGACCTCGTCTTCGGTCGCCAGGGCGGGGCCGCCGGCGAGGACAGGCATCAGGGCAAGGGCATGGATCGCCCTTCGGGCACGAGACATGCACGGGCTCCCGTTTGTTGCGAAGCAGCCGTTTCAAGTCCGACATTTTTTGTGTAGACGATTTGCGGACACGTGACGAGGCCATTCCCGGCCCTGCCCTCGGGAATCCCCCGCGCAAGGAATGCGGACGCAAAATGACCTGGACTCCATTGCAAAATATTGCGCGCCGCATGCTGGTTTGTGTCTCGGTCGCGACATTGTGTTGCTTTGCCGCGATTTCAGTTCGCGCGGAGATTCGCATCGGTGTCGCCGGCCCGCTTTCCGGCCAGTTCGAGGCGTTCGGGCGCGACATCGTGTTGGGGGCCGAACAGGCCGCCGCCGCCATCAACAAGGCCGGCGGCATTGACGGCGAACCGATCCGGATTGTCGCCGAAGACGACGCCTGCACCGAGGATGGTGGACGCGACGCCGCCAACCGGCTTATCGGGGCCCGCGTTTCGGCCGTCATCGGTCACGTCTGCTGGCGCGCCTCGGTTGCCGGATCCGCGCTCTATCATGCCAACGACATCGTACAGATTTCGCCAGCCACACGATATGCCAAGTTCACCGACGAGCGCCCGGATCCGAGCGGCGGCACCTATCGACTGATCGGCCGCGCCGACGAACAGGCCCGTTTCCTGGCGCGGCTGCTGCTGGCCCGCCATGCCGGCCTGCGGATCGGTATCGCCCATGACAATTCGCCCTACGGCAAGGGGCTCGCAACCGAAGTCGAAAACGATCTGACGGCGACCGGCGATCGGCCGGTGATCGTCCTGGAATACGAACCCGGCAAGGACGAATATCGGGCATTGGTTTCGCGTCTGAACGATGCCGGCGCCGAGATCCTGTTTCTGGGAGGCTATTTCGGCGATGCGGCCGTCATCGTGCGCGACATGCGCGCCCGCGGCATGACGGTTCCGCTGATCGGCGCCGATGCCCTTGGATCTTCCGAATTCTGGGTGATTGCGGGCGAGGCTGGAAACGGCACCGTATTTTCGGCGCCCATCGATCCGCGTCGTTTCGAGACCGCCCGGGCGGTCGTACCGTTGCTGGCCCGCGACAACCAGCCGGCCCAGCCCTACTCGCTCTATGCCTATGCCGCGTTGCAGGTTCTGGCCGAAGCGTTACGCATGGCCGATGCCTCGACAAAGGCGGAGCTCGACCCGCTTCTCAACGGGACGACGTTCGACACGGTTCTGGGAAATGTCCGGTTCGACAGCAACGGCGACGCGGAAATCCCCTCCTATTCGGCGTTCGAATGGCGTGACGGCGAAGTCGTCAGGCTGGAGGAATAAGACCGACCGTCATGGCTTTCGGCCCACCTGACGGGTTCGTTCAGGCCGCATCGAGCAGACTGTCGAAAAGGCCCCGGCAATCCGTCCCGCCATGCAATGGATCCACCAGATCCTCCGGATGCGGCATCATGCCGAGAACGCTGCCGCGGGCATTGAGAATGCCGGCGATGTTGCGCTGCGAGCCGTTCGGATTGGCGGCCTCGCCGACCTCACCGTCCGCGCTGCAATAGCGGAAGACAACACGGTCCTCGCCTTCCAGGCGTGCGAGCGTTTCCGGGTCGGCAAAATAGTTTCCATCGTGATGGGCGACCGGACAGCGCAGTACGGTCCCTTTGTCGTAACGCGCCGTAAAGCGCGTGTCGGAATTGTCCACCCTCAGGAAAACGTCCTTGCAGATGAATTTCAGATCCCGGTTGCGCATCAGCGCGCCGGGCAGCAGACCGACTTCGACAAGCGTCTGAAAACCGTTGCACACGCCAAGCACAGGCACGCCCGCCTGCGCCTTTTTCACCAGGTCCGCCATCACCGGCGACCGGGCCGCGATCGCACCGGCACGCAGATAATCTCCGAAGGAAAAGCCGCCTGGCAGCACAATAAGGTCGGCGGTTGGCAACTCGGTTTCCTTGTGCCAGACAAGCACCGGATCCGTTCCCGTCACCAGTTTGAGCGCGGCCATCATGTCCCGCTCGCGATTGGTGCCGGGATATTGCACAATGACGGTCTTCATGGCGTGATCCCTGTCCGCGTGGCCCGGTTCACTTTATGCACACTTCCGAACGAAGCGGCCCGTTTCAGAGCGTTTCGATCGTGTAATCCTCGATCACGGGGTTGGCCAGGAGCTTCTGGCACATGGCCTCGAGATCGGATTGCGCTTCGGTCGGTGACCGGCCGGCAAGATCGATGTCGATGACCTTGCCCTGCCGGACATTGTCGACGCCGCTGAAACCGAGCGCACCGAGTGCGCCTTCAATGGCCTTGCCCTGCGGATCGAGCACACCGGGCTTCAACGTCACGATGATACGCGCCTTCATGGAACCTCAGCTCGAAACGGGATTCAAAAGGAAGACCAACGGCTTGAACGGATTCAGCATTTTGGGTACCTGAATCACTTTGTGAGGTTGTTCAAGCACTACATGAGGTCCGGCGACCTCGGTGCTATTGCACAAGAACCGGTCCGGAACCGCGCGGCCTCTCGTTTTCATTCATGATGCCGAGCCGGCGGGCGACTTCCTGATAGGCTTCCAGCAGACCGCCAAGATCCCGCCTGAAGCGGTCCTTGTCCAGCTTGTCTTCGCTTTCGATGTCCCAAAGCCTGCAGGAATCTGGGGAAATCTCGTCGGCGACGACGATGCGCATCATGTCGCCTTCCCACAGCCGGCCGCATTCCATCTTGAAATCGATCAGGCGGATGCCGATGCCGAGAAACAGGCCCGTCAGGAAGTCGTTGACCCGAATCGCCAGCGCCATCATGTCGTCGATCTCCTGGGGACTGGCCCAGCCGAACGCGGTGATGTGTTCTTCCGCGACGAGCGGGTCGTCGAGATCGTCGTTCTTGTAGTTGAATTCGATGATCGAGCGGGGCAATTGCGTACCCTCTTCGATGCCCAAACGCTTCGACAAGGAGCCGGCGGCGACATTGCGCACGACGATTTCAAGCGGAATGATTTCGACTTCGCGGATCAGCTGTTCGCGCATGTTCATGCGGCGGATGAAATGCGTCGGGATGCCGATCGAGTTCAGATGCACGAAGATGTGCTCCGAAATCCGGTTGTTGAGCACACCCTTGCCGTCGATCACGTCGTGTTTCTTTTTGTTGAACGCGGTAGCGTCATCCTTGAAGTGCTGGATCAGGGTACCCGGCTCCGGTCCTTCATAAAGGATCTTGGCCTTGCCTTCGTAAATCCGGCGGCGGCGATTCATCAGATTGGGTCTCGCTGTTGTCTGAGGTGGGGCGTCGCGCATGGCCGTGCGTCTTGCCGGTCATGCGGCATACGGGAATCGGTCCGCGACGCTCAACTGCGCGCGGACCCTACAACAAGCCCACAGCAAGCACAATCGGCCCGAAAGGTTTCGGCACAGGCCGGATCGCCGGCGCGAAGACGCGCGATAATGTCGCATTTCCGTGCGCCCGGTCCGCAATCGAACCGCTGGAAAAGGTCGATTGATTTGGTTTTCGCACCGCGATATGGAATTCCGCAAGGGAACCGCCTATCTCCGTAAAGAGATCCGCGGGTGGATTGTGCCAAGTGAGGAGCCGGGCCTATGACCACGTTCGACAAGCGCGAAGAGGCGTTTGAAAAGAAATTCGCGCATGACGAGGAATTGCGGTTCAAGGCGACAGCCCGACGCAACAAACTGCTTGGGCTCTGGGCGGCCGAAAAACTCGCGTCCGACGACGCCGAAGCCTATGCCAAGGAAGTCGTGCGCGCCGATTTCGAAGAGCCGGGCGACGAGGACGTCTACCGCAAGATCCGCGGCGACTTCGACAAGGCGGGCCTGTCTGTGAGCGACACCGAAATCCGCGAACAGATGGCATCCCTGATGGACACCGCCATCGACCAGATCAGGAACGACGTCTGATCTCTCTCAGCAGGGAGTCTGGCGCGGAAATCCGTCTGTAACGGCAGGGTGCGGCGCGCGCAGGCGCCGCTGCCCCACCTTTACGGACCGACAATGACAGACCCCCTTCCCCTACTCGCCGATCGGCTGCATTCCGACAAGGTGCTTGTGACCGCCTGGTCCGGGATCCCCGATCCGCAGGCCGTCGACACGCTTGCCCGCTGCGGCTACGACGCCGTCACGCTGGACATGCAGCACGGCCAGCATACCTTCACATCCCTGATATCGGGGATTGCCGAAATCCGCGCTGCCCAGCGGCACGCGCTTGTTCGGGTCCCGCTTGCGGACTGGGCGATGGTCAGCCGTGCCCTGGATGCCGGGGCCGAAGCGGTGATCGCGCCGATGATCAACGACGCCGACGATGCCCGGTCCTTCGTCGCCGCGGCCAAGTACCCGCCGGTCGGCGAACGGTCCTGGGGACCGCTGCGCGCCATGGCGCTCAGGGATCGCGACGGTCAATCCTATCTTGAGGAAGCGAACCGCGCCTGTCTCGCAATCGCCATGATCGAAACCCCGCGGGCCATCGACAACCTGGAAGCAATCCTCGCCGTCAAGGGAATCGACGGGATCCTGCTGGGACCGAGCGATCTGTCGCTGACGCTGTCCGGCGGCGTACGCATCGATCCGAGCGGCCGACCGACCCAGGAGGCAATTGCCGGCATTGCCCGTCGGGCCCGCGCCGCCGGCAAGGTCTGCTCCATTTTCTGCAATTCCGCCGACGACGCCCGGGCCGCGGTCGCACTGGGTTCGCCCCTGATCGTGCTCGGGGTCGATGTCCTGATGATGCAGGCCGGCGCACGGACACTTCTCGACGATTTCCAGAGCTGATCGCCTGCCCGACGTCCCCGACGGGATACGGCACGCCGTGTCGCCCGGATTTCAGAGCGGCCGTTTCAGGTTTTCGGTCATCTGCTTCAGGAGCCGTTCGAACGTATCGCGTTCCTCGGCCGATATCCCGTGCAGCGCGCGTCGCGTATGGGCCGCCGGGATGTGCCGGATCTCCTCGAATTTGCGTTTGCCGGCTTCCGTCATGGTGACGCTGCGGACCCGGGCGTCGCCGGGCGCGTTCTGCCGGATCACCCAGCCGTCGGCCTCCATCCGGTCAATCATGTGACTGGTCGTGGATTGTTCCACCATGGCGAAGTCCGACAATTCGTTGACGGTCGCCCGGTCTCGCGCGTCCAGCACGGCCAGGATCCGCCAATTGGAGATTGACAATCCGTGCTTGCGGAGATCCTCCTTGAGCAACTGGTTCAAACCGTGCGCAAGGCGATTGGTGAGATAGGGCAGGATGCGTTCGAGGATGATGCCGCTGCCGCTCGACTCTGCCGGCTGCAGGCTGTCGTCGATCGCCTTGTCCTGGGCTTCTGCCGCGCCCGGACCTGCCGCCGGCGGTTCCGGCCGGATACCGGCGTCCTCCTCCCGCTGCAGATCCGCGACACCGACATGATCCGACACATGTTTCCCAGCCGCCATCAGTCCGCAAAACTCCGGATCGTTTCAAGCGCACCGTCCAGGGTCTTGCCCTGCGCGTCCTTGAGAGCGGCGTCGATCAGCCGGCCGGCCCACGCCGCCGCGTCGTCACGGCTCTCCACCAGAGCGATACCGGCCACGACCTTGTCGTACTTGCCGTGGCCGCGCGCATGGGTGTCGCCGTACCCTTTGATCAGGCGGCGTGCCCGCAAAAGTTCAACGGCGAGATCGTAGTTCCGCGGCAATTGCACCATGGCGCGATCGAGCCAGGCGCGCCAATGCGCCTCTTCCGTCTGGTGACGCAGGAGGCGTCGCCGGAACCGTCTGAGACCGGCCACGAAAAACAGAAGCAGGAAGCCCGACAACCGGTCGGTGCGCACCCGACGGCCCTTGGAAAAGATCCGGCCAACGACGCGAAGACCCAGCGGGCTGTTCTTCAGCCGGCGTCCGAGCCCGGCCGGCAACACGCTGGCGAATTCCTCGGCGCGCGGGTGCATGTATTCGGTTACGGTAAAGACCGATCCGTCCGAGCCGCCATATTCGTCATCGATGCGCTCGAACCGCTGGCGGCGGGTTTTCAGGTCGGCGACGCGGATCACGTCGTCATAGCACATCGCGTTCGCGAGATGTTTGGCGAGCATGCGGGAAAAGCCGAATTGCCGCGCTTCGCCGCCATGCGCCGCATCCTGCTTTATGCTGTCCCGCACGGTATCGAGATAAAGCTGACCGTAATCCGGATCCTGATAGTCGACCGCTTTTTGCATACCGGCAAGCGCCATATCCTGGACGGGTGCCGGAAGTGTCTTCACCTCCGCGACAAGTGCGTCCCATCTGGCCGCCAGCACCTTTGACGGCACCGATGCGGGACGGGTTTCCGGCTTATCGGGGATCGCCTCCGGGTCGCCTTCGGCCCGCGTCCCGCTGGCGATCTCGTAGGCTTCGGCAAAGGCCGCAAGGCTTGCCTCGACGCCGCGTTTCGACGCGCGAATCGTCTCTTCGAACGCGTCCCGCTCGAAGGGCAGCACCCGCGATCCGGCAAGCGCACCGAACAGGCTCGCCGAGATATGCGCCTTATGGCGCTCCGCAACCGCCGCCAGATCGAACGCGAGCACCGAACGGGCAGTCTTCTCAAGACCGTCCAGCACCGGTTGCGGATCGACGATACCGTCGCCCGGCACGATCTTTTCCGACACGGCATGCATGCGGTGCGTTGAGGTGATCAGGCGCGTCCGGTCCGGCGTGACGAAGCCGCGCGTGACTGCCCGCCCCGCTTCCATCAGTTCGGACGCAACGACGATATCGACGTCGCCGGGCGTCGGCATGAGCGCCAGCACCGGCTGGCGATCGGACGCCGGCAGCATCTCGATGTAGTAGATCGTGGCGCCGGTGCGTTGCGCCACACCGGGCACGGACGTCGTCTGCACGAAATAGCCGTTCTGTTCCGCAAGGCTGAGGATCCAGTTGGTCAGAACCCCGCCGCCCTGCCCGCCGACCGCCAGAACGGCAAGCCGGATGAGGCCGGCCGCATCGAGCGCGTCGCTCTGCCGGCCTTCGAAATCCGCGTGGACGGCGACGTTCATGCGACCAGATCCTGTTTCACGAGGCGGCGGTTTTCCCGCCAGCTCTGTAACGCTGCTATGAGCCGCGAGCGGAGCTTGCTGATCGCGGCCTCGAAGCGGCCCGGATTCTGGACCCGGTCGACCTGATAGAAGGACGGGCACAGAATTGCGGCTTCGGCAACCTCTCCGCAATTGCCGCATCCGACACAGGATTCATCGATCTGCACGATCGGATCGTCGCGCAGCGGGTCGTCGAGCTTTTTCAGGCCCAGCGACGGGCAGCCGGATAGCCGGATGCAGGCGTGATCCCCTGTGCACACATCCTCGTCGACGCCGAATTTCGGTGTCACGACACGCTTGCCGTCCTTGACGGCCTGGTTCCGGATCGGACGCTCGCGCCGCTGGCGATTGAGCATGCATTCAGACGACGCGACGATCACTTTCGGTCCGCTCGCTTCGGTGGTCAGGGCTTCGCGCAGCGTGTCCCGCATCTTGCCGACATCGTAGGTGCGATCGATGGTCCGAACCCAGTTGACGCCGACGCCGGCCAGCGCCTTTTCGATCGGGTGCTGGGTCGCCTTGGTCGGGTTGTTTGCGCGGGACGACAGGATGTCCTGACCGCCGGTGGCGGCGGAATAATAATTGTCGACGATCATCACGACGCCGTCGGACTGGTTGAAAACGGCATTGCCGACCGACGCCGTCAACCCGCTGTGCCAGAACCCGCCATCGCCCAGAACCGAGATCGCGCGTTTGTCGCCGCCCCCATCGAATGCGGCGTTGGACGCCGGCCCAAGCCCGTACCCCATGGTCGACCCGCCGATATTGAAGGGCGGCATGGTGGAAAACAGATGACAGCCGATATCGCCGGCGATCTGGTGTTCGCCGAGTTCTTCCTCGACCAGTTTCATGGCTGCGAAGATCGGCCGTTCCGGACAGCCGGTGCAAAAACCGGGCGGGCGTTGCGGCACGATCTCGGCGAGTTGTTTGACGGTTTCATCCGTTTCGGGCCGGTTGGGTGCCCGGTCCCGGTCGGACAACAGGCCCGGCTGATGGTCCCGAAGGAAGCCGGCAATGCCGGCATGCACGACCGCGCCGGTATATTCTCCGGCCGGCGGCAGGTAGTCCTTGCCGGACAATTGCACACTGCCCTTGGTCTTGTAGAGCATCGCCGCGAACGCCTGCTCGATATAGGCGGGCTGTCCCTCTTCGACGACCAGAACCGCGGATTTGTCGGCGCAGAAGTCCAGGAATTCGTCGTCGACGAGCGGATAGGTCACGTTCAGCACGTAGAGCGGCACATCGCTGTCGCCGTTGATGTCGGCAAGCCCGAGGCGCTGCAGCGCACGTATGACGGAATTGTACATGCCGCCCTGCAGGATAAGCCCGACCTTCCCGTCCTTCAGTCCGAACTTCTCGTTGAGGCCGCGTTCCCGGATGAACTTCTGGGCGGCCGGCCAGCGGTGATGAACCTTTTCCTGTTCGTGATGAAACAAAGCCGGCGGCAGCACGACCCGGCTCATGTCCCGGACCGGATTGGCCAGCGCGTCCTTGACGGTCACCGGCGGTCGTTGGTTTTCCGAAGCGACGAAGGCGCCGTGCACGTGGCAGGCGCGAATGCGCAATTCCAGCATGACCGGCGTGCTGGAGGCTTCGGACAATTCGAACCCGTCCTTCACCGCCTTGACCATCGACGGCAGGTTCGGGCGCGGGTCGAGCAGCCAGACCTGCGATTTCATGGCAAAGGCATGCACCCGCTCCTGCAGGATCGACGACCCCTCCCCGTAATCCTCGCCGAGCACGATCAGTGCGCCGCCCTTGACGCCGGCCGAGGCCAGGTTGGAGAGCGCATCGGAGGCGACATTGGTGCCGACGACGGATTTGAACGTCACGGCGCCGCGGATCGGATAGGAGACCGAGGCGGCCAGCATCGCCGTCGCCGCCGCTTCCGACGCATTGGCCTCGAAATGCACGCCGAGATCGGAGAGGATCTCCTCGGCATCGGCAAGCACGTCCATGAGATGGGAAATCGGCGCGCCCTGATAGCCGCCGACATAGCCAACGCCGCTTTCCAGCAGCGCCTTGGTGATCGCCAGAATGCCTTCCCCGCGAAAGGTTTCACCGGCCGGAATTTTCAGCTGCTGGACTTCCTTTTTGAAGGATCTTTCCGCCATCGCATCTCTCCCTGCCGAGCAGTATATCAATTTTCATATACAAGGAAAGGCGCCTGCCAACCCGACAATCCGGGCCAGCCGGACTGCCGCAGACGTGATCCATTTCACCGGCTCGGAATTTCCTCATTGAATTCAAGGAATTGAGATCGTTTCCCGGCATGCCTCAGCAACCAACGAACCGGGCAATTGATCTTGACCGCATCGATATATTAAAATTCATATTCCTTTTGACGTGCGTTTTCCTGTACGGTGTCGGGTGTGGGCAGATACGGCCGGTTCAACGGACGACTGTCCCTCGAGCACACAGCACACAGGCAAAGACCGCAGACCACATTTCCATGGGAGGGAAAGACCTGAAATGATCGCAAAGAAAACCTTGAAACTGGCCACCGCCGCGCTCGTCGGCTTGATGCCAGTCGGAATGAACACCGCCTTTGCGGAAACGACGCTTCAGGCCTCGAGCTGCTTCCCGCAGGGCTCGTTTTTTTCCAAGCGGTTTGAATCCTTCATCGAGAAGGTGAACAGCGCCGGCGCCGGCACGGTCCAGATCAATTACGTGGGCGGCGCGCCGGCCATCGGCAGTCCGTTCACCCTGGTCCAGAAACTTTCCAAGGGCGTCTACGACATCTCGTCGTGCACCGGCGCCTATTACCAGAACGTCGTCCCGGAAGCCGATGCGCTGAAGATGCTGGAACGCACGCCCTCCGAAATCCGGGAAAACGGCGGTTGGGACCTAATGGCGGAAATCCATCGCGCCTCGAATCTGATGCCGCTGGCCCGCACCCATTACGGCATCCAGTTCCACCTGTTTCTCGGAGAAAAGCACAAGATCGATAAACCCGACCTGACCGGCCTGCATTTGCGGGTCGCCCCGGTCTACACCGCGTTCTTCAAGAAGCTCGGCGCGACCACACAGAATTCCAACCTCGCACAGATCTTCACCCTGATGGAAAACGGCACGGTCAACGGTTTCGGCTGGCCTGTCATCGGCCACCGGCCTGGCTGGGACGAGGTAACCAAATACCGGGTCGATCCCGGTTTTTATGACGTCGACATCCAGATCATCGCAAACGCCCGCGCCTGGGACGGCCTCTCCGACGAAGCCCGCGCGGTGCTCGACAAGGCCGCGCTTGAAATCGAAGCCGAAGCTGTCGCAACGGACGGCAAGATGGCCAAGGGCGCCGGTGAAAAGCAGCTGGCCTCCGGCTTCGAACAGATCCTATTCGACGGCGACCAGGGCGAAACCTGGCTGAACGCAGCCAAGGATGCCGGCTGGGCCGCCATCATCGACGTCAGCCCGGAACACGGTCCGAAACTGCGCGAGCTGTTTTCCAAGTAGCGCGCGTCTTGTGTGATAGATTGCGACTGCGATCTAACGGGTGCGCCGGCCGGCGCACCCCACTTTCCTTGCCTGATGGATTGACCGGCGCATGAAAGCCCTCGCCGCCCTCGATGCTGCCATGGGCAGGCTCTATACGCTCATCGGCACCGCGATCGGTCTGTCGATCGGCCTGTTCGCGGTCGCAATCGTCGTCGACCTGGTTCTCCGCCTGTTCGAGATCGGCACCCTGCCGGGCTATCAGGAAATCATCGAATACACGCTCTTTGCCGGTGTTTTTCTGGGCGCCCCGTGGGTCTTGCGGTTGGGCGCCCATATCCGCGTCGACGTCCTGGTCGGCGTGCTGCCCCACAAGGCGGCGCGGCTCCTCGACCGTCTGCTCGATGTCTTCGGTCTCCTGATCTCGCTGGTGCTGGCCTGGTATGGCCTGCAGAACCTTCTGACCGCCTTTGAATTCGGCGCGCTGCAGCGGAAATATTTCAACGTGCCAGAATGGTGGCTGCTGTCGGTCTTCGTGCTTTGTTTTGCCCTTTTGGCGCTTGAGTTCGTGTTTCGCCTGGCGCGGTCGTCCGGAGGCCCGGGCGGGCTGTCCGGCACCGAACCGCCGGAAAGCCGGAAGGGCGTGTGACGTGGTCATGGAATGGTATTGGGCGCTGGTGCTGTTGCTCGGCGGGGCTGTCGGGCTCCTGCTCGTCGGTCTGCCGGTCGCCTTTGCCTTCTTTGCCGCCAACATCGTCGGCGCCTTCATTTTCCTGCGCGGCGAAATCGGCCTCAGCCTGATCCCGATCGAATACGTCCTGTCCGTTTCGAAATTCACGCTGGTCCCGGTCGCCCTGTTCATCCTGATGGGCGAGATCCTGTTCCAGACCGGGGTGGCGTTTCGAAGTATCGAGGCGATCGACCGGCTGATCTCCCGGGTGCCCGGCCGGCTTTCCGTCGTATCGGTCGCCGGCGGCGCCGTGTTTTCCTCGCTGTCAGGCTCGACCATCGCCAACACCGCAATCCTCGGCAATCTGCTCCTGCCGGACATGCTGAAAAAGGGTTATCACCCGACGATTGCCATGGGGCCGATCATGGCAGTCGGCGGCATTGCCATGCTGATCCCGCCGTCCGCGCTGGCCGTGCTTCTGGCCAGCCTTGCCGAACGGTCGATTTCCGATCTGCTGATCGCGGGCGTCCTGCCGGGCATCGCCATGACGGTATTGTTCGTCACCTACATCGTCGTGCGCTGCCGGATGAACCCGGAGCTTGCGCCGGCGGGCGAAAGCCGACCGGAAACCGGCTGGGACCGGTGGCGTCCGTTTTTCACCGACGTGCTGCCGCTCTTTCTCATCTTTGCCGTGGTCGTCGGCAGCATCTTTCTGCGGATCGCCTCGCCGGAAGAGGCCGCCGCCCTTGGCTGTCTGGCCGCCATTGCCATCTGCATCGCTTATCGGCGCCTGACGCTCGCCAACCTGACAAAGGCCTTGCGGGAAACCGCCAAGATCAACGTCATGCTGCTCTTCATCATCGCCGGCTCCTTGACCTTTGCCCAGATCCTTCAGGTCTCGGGTGCAACGAGCGGCGTGCTGCAGGCGATCAGCGATCTGTCGCTCACCCCGGTCACCGCGATGATCATGATGATGGTGATCCTGTTGTTTCTCGGGTGCTTCATGGATCAGATCAGTATGATCCTGCTGACCCTGCCCTTCTTCCTGCCGATTGCCGACGCCCAGGGCATGCACGCCACCTGGCTGCTTGTCATGATGCTGATCGCCATGGAGATCAGTCTGATGACGCCGCCCTTTGGGCTCTTGCTGTTCGTTATGAAAGGCGTGGCACCGCCGCACATCCGCATCACCCAGGTCTATGCGGCAGCCATGCCCTTTATCGGGCTGGAAGTCATCGTCATGGCCGTCCTCATCGCCTTTCCCGGCCTCGCGCTCTGGCTGCCGAACCTGTTGCGATAAGGAACCGCTTCAGTCCGAAGCAGTGCTGTCGTCACGCCGGCGTTCATCCTGTGCTGCGGTGCGAAACAGATCCAACACCGATCCGAACAGCGTCATGAACGCGTGCTGCTGGCCGGCATCGGTCGCCGACAGCGCGACGTGTTCGGCGAGAAATTCTTCGACCGGCATCTCCCCTTCGCTCACGGCGATCATGGGTTCGTAAGCCGTTTCGAACGTCACGTCGGGGTCGTCGACGGTCCCGGCCTGAAGCTCGACTTTGCCGTTTTTAGCATCGAGCGCGAAATCCTCGCCATCGACCTTGAGCGCTACCCGAAACGCCATATTCGGCTGCACGACCCGTTCCAGCGCCGCGCCGAGCGTTACGGCAATGGTGCGCAGATTGCCCGGTCGTCGGACCGGCGCGTCCGGTACGAAGCGTCCGCCGAACAGGGCCAGCTCGAACAAAAGCGTGCGCGTGCGCTCGCCAAGCGCGGTCAGCGCATAGACCGTCGCGCCGAACGCGCCGGTGCGCTTTTCCACCAGACCGTCCGTCATCAATTGGTTCAGCCGCTCGGTCAGGAGATTGGTGGCAATGCCTTTCAGCCCCGATTGCAGGTCGGAAAACCGCGCCGGCCCGGCATGCAGGTCGCGCAGGATCAGGAGCGTCCAGCGATCCCCGACCCGATCAAGGGCCCGGGCGATGGGGCAAAGCAGCCGATAGCGCCGCGCAGAGGCCATGCAATCACCGTTCACGGATATGTGACTTTATATACTCAAGCACAAGCTTGAAAATATAAAGTGAAGACGCGATCTGACATCAGTACCGAAACCATCGTTCGCGGCCTGATCCGAGGCGCGACTAAAGGAAAGTTCCCGATGACGATCAAGCCGAAAATCCTGGTGACCAGCGCCGGCGGAAAGACCGGGCTGCCGACCGTTCTGCAATTGCGGGCGCGCGATTACCCGGTCCGTGCCCTATTGCGCCGCGACGACGACCGGGCACGCCAATTGCGCGAGGCCGGTGCGGAAATCTTCATCGGCGATCAGTTCGCGCTTGCCGACATGCGCCGGGCAATGGCCGGGGTGCAGCGCGCCGTGGTGTGTGCGCCGACGGCCCCGAACGGTCTGCATTTCGGGTCCGTGTTTGCGATTGCCGCCCATGAGGCACGCCTCGAACACGCCGTGCTCATCGGCCAATGGCTGGCGCAGCCCGACCACCCGTCGATGTTCACCCGCGAGACCTTCTTCACCGAAGCGCTGATGCGCATGCTGCCCGACACGACGCTCACCGTGAACAATGTCGGCTGGTTCGCGGACAATTATTTCATGGTGCTCGAACCGATTGCCCAGCTGGGCCTGTTCCCCTTCCCGCTCGGCGCTGGTTCGGTTGCGAAAAACGCACCGCCATCGAACGAGGACATCGCGGCCGTGACCGTGGAGGCGCTGGTCGATCCGGCCCGCCATGCCGGCAAGACCTATCGGCCGACCGGCCCGGCCCTGATCGCGCCGGATGAAATGGCTGCGACCTTTTCCCGGGTTCTGAACCGCAAGGTGGTCTATCGCGACATTTCCGAAGCGATGATGTCGAAAGCCCTGAACGCTCAGGGCTGGCCGGCGGCTCTCCAGACCCAGTTGCGGCTTTACACCCGCGAATACCGGCGCGGCGTCTTTGCCGTCAACGCGCCGTCCGGCGTTGTCGCCGATGTCGCCGGACGCGAACCGGAAGACTTCGAAACCATCGCGCGGCGCTATG
>JANQQB010000422.1 GCA_028285165.1 Rhodobiaceae bacterium
CGAAACGCTGCTTCCGTTGCTAGCCGACTGGGCCGAGAGAAAACCTTCCGCCGACGAACCGCCGCGCCCGCTCGATCGGCGGGAGCGTCTGGCCATGGCCTTCGGCGGCGAAGACGCGCCGTGGGACGAGGAAAAGATCCTCGAGCGCTACGAACTCCTCTACGAGGCGGGCATTGTCGAGGAGGCTTTGCGCGACGGGCGGCGGGCGGCCACCGAACGCGAGGACCTGCCCTATGCCGGCACGGCGATGCGCTTCGATCACCGGCGCATCCTGGCAACCGCGATCGCGCGGCTGCGCAGCAAGCTGAAATACCGGCCGATCGTCTTTGAACTGATGCCGGAGACCTTCACGCTGACCGAATTGCAGGTCATGGTTGAAGCGATTTCCGGCCGCCATCTGCACAAGCAGAATTTCCGTCGTCTGGTCGAGGGAACCGAGTTGGTCGAGCCGACCGGCGCCACATCGACCAAGACCGGCGGCCGGCCGGCAGCGCTTTATCGGTTCCGCCGGGACATTCTGAAAGAAAGGCCGGCGCCGGGCCTGCGGCTCGGCGGGCGTGCCTGAGCGCAACGGCGCAATTCATGGAGAGGCGACGATGAACTTCACGATGCCGGAACGGTTCGGTGCGTTGACGAGCGAGGATATCGCCGGGTTGACCGGCCTGGAACAATTGCAGCGCATCGCCGACGGCCGTCTCTCGGCGCCGCCGATCAGCCGCACGTTCCGCTATTATCTGGACAGCGTCGCCGAGGGGAAGGCGGTGTTTGTCGGCCGCCCGTCTGAAGACTTTCTCAATCCGCTTGGAACGGTACATGGCGGGTGGGCCGCGACGCTGCTCGATTCCGCACTCGCCTGCGCCGTGCACGCGACACTCGGCATCGGCGAATCCTATACGACCCTGGAATTCAAGGTGAATTGCGTTCGGCCCATCCTGCCGGACACCGGCGACCTGACCTGTACCGGCACCATCGTGCACCGCGGGCGCACGACTGCAACGTCGGAGGCCAGCCTCGTCGACGAAGCGGGCAAGCTCTTCGCCCACGGCACGGAGACCTGCCTGATTTTCCCGGCGCGATAGGGCGTCTGCATCGGCTCGCAGTGCCGGGCCGGCACCTCGGGCCCGCAGTACGGCGTTTCACCTGCTTTCTGCTGACCGCTTTCCGGCCGCGCCGACAGAGCCTGTTGGACTAAATTCCTCACCCCAATCCGTCTTCCGACGGTTTGACCGGCGGATCCAGTCTGCCAGGCACAGTCGTCTGCGCGCTGGATTATCCGCATGAAGCGGGTAATGACGGTGGTGGAGGGGTGGCAGAGCGCTTTCCGGCCGCGCCGACAGAGCTTGTTGGATTAAATTCCTCACCCCAATCCGTCTTCCGACGGCTTGACCGGCGGATCCAGTCTGCCAGGCACAAGCGTTTGCGCCGCTGGATTACCCGCATGAAGCGGGTAATGACGGCGGTGGGGGTGTAGGCTGAACGATTTCCGGCCCTTCCGGCGTAGACGCACGCCGCACCGTTCGGGCCTGCCCGCCGGTCAGATCTCCACGATCAGCCGGCCGCGCACCTTGCCTTCCAGGAGCTCGCCCGCGGTCCCGATAACGTCATCGAAACCGATCGTGCGCGACAGCGATTGCAGCTTGTCCTGGTCGAGATCGGCAACCAGCCGGTCATAGGCTTCGATGCGGATCGGCCGTGGCGCCATGACGGAATCGACGCCGAGCAGCGAGACGCCACGCAGGATGAACGGCATCACGGTCGACGGCAGGTCCATGCCCTGGGCAAGGCCGCAGGCGGCAACCGCCCCGCCATATTGGGTCTGGGCGAGCACGTTGGCGAGCGTCATCGAGCCGACGGCGTCGACGGCGCCGGCCCAACGTTCCTTGCCGAGCGGCCGGCCTTTTTCCGACAACTCCGCCCGGTCCATGATTTCCGAAGCGCCGAGATCCTTCAGATAGCCTTCTTCAGAGGCGCGCCCGGTCGATGCGATGACGTGGTAGCCGAGCTTGCCGAGCACGGCGATCGCCACGGAGCCGACGCCGCCGGCCGCGCCGGTGACGAGGATCGGGCCCCGGTCCGGCGTGATGCCGTGCCGTTCGAGCGCGAGCACGCACAGCATAGCCGTATAGCCCGCCGTGCCGATCGCCATGCATTGCGCGCCCGTCAGGCCGTCCGGTTTCGGGATCAGCCAGTCGCCGTTGAACCGCGCGAAATCCGCATAGGCCCCGAGATGGGTTTCGCCGACGCCCCAGCCGTTTAGGATCACCTTGTCGCCCTTGGCGTAGTCGGGGTGATCGGACGAGATCACCTCGCCGGACGTATCGATGCCAGGCACCATCGGGAAGCGGCGTACGACCGGGCTTGTGCCGGTGATCGCCAGCCCGTCCTTGTAGTTGATGGTCGAGTGCTCGACCTTGACGGTGACGTTGCCCTCCATGAGGTCGTCGCCGGAAATCTCGGCGATTTGTGCCGGATGCTGCTTCTTGGTTTCTTCGTCGCGCGTGATCCAGATGGCTTTGAACCTGTCCACGTCCGGCCTCCTTGCTGGTTCCAGAATGTCCGGATCAGCTTTACAGCAAGTTTCAACGAAGTGGGAACCGGTTTTGCGAAAAAAGACAGGCGTTTGCGAAGACACGTCCCGCCGGGTGAAAACCGCGGGGACGTGCGCCGGTTTCGCGGATTTGGCGGCCGCCTCAGACGGCCGGCTGCGGCCGCTCCACGGAGACTTCGCGGATCGGCCAGTGCACGATTGCGGCAAACAGGCCAAGCGCCACGCCGATCCACCAGACCATGTCGTAAGACCCGGTCTGGTCGTAGAGCACGCCGCCGAGCCAGACACCGAGGAAACTGCCGACTTGGTGAGACAGGAAGACAATGCCGCCGAGCATGCCGAGATAGCGCGTGCCGAACATGACAGCGACCAGCGCATTGGTCGGCGCGACGGTGGAGAGCCACAACAGACCCATGACGACGGCGAACAGGGTCACGGTCAGCGGCGTTGCCGGCACCAGCAGGAAGGCGGTGACCGCGATCGAGCGGCCGATATAGATCAGCGACAGGAAGATCGGCTTCGAATAGCGCTGTCCGATGATGCCCGACGCGAGCGATCCGATGATGTTGAAGAGCCCGATCAGCGCCAGCGCGACAACGCCCCATGTCGCGTCGATGCCGAGATCGTTGATGTAGGCGGGAAAGTGCGCGGTGATGAAGGCGACCTGGAAGCCGCAAACGAAAAAACCGCTGATCAGGAGCACGTAGTCCCGGTGACCCAGGGCTTCTGAAAGCGCGTCGCGGATCGACTGGTCGAGCTGGGCCTTTTCGTCCGCCGCGGCGGTGGGTCTGACGCCCAGAAAAAACGCAAAGACCGGAATGAGGCCCATCAGGATCGCCAGGCCGACAAGCGCGTCCGACCAGCCGTAGAGGTCGATCAGCGCCTGCGACAGCGGCGAGAAAATGAACATGCCCATGGAGCCGGCCGCCGTCCCGATACCGAAGACGAACGTGCGCTGTTCCGCGGATACCCGGCGGGCAAGCGCGGCGAGCACGATGCCGAAAGAACCGGCCGACACGCCGAGACCGACCAGCACACCGCCGCCCAGATGCAGATACATCGGCGTAGGTGCCCAGGCCATCATGATAAGCCCGGCAATGTACATCGCCGCGCCGAGCGTCAGGACCGCGAAGGTGCCGCGCTTGTCGGCAAGCGCGCCGAAAAACGGCTGGCCAAGCCCCCACATCAGGTTCTGGATCGCCATGGCGAGCGCGAACGTCGTGCGGTCCCAGCCCATGTCGGCGAGCATAGGAATCTGGAAGAAGCCCATCGCGCTGCGCGGCCCGAAGGTCAGCATGGCGATCATGCTGCCGCAAAACACGACAAAGGGGACCGAGCGCCAGAACGGCACCTGTCGGGGTTCGATTGCCGAATCCGTCATGCTAGCCTCGCGTTGACATCGCACAAAAGCGCGACGTTATTTAGACCAAACGGTATGAAAAGGCGACCGTCGCGCGTGCATAGGTGGTATTCGCGAACGGAGTTGACGGTCCGAGGCGGCCGGAAAAAGGGGGGAATGCATGCCAAACGAAGAGATTGCCGAGGCGCTTGCCGCCGCGCGCCGCGACCGGTCGCGGAGTGTCGACCTCGCGCCCGACCGTTTCGATGAAGCCGGGGCCTATCGAGTTCAGGACGAGGCGGCAGCGGCCTATGGCAGCCCGGTGATCGGCTACAAGATCGGTGCCACGAGCCCCGAAGCCCAGAAAATCATTGGCTGCGACGCGCCATTTTTCGGGCCGATGTTCGAAGCCGACCGGTTCGAGACCGGCGCGCATCTGGCCGCCGACGCCACCATGCTCGGCCTGGAA
>JANQQB010000425.1 GCA_028285165.1 Rhodobiaceae bacterium
TTCCAGGTAAAGGGCACCTTCGACCGTGCGCTGGATGACGACGTTGCGCTTGTCCGCTTCGTCGCGTTTGCGCGTAAGCAGCTTCATGGCGCCCATCGTGTCGAGCGCCCGTGTGATGGCCGGTTTGGTCACGCCCAATTGTTTGGCAAGACCGCGGACCGTGTGCGGCGGCACTTCCAGGTAGACGGTCAGCAGAATGGCCATCTGGCGGGCGGTCAGGTCCTGCTGCCCGTCATGCACCTGATCAAGCGTCACTTCATGCCAGAGTTTGAGCGCCTGACTGGGACGCAAGGCAATTCCCATACTCGGTGCCTGTTAAGTCGTTTCGGAGCCGATATAGTACAGCGAACGATGCCGTTCCCGCAAGGCCGGGCGAGTCCGGCCCGGTTTGCCCTGTCAGGAAACCGGACGGGAACGATCGAGCCTGTCGGCGAGCGTCGCGATCTCGGTTTCGGCAAACACTGTGACCCCGTCACGGCGCAGCGCCGCGGTCACCACACCGAACCCCGGTTTGCGCGTACCGTCGAATTGCCCGTCATAGATAAAGCCGGATCCGCAGGACGGACTGCCGTCGGTGAGAAGCGCAAACCGGCATGCATTGTCCCGGGCTGCTGCGACAGCCGCCTCGGCGCCTGCAAGAAAGCCGGCCGTCACATCGCGGCCATCCGGCTCGAAGATCCCGCCACGCCCGTCAAGCACGTCTGCGCCGTCGGCGCCGCCGCGGATTTCCGCCGGCGGTCGGGGCGTGGGGAAACCCGCAATCACTTCCGGACAGATCGGGACGAGCCGCCCCTCCGATTGCCATCGGTCCAAGAGCGCATCGTGCAGTTTTCGCCCACGGCCGTCATATCGGACGGGGCGGCCGAGAAGACACGCGCTGATCAGGATCCGGTCCACTTCCGGCCGTCCGGGTTGGGATGGGGTTCGATGCCCGGCCGGATCGGATTTGCCGGATCGGACGGGCGGGGCTTATGCCGCGCGATCTTCAAGGGCGAGCGCAAGCGCGTCAAGGGCATCGAAAAGGTCGCGGCTGGCCGTGTCGAGCCCTGACAAGGCTGCCTTCGCCGCCGGTTCGTCGTTTTCCGCATGAGCCGTGAGCGCGTCCCTTGCTGCCGCATGGACATCCCGGTGCGATAGGGCAACGGCCTCAAAGGCCGGGATTGCACGCAGGTTTTCATCCGCGACGCTCTCATACCATCGACCGAGCCGGCATCTTTGACTGTCCCCTGCCTCGTTTGCATCCCAGCTCCCGGTGCCGAGCACCGCGTCGAGTACCCGGTTCTTGAACATCACATGATCGATTTTCGCCATTTCGCAGAGCGACCGGCTGTCCGCAGCGTCGAACCATCCCTGCGCACTCTCCAGAAACGCTTCGTTGCTGGTCTTGAGGGACAGCGAGATATCATTGATTCGGTTACGGTTGTCGGCGGCAAGGTCGGCCATCTGCTCGATGCTTTCGGCAATCTCCTGGCACGACGCTTTTTGCTGCTGCAGGATGCCGGATATGTCGACCATGCGCCGCGAGACGGCGTCTACCCGAACGGTGACGCCGTCCATCTCCCGCGTCGCTCGCTCGATCGTTTCCTGTCCGCTGTCCACAGCCTCCCGCGATCGCACCATGGAGTCCTGGATGCCGGTCATGCCCGCCTGCAAGGTCTCGATGCGACGGGCGATGTCCTCGGTGGCGTTTGCGGCCTGGGCGGCGAGCGTCTTGACCTCGCTGGCGACGACGGCAAATCCTTTCCCGGCATTTCCGGCGCGGGCCGCCTCGATTGTCGCGTTCAGCGCCAGAAGGTTGGTCTGATTCGAGATCGTTTCGATCACCGACAGGAAGTCGCCGATCTGTTCCGATGCCTCGCGAAGCGCGGTGAGACCTGTGGCATTTTCTTCGGTGGCCTCCGCGATCGCGCGGATCGTGTCTGAAACCGCCTGAACGGCCGTCATGCCTGTACCGAGCGCAGCGGTCGTTTCTTCGGCATCGCGCGCCGCGCCGTCACTGTTCTGCGAAATCTGTTCGACCGATGCGACCAGTTCGGCGGCGGCCGAGGAGACCGCCTGGCTGTTCTCCGCGGTCCGGTGTGAGTTGCGATGCACGGCAACCATGGTGTCGGTGATCGCGTTCACATTGCTGACCGATCCGGTCAGACTGCGCAGGCTTGCGAGATTGTTGAGCTGTTCGGTTCGCGTCGCGTGGTCGGCGCTGATCTGTGCGGTCAAGGCATCCTGGGTGAGGACGAGATCGAGAAACGTGCGCCCGATCAGGGTTTGCAGGGCCTCCGTCAGGCCGCTGCGGGAAAACCGGTATTGTGCAACCAGGATGGGCACGACATCGAGCAGCAAGCGGCCATAGGCGACAAGGTACCATTCGACATCCAGCCCGATTCGGCCGTGCGTTGTCCCGACCGCACGCGATCCGGCCGCATAGGCGTCGTCGAGCGGTGCGGTGAGGACTCGTTGCCAGTGATGGATCTGCGCGGCCTTGAGATGCGGAACCCGGCTGCCATCCGGGCCGAGATGATCCTTAAGCGCTGTCACCTCTGCAATCGAGGCATAGAAACGGTCGAGAATGTCGGGCATTGCCGCTTCGACGGCCGGCCAGTCGGCCAGCCCGCCATCCGTTTGGCGGCTGTCGGGAAACAGCGAGCGCAGGATGGCCGGAATCGTGCGCTCACCGTGGGCTGTTTCAGCGTGTGCCGCTCGCGACATAGGATGGATCCTCCGATTCGATGGACCCGATCAAGCCGACCGGTAGTGAATTCATCGTTAAAAATGACAGGTATATAAAAGCATGAATTGGACAAACGTCATACAATCAGAGATTTAGCCTTCCGGTGATTGCCCTTCGACGCCACTCCCTGATGCGACGTTTGTCCGCTGAACAAATCAGATATCGTGGGCCGCACGCAATTTCAGGGCCCGCCGGGGCGCAAGCGGTTTACGGCCCACCTTTCGACCAATGATTGATCCAGGCGCGCGAGGTCGCGGCGGTGGCTGCGCCTCTTGTCCCGAATGTTGCGACATCGCGCCGCATAACGCAGGCATCAATCGGTGGCTGGCGCGTAGCGTTTTTGGATCACGTCGAAAAGCGCGCGGATCGCCTGGGCGGCGCCGCCTTGCGGGCGGGCAGGTTTGGCCGACGGCATCCAGGCATGAATGTCGAAATGCGCCCAGGTCCGGGATTTGCCGACGAACCGTTTGAGGAACAGCGCGGCGGTGATGGCCCCTGCAAACGGACCGGCGGAGATGTGATTGACGTCGGCCACTTTCGACGACAGCAGTTTCGAATAGGGCTTCCACAGCGGCAGCCGCCAGACCGGATCGCAGAGCGCGAGTCCGGCCGCGCAAACCGCGTCGGCAAAGGCGTCGTCGTCGGTAAAGATCGGAGGAAGATCCGGGCCGGTCGCGACCCGGGCGGCACCGGTCAGTGTGGCCATGTCGATCAGGAGGTCCGGTTCGTCCGTATCGGCAAGCGCCAGTGCATCGGCCAGGATGAGGCGGCCCTCGGCATCGGTGTTGCCGATCTCCACGGTCAGTCCCTTGCGGCTCTTGAAGACGTCGCCGGGCCGGAAGGCGGATCCGGAAATCGCGTTTTCAACGGCCGGAATGAGCACGCGCAGCCGCACCGGCAGGTTGGCGGACATGATCATGGAAGCCAGTCCGAGCACATTGGCGGCGCCGCCCATGTCCTTCTTCATGACTTCCATCGCATTGCCGGGCTTCAGGTTGAGGCCGCCGGAATCGAAACACACGCCCTTGCCGATGAGCGTCAGTTTGGGATGGTCGTCCTCCCCCCAGGAAAAATCGATCAGGCGTGGCGCGCGGTCGCTGGCCGCTCCCACGGCGTGGATAAGCGGGAAATTGTTGTCGAGCAGGGCCGCGCCGGTGATCACCGAGCCCTTCGCCCCGAAGGTATCCGCAAGCGCCAGAGCGGCATCGGCAAGCTCGGCGGGACCCAGGTCATTCGCCGGCATATTGACCAGGTCGCGGGCCAGGGCGACGCCGGCATGAATCCGTGCAAGCTCGTCGAGATCGATTGCATCGTCGACCAGCAGGTCGGCTTCGGCCGCTTTCTTTTCCGAATAGGTGTCGAACCGGTAGCCGTCGAGCGCCCAGCCGAGCGCCGTCACTGCCGGATTGTCCAGCTTTTCACCTTCGAACCGATACTGGCCCTTCGGCAATGTCCCGCTCAGGCCGGAGGGTTCGAATGCCGCATAAGGATCGGCCGCAGGCGCTCCGTAGAGCACCGTGGCGATCGATCCGTCGGCGTTCGGCACGATCAGTGTCTTGCCCGGTTTTCCGGCGAATCCATGTGCTTCAACCCATGACCGTTGACCCGCGCTCAAATCCTGCAGGACCGTTTCCAGTGTTTTCTTTCGAACCAGCTTGATCGAGCAGGCGGGTTGTCCCTCGTCGCGCAGGACGCGGGGGCTCTGGGTTCCATAGGCCGGCATGAAGGATCCTTGTTTTTGCGGAGGCCGAACCGGCCCGGGCGGGCGGTTTCTTAACGAAGCATTAGGGTTAACAAACTATTTCTTTAATGGGTGTTCGTCGGGTCGGACAAGGTGCCCTGGGGGGCGAAGCTTATGAACAGAGATCATTTTT
>JANQQB010000451.1 GCA_028285165.1 Rhodobiaceae bacterium
ATTCGACCGTTCCGGCGCAGTAATAGCCGGCGTGGCGGGCAATGCGCAGCCCGAGATCGCAGAGGTGTTCGCGCTGGGCGTCGGTCAGGTAGGGAGCCGGCGCGCGTTCGACGACTTTCTGGTTGCGCCGCTGCACCGAACAATCGCGCTCGTAAAGGTGGATGAGATTGCCGTGGCGGTCGCCGAGCACCTGGACCTCGACATGGCGGGCGCGCCCGATCATCTTTTCCAGATAGCCTTCGCCGTTGCCGAAGGCGGCCTGCGCCTCGCGCCGGCCTTCCAACACCTTGTCTTCCAGTTCGTCCGGCGAATTGACGGGCCGCATGCCGCGTCCGCCGCCGCCCCAGCTTGCCTTCAGCATCAGCGGATAACCGACCTCGTCGGCCATCCGCCGGACCGCTGCCATGTCGTCGGGCAGAACCTCGGTTGCCGGAATGACCGGCACCCCGGCGGCGATCGCGGCCTGGCGCGCGGATGCCTTGTCGCCCAACATGCGCATGGATGTCGAGGACGGGCCGATAAAGGCAATGCCGGCCGCCTCGCAGGCATCGGCGAAATCGGGGTTCTCCGACAACAGTCCGTAACCGGGGTGAACGGCGTCGGCGCCACTCTCTTTTGCGATCCGCAAGACCTCCTCAATGCTCAGATAGGCCGCGACCGGCCCCAGTCCCTCGCCGATTTGATAGGCCTCGTCCGCCTTGAAGCGATGCAGGCTCAGCTTGTCTTCCTCGGCATAGACGGCAACAGTCTTCTGGCCGAGTTCGTTGGCCGCGCGCATGACGCGAATGGCGATCTCGCTCCGGTTGGCGACGAGGATCTTGCTGATCTTTTGCATGGGCGGACCTTAGTGATCGGGGTCTGAGGCGGCATTCGAGCCTTTTAGCACAACGCGCTGGGCGTGACTCTATTCCCACACCGGTAACGCAGGGTGGGATGGTCGGCGGGTACCCGCCCCATGCCGGATCACGATTCGAACCGTCAACACCGCCGACCCGAGGTTACGAATATTGAAGGGTCCTGTGGAGAATACTGAATATCCGAACGCGCGATTCCGCGGTTCCCATCACTCACCCTGAGACACTGCCGTTTTCCTAAACCTGATAGTGCAGGAAAATCCGATGTTTACGACATCGGGGCGTTGGGACGTTGGTGAAGCTGGTGCCGAAACCGCTTTCGATTTGCGGAACTCCAGTCGTTTCACAGTCTTCCCCAAGTAACCGTTACATACGCCGTGAAACCTGCCGTTCTGTCAGAAAACTGTTATCTCAACGTCAGCAAGGGCGCGCTGCTGCATTTTCGGAATTCGCGAGCGGCCGCCGACACATTCCAACATAACCGTTTTTTCGTTCGCCGGATGCGGCGGGCCTCGGTTCGCTCTGTTGCCCCACCCAGGGGCCAATTGGTGGGGAAGGCGACAGGGCGAACCACACAGAACAGGAGACATCGACATGGATGCTGCAAGTCATTCCTGGGAATCGGAAGCGCCGGCGCCGGCCCGGGCTGAAATGTCCGAATACGGTATTCGCGACATATCCGAAATGCTCGGGATCTCGTTCCGGACCATCCGGTTCTATGAACAAAAGGGCCTGGTTTCACCGAAGCGTGCCGGTCGCTACCGGGTCTATGGGGATGCCGATATCGAACGGCTGAAATTCGTCCAGAATTTCCGGCGCATCGGCCTGACGATCCGCGAAATCAATGCACTGAGCAAGGAACTCGATTCAGTCGCGGATCCGGTCCAACGGGAAAAGATCGTCTCGGCCTACCTGGAAAACCGGTTGAAGGAAATTCGTCTCGACCTGGATCACCTGAAGGAACAGGAAACGGCCGTTTCCGACATGCTGAAGACTTTGTGACGCGACGCCGCTGAGGCTGCCCGGCCTGACGACCCGCAAGACCAAAAAGACCGACGGGATCACCAACCCGTCGAGGGAGATCAGGCCGCGCATGCGGCACGACCGGCGAAGCGCTGCTGGGGCGCTTCGCCGGTCTCGCGTTTTGCGGGACCGCTGCTATAAGAAGGCCTCGGCCCGGAATGCCTGCCGGACCTATCCGCGATCCGGTCCCGTCTGATGTTTCCCTTTCCCCTTGAAATCGTTGCGCTGGTGCTTGCGACCTTCCTGTTCGGCGGGATCAGCAAGGGCTTGATCGGGCTCGGGCTTCCGGTCGTGGTGCTGGCCTTGCTCGCCGCACCGCTCGGCGTGCCGACAGCTCTGGCCTTGTTGGTCGTCCCGGCCGTTCTGACAAACATCTGGCAGGCGCTCGACGGCGGTGCGCTGTTCGCCCTGCTCAGGCGTCTCTGGTCGTTCTTTCTGGCCGCGATCTGCGGCGTGACCCTGGGCGGTTTTGTGCTGGCCGGTGCCAGCGAAGCATTGCTTCTGGCGCTGCTTGGCGGCGTGCTGACGCTCTATGCGGGCTTTGCCCTTCTGTCGCCGCCCTTGCCGGAACCGGGGCGGCACGAAGTCTGGATGGCTCCGTCCTCGGCGCTTGTCGGCGGTGTGATGTTCGGCATGGTGGGTAATTTCATCGTGCCCGGCGTGCTCTACCTGCAGGCGATCCGGCTCGGTCGCGACGGGCTCGTTCAGGCGCTCGGCATGACCTTCATCGTCATCTCGTCGACGCTCGGCGTGTCGCTGACCTCGCATTCGGTCCTGACACCTGATCTCGCCTTTGTCGGGGCGCTCTGCGTGCCCTCGACGCTTCTCGGCATGGTGATCGGCCGCCGAATCCGGCGACACGTCTCAGAAGACACGTTCCGGCGGCTCTTCCTGATCGGATTGCTCGTTACCGGGATCTACAACCTCGTGCGTGCCGCACAGATGGGCGGCTGACGCGGCATGCACGTGCCGGAAGACATCATGCTCAGGTCATTGTGACCCAGCCTGGCGGAGGTTGCTTTCCCGGATGCACGGTGCCGCACTTGCCGCAGGTGCGGCTTTTCTCGTCCTCGTAGAACGCCGCGAACAGCGGCGGCAGGTCCTTGACGATGTCGGTGACCTGGACCTCGACGCGATGCACCTTCGCGCCGCAATTGAAGCAGAACCATTCGAACCCGTCGCGCTCGCCCTGGCGCCGGGTTCCTTCCACGACAAGGCCGATCGAGCCCTCGACCGGACGCTGGGGCGAGTGCCGGACATGCGGCGGCAGAAAGAACACCTCGCCCTCGCGGATCGGCACGTCGATGATCTCGCCGCCCTCGGCGATCTTGAGCACCATGTCGCCCTTCAGCTGATAGAAAAACTCCTCCACCGGGTCGTCATGAAAGTCGACCCGCTGATTCGGACCGCCGATGATCATGACAACCATGTCGGTGTGCGTGTCGAACAATTGTTTGTTGTTGACCGGCGGTTTCAGGAGGTGCTGGTTGTCGTCGATCCATTTCTGGAAGTTGAACGGCTTGAACCCGGGAAGTGATGCCATGCCTGTCTCCGTCCCTGCGGCCGGCAAGTGTCTGTCCGGCGGGTGTTTCAGGGACAGGCTAGGTCTGTCCAGATAATTGATCAATTGAATTCGCTGGAATTGGATATTCGGTTTTGCAATAACCGGGCATGGCCCCGGACTCCCGTCACACGCGCATCACCGACCGTGTCTCGACACGGCTGAAACTCAAGCAATTGCGCCTGCTGGTCGCGATCTCGGAACGCATGTCGATCCTGCATGCGGCACGCGACCTGAACATTTCGCAACCGGCGGCCACCAAGCTCGTCAAGGATCTGGAGACCGATTTCGGCGTGGTCCTGTTCGACCGCACCAATCGTGGCGTCGTGCCGACCGAATACGGCGCGGCGCTGGTGCGGCATGGCAAGCTGATTTTGGCGCAGATCGCCCAGGCGGCGCAGGAACTGGACGATCTGAGCGAGGGCACCGGCGGGCGGGTCGTCGTCGGGACGCTGCTCGCTGCGTCGGCCTCCCTGTTGCCGGCGGCGATCCGGGCGCTGCATGCCGACCGGCCGAATGTCACGATTGCGATCCGCGAGGGCACGAATGACGTCCTGATGCCGGCGCTGCGGCTCGGCGACGTCGATATGGTCGTCGGTCGCCTGCCGGAATACCGGCACCGCGCGGAGGTGATCCAGGAAAGCCTGTTCCCGGAGGAAATTCGCGTGGTGGCCAGGCCGGGGCACCCGCTCAGCCGACAAAAGACCGTCGGGATCGACCGGCTGGCAAGCGCGAACTGGATCCTGCCGCCGCCGGATACGACATTGCGCCGCCAGATCGACAGGGAATTCCTCGATCGCGGGCTCGCACCGCCGGCAAACGCACTGGAATCGGTTTCCTTCCTGATCAACCGGACGCTCCTTGAAGAGACGGATTTCCTTGCCGCGTTTCCCTATCACGTCATCCGAAGCGATATCGCCGACGGCCGACTTTGCGTGATCCGATGCGATCTCAATCGGGTCGCCATTCCGGTCGGTGTGTCCTATCGGCGGCACGGTGGGCTGTCGCCGGCGGCCGCCGGCTTTCTGGAAAAGCTGCGCCAGGGGGCCGCCGATCTCAAGCGCCATCCGGAATATGGCGCCTCCTTCACAGCCTGACCGGGTCGAGCAGACGGCGCACGGCGCGGGCCATGCTCATGGCGGTGAGGGCCGATGAGCGCGGATTGCCGGGCAGGGGATCACCTTCCAGGGTCAGGGCCAGCCGGCCAAAGGCGCCGCTCGCCCGGATCTCATGCACGTTCTGATGCAGTCCCGGCTCGGCGATGAGTTCGACCTGCGTCGCGTCGAAGCCCAAACCGGCCAGCGCGATCGTCGCCGCCACATTGGCGTTCTTGGGGTAGAGACGGGCCGCGTCGCGAGCCGAGCCGTTGAAATGGGTCGTCGGCGCGTCGAGCCGGTCCAGGTCAAAATGTTTTTCGGCCGGCGAACCCTTCCAACCGGCCGGCGGTTTGCGGCCACGATAAGTCACGGCATCAAGCCCGCCCGCCTTCGCCGCGCTCAATGCATCAATGCCGCCGATCGCGCCGGGCACCAAGTGCAGACACGCCTTGCCGGCACGTGCGGCTTCCTCAAGGCCGGTCGCGAGGGCCTCGTCGGCCAGTGCTCCGGTCGACACGGTCATCAGGTCGATACCGGCCCGCAGCACCGAGACACCGTGCTGGGCGAGCGCATTATGGCCGGCACAGTCGAGCACAAGATCGATGGTTGCGGGATCGGGCAGGGCGGCCAGCGGCGTGTAGTCTTCGCCCAGGGCTCGCCGCGCCGCCGCTTCGCGGCCCGGCCGGCACAACACACCGACCGGCCTGACCGCATCATGGGTGCGCAAGTCGGCCGCCACATACGATGCGATCGCGCCGTGGCCGATCATCAGGATTCGAACCATGCACGCTCCCTTGTGTGGCGGTTTGCAGTCGGATCCGCTTTGGCCGGATCGTGCCCGCAATGCTGCGGGACGGCCGAACGAACCATAGCGCCACTTTGCCCGAACCGATGGATTTTTGATATCCGAATGAGGAATACCTAAATCGAAAGATACGAATTGAAGTGATAGCCGAATTCCCCCACCGTGCCGCTTGAGCCGATGTTATGCCATCGGGATTGCCCTATCGCGAGGTCCGTATTTGACCGTGCTTTCGTCCGTACCGGACCGCTCGACTTGCGATCCCCATTATACATCGCGCCGTGCTGCGATCGGCCAATCGATGAAACGGCGCGAGGACCGTGCTCTGGTGACCGGGCGCGGACAGTTCACCGCCGACATACCTCTGGACGGGGCGCTGCACGTGGCATTCGTGCGCAGCGATGTGGCGACGGGGCGGATTGCCCGTATTGAATGTGATACGGCCTCTGCATTGCCCGGCGTCGTTGCCGTTCGCACGGCGGCCGATCTGCCGGCGCTTGACGGGCCTGTTGTCAATCCGGTGCTCGAACTCTCGGGAACACCCGCCTTCGAGGTGCTGGCGCGGGACCGGATATCGGCTGTCGGGCAACCCGTCGCGGCCGTTCTGGCCACGAGCGCCGCGGCGGCGGCCGATGCCGCCGCGCATGTCGTCATTGAATGGGAAGACGACGTCGCGCCGACGGATGAGGTCGCCGAACCGCGCATTGCCATGCAGGGCGGCTGGCGCGAGGGCGATGTGGAGGCCGTATTCGCCGAAGCCGACCATGTCGTCTCGGTGACCGTCCGGCATCCGCGGCTCGCCGCCTGTTCCCTTGAACCGCGCTCCATCGCTGTGCATGTCGATCGTGTCAGCGGGGCGTTGACCGTCTGGCTTTCCAGCCAGACGCCGCATCGGGCACGCGCGGATCTGGCGCGCATCTTCGGGCTCGACACGGACCGGATCCGCGTAACCGCACCGGATATAGGCGGTGCCTTCGGCATGAAGGCCTCGCTCTATCCGGAAGAGATTTTTGTCGTATGGGCGGCGCTCCAGACCGGGCGCCCCGTGCGCTGGCATGCGACGCGCTCGGAAGACCTTGTGTCTGCCAGCCATGGGCGCGGCGGGCGCCTCAGCGGTCGGCTTGCCGTCGCGCAGGACGGTCGTTTTCTGGCGCTCAGCGCCGATGTCGAAATGCCGCTCGGGGCCTGGCTCACAACCAGCGCGGCCGTGCCGACCTGGAATGCCGGTCGCATCCTGCCCGGTCCCTATACGATCGACAGCGTCGACATCGCCATGCGCGGCACACTCGGTGCGACCGCGCCCGTCGGCATCTATCGCGGCGCCGGTCGGCCGGAGGCCGCCATGCTGATGGAACGACTGGTGCACGAGGCCGCGCGCGTTCTGGATCGGGAACCGGTCGATCTGCGCGCGCAGAACCTGGTGCCCCCGACCCGGATGCCGCATCAGGGGGCAACGGGGATTGTGCTCGATTCCGGCGACTATCCCGGTCTCGTGCGGCGCTTTCGGGATTTTGCAGAGTACGGCACGCTTTGCGCGGACCGTGATCGTCGACGCCGCGACGGCGCTCTTGTCGGCATCGGTACGGCCCTGTTTGTGGAACCGTGCGGGCGCGGCTGGGAAAGCGCGCGGATCGAATGGCGCTCCGACGGATCAGTGCTGCTTGCGACCGGATCGAGCAGCCAGGGGCATGGACGGGAAACGGCCTATGCGCAGATCGTCGCCGATGCGCTCGACATCGACCCGGATCGGGTAATTGTGAGGGAAGGCGATACCGAGCTCTGTCCCAACGGAATCGGCGCGCTTGCCAGCCGCTCGACCGCCATTGGCGGCAGCGCCGTGTTGGAGGCGGCCCGCGAGCTTCGGGCCAAACGCGATCGGGCCGGCCGTGATAATGCCCCGGAAAATACCATTGTCGCGGAAACGGTGTTCCAGTGCGACCACGAAGCCTGGGGGAGCGGCCTGCATCTGGCATTGGTGTCGGTCGATCCGGATACCGGCATGCTCTCTGTGGAACGGCTCGTGTGCGTCGACGATATCGGTACGGTGATCAATCCGATGCTGGCCGAAGGGCAATTGACCGGGGGTGTGGCGCAAGGGCTTGGCGAGGCAATCCTGGAACAGGTCGTCTACGATGCCGACGGTCAATTGCTGACGGGATCGCTTATGGACTATGCGCTGCCGCGCGCCACTGACATGCCGGAGATCGGGATGGCGAGCCAGGCAACGCCTGCTCCCTTCAACCCGCTTGGCGCCAAGGGCATCGGGGAGGCCGGGGCCATCGGTGCTCCAGCAGCGATCCTGAATGCCGCGTTCGATGCGTTGTCACCAATCGGGGTGTGTGAACTCGATATGCCGTTGACTGCCGCCAGGGTGTGGCAGGCGATCCAATCCGCCAAACAGGGAGGGTCCGCATGACCTACAAAAAGGCAGACGCCAAGGATCATGCCCGGGAACACATGCGCGGCATCTGGGCGGCCGCCCTCAACCCGATGACCGAAGACTTCGCCATAGACGAAGCCGGGCTCAGGGCCAACCTCAATCACTGGATCGACGATCTGGGCATTGACGGCGTGTTCATAGCCGGCAAACAGGGCGAGTTCTTTTCCATGTCGCTCGAAGAGCGCAAACGCAATTTCGAGCTTGCGGTCGACGTCTGTGCCGGGCGGGCGGGCACGGTCCTGTCGTGCTCGGATCAGAATTTCGACACCGTCCTGGAACTTGCGCAGCACGCCCAGGCGATCGGCGCCGATTACATCGTGGTGCATGCGCCGGTGCTGCATTTCATCACCGACCGGGACGACACGCTCTATGCCTATTACGAGGCGTTGTGCGAGCGGCTCGACATCGGCATTGCGCTATGGAGCCATCCGGATTCGGGATATCTGATGAGCCCGGAATTGTGTTCGCGTATCGCCGATCTGCCGAACATCGTTGCGATCAAATATTCCGTGCCGCGCGATATGTATACGCGGCTGACGGAAATCGCCGGCCACAAGCTCATCGTCTCGACCGCGTCCGAAGACGAATGGTTCGACAACATCGTGGAGCTCGGCTGGCGGCTCTATCTGTGTTCCTCGCCGCCCTACCTTCTGCAGACCAAAACCGACCGGCGCATGCGCGACTACACCGATCTCGCCTTTGCCGGTCGCATCGACGAAGCGCGTCGTGTTCGTGACAGCCTCGATCCCGTCCGAGCGGCGCTGAAAGGCAGCCGGCCCGGCGCCAAGCCGCAGGCGCAACAGAAATACTGGCAGGAATTGCTCGGCCAGTCCGGCGGCCCGGTGCGGCCGCCGCTCCTGCAATTGACGGAGGGCGAGCGGACGGCGGTCCGGGTGGCGTTCGAGGCGTGCGGGTTGGGGATGGAGACGGTTTGATGGGTGCTTTTGTCGGCTCAGATCGGGGCATTTGACCGGGTTCGGCCTTGCAGCATCGATCCAGACAGAAAGCACATTTCCTCGCCGTCTTCGTCCGGGCAATCCGGCAGCCATACGGCACGCTCCTCAGACTGGATTCCCCGGACAAGCCGTGGAATGTCGGATGAGGGTGCATAGGGTAAGGCGAATGACTGGGATGGCGGTCCATCACCATCGGAGAAAGAATGCCTTCCCTGCTCCCGTCCTCGCCCGGCTTGACCGGGCGATCCAGTCGCGTGACGTTAAGTGCCCGGCAGACTGGATTCCCCGGACAGCAGTGGGACAAACCGTGGAATGACGGATCGGGGAGCGGACTACGTGTTCTCCTTTGGGGCATGCGTATGCCAGTCTGGCCTCTTCGCCGCATCTTCTGCTCCGTCTTCGCCCGGCTTGGCCGGGCGATCCAGCGACTCGAGGGTTGGTACCCGGATCCTGGCTTCTTCGGACAAGCCGGAAAAGCACGGGGTGGGAGGTTGATCCGATGAAATGCGACAGGTGCCTCAACCAACGGATCGTTCAAAGCGTTCCAGCGCCTTTTGCAGATAAACAATCGCGTCCTTGCGATATCGCCAGGACTTCGTCCGCGCCGGCATCCGGCTGAGCCAGTGCGAGTTCGGGCCGACCGATGTGCCGCGTGCGCGCGAGAGGTTGATCGTGCTCGGCAAAGCCTTGGTGCCCAGAACGCGGATGCATTCCCGGATTTCCGCTAATGAGGCAAACATGAAGGTGAAGCCGTTGAATTCGACATAGAAGATCGGATAGCCCTTGCCGGGCACCGGTGGCTGACGCGGCGGATCGAATTCGGTTGCATTGATCCACGGACCGTAATGGCCGACGGAGCGATGGACCCAGAAGGTCATGGGCAGCATCGGCTCGGAGGGCCAAAATTCGATCCAATGGCGTTTCATACGAATCCTCCAGCCCCGCCGGGCAGCGTATCTGTCGCGGATTTTGAACCGACGTTCATAAAAAACCGCAGGGTACGTGATCCGTCCGGCGGTCCCATGCGTTTAGTAGATGGCCCTACGTTTTCCCGCAAACCAAGTGGCCAAACGAACAAAACAACGCTATGACCCAGCGGTTCTGAGTTTTTCCAATCGACCCTGCCGCGTTTCTCCGGTGTGCCGCTGTGCTGTGGCCACCGGTGTCGTAAGCGCCCGTATCAAAGACTGACCAGAGGATAAACCGTGATGAAGATCGGAGCTCCGCGCGAAATCTTTCCCGGTGAAAAACGTGTGGCGATGACGCCGCAAAGCGCGCTTGCGCTGCAAAAACTCGGCTATGAATGCCTGATCGAGGCAGGCGCCGGCGCCGATGCACGGTTTTCCGACGACGCCTATCGGGAGGCCGGCGTCACCGTCGTGGACAGTGCCGCGGCGCTTTGGGAGACCGCCGACATCGTCATCAAGGTGCGCGGTCCGGAAGGCGAGGAAGAACTGGCGCGGCCGCGTGAGGGCCAGACCCTGATCAGTCTGTTCTGGCCGGCCCAGAACGAAGACATGCTGAAGACCATGGCCGAGCGCAAGGTCAACATCATCGCGCTCGACATGGTACCGCGCATCAGCCGGGCGCAGAAAATGGACGTGTTGTCGTCCATGGCCAATATCGGCGGCTATCGCGCTGTCGTTGAGGCAAGCAACGAATTC
>JANQQB010000301.1 GCA_028285165.1 Rhodobiaceae bacterium
TGAAGTCTTCCGCGGAAAACAGCGTCGCCGTCTCGGTATCAAGTACCACACCGGGCAGGAGCTGGTTCAGGGCGTTCCGGTAATCGCTGATCGTGAAGATGTTGGACAGCAACGGTGAGAGGATCGGCTCCAGATCGCCGCTCCCTGCCCCCAGGGCCGTGTTCAGGCTGACGGCCAGCGCCGTTTGATCCGGGTTGAGCCCACCGGCGGAAAAATCGATTGAATAGGTCAGAACAACATCGTTGGCATTCGGAAAAGACAGCGACGCCTGCACGGCCGGGCTCGCCAGCAATCCAAGACCGTTATTGGTCGTGCCGCCGGCCGCCGTCAGAATCGTTTGAGACTGTGTGCCGGACGCCGGGTTAAGCACGTGCACCTGCACCGCACCGGCGAGATTGGCCGTGCCCGTTACAGTCACCTGATCGGCCATCCCTGCACTCGGATCGACAGTGACCAGAAACACGCCACCGGTGCTTTGACTGATGTTGCCGGTGAGCGCCGTCGTCCGGAGTGAGCCGGACCCGCCCGGAGACAGTGTGCCGGAATTGTTGAAATGGTTCCCGGCGCCGAGGTTTACGACCCCGCCGGCATTGAAGGTCCCTCCGCCCAGATTGTTGAAGGCATTGGTGCCGCCCCCGAGTTGGATCGCACCATTGTCGATCGCGTTCAAAATGCCCGAATTGTTGACGATCGTGTTCCCGGCGCCGCCGATAATGGCGATGCCGGAATGCGACGACAGCGTCACCGTGCCGGACGTATTCAAGACATTCGTGGAGCCGGCGACGCCGCTGAAATTGACGCCGGCAGCCCCTCCCGTGCCGCCTGAGACAGCGCCGCCGCCCAGGTTCACGGTCGCCGTGCTGCCCGCCTGCACGGAGGCTTCGATACCGTCGGCGCCGGTCGTCGCAATGGTCCCGGTCGAGTTGATCGTCACAGGACCGGCAGTGTTCACTGTTGCCAGGATACCGTCGGAATTGGCGTTGCCGTCTGTGGAGATATTGCCGGTCGAGGAAATCGTAATCGACCCGGTGCCGCCGACTACGGCGGATATGCCTTCGTCGCCACCATTGGCGCCGTCGAAGAGCGCAGTGATATTTCCTGTGGAGGTGATCACGATGCTGCCATTCGCGATAACCCCCGCCTCAATGCCCTCATCGCCGGGTGTGGTGATGTTGCCGACAGACGTTATGACGATGGCTCCGTTCGTCGCGTCGGCTTCAATGCCCTCGCGACCGCTGGAGGTCGTAATGTCTCCGATCGAGCGCACCGTGACGTCACCGTTCAGCGTCCGGGCATCGATCCCGATGCCATCAGCCCGAATGGTGCCCACCGAACTGACATGGACAATCCCGTCCTGGCGATTGAAGGCATTGATGCCTTCTCCGTCGGATGTGATGTCGCCGGTCGACAGGACTGTAATGTTTCCTGGGCCGCCCTCATGACTGGCATCGATACCCTGCGAACTGGGACCGCTGATGTTGCCGTTTGAGATGACAGTTATGTTGCCGGTGCCGAACAGATCCGCATTGATGCCATCCGACCCGGTGGTCGTGATGTCACCTGTCGACATGACGGTGATGTCACCGTTGAGATTGTTCGCAAAGGTTCCGAGTTGAGCGTTGACTCCGATGGCATTTTGAACAGAAATCGCAAACGCGCCGGTGTCCACATTCACCGCGATGTTCTGGTTGACCAGGGTGTTTACGACAAATGCAACGCCGTCGACGCCCACGGCAGGCGTAATGTTCTGGGTAAGGCTGTTGACATTGAGCGCGGTCAGCGGCGCTGCGGCACTGACCCCTGTCGAAACATCGCCGGTACAGGTCGCGGTCGTACCAACAACAACGCAAGGACCGGACGACGGCGGGACGACAGTCTGCGCCTGACCGATAAGCGGTGTTGCAAGTGCCATGGCGCCCGCGGTGGTCGCAACCATCGCTGCCCGCTTGGCACGCGACATCTCCCATGTCAGCTCTGATCGGCCAAGACCGCTCTGCCGGAACGTTCGTGCAAGAGCCTGTGCGTGACGTCTGGCCTTCCGATTCGACATGATGCAGGCGCCCTCATATGTGCTCGATCCACCGATTCCGCCGCTTGTCGTCCGTCTTTCCGGCGTTCGAAACGTGGATTGAAGCCAAAGCAAAGTATTGTACGCCAGTCCCAATGCCTGAAGAAACTACACTTATAAAGGGCAATTTGATGATTTTGAAGAATTTTGAAAAAACTCAACATATGAGGCGTTTAAGGAGATACGATTGCTCAAGCTTGGTTTGAAGACTTGCGAATACATAATCTATAGTTGCAATGCGCCTGTTGCATTTGGCGCCAGGGTCCCGTATTCCGGCGAGAACAATCATAGGACATTCAAACTAAGGCTACTTGCCCAGTGACAAGCAATGGTTCGGAAACGGACACCAAACCGGATGCCTCGAAAGGCCTCGAACCGGCGAACATCTCCTGTTCGCGCGGATTGTCCACGTGGCTGGCGACCAACCAGGTCAGCCTCGCCCTGTCCTCCTACCAGACCGGCCGTCTCTATCTGGTCGGGTCCCGGCCGACGGGACAGGTCAACTTCCATGAAATCGGCATCGGTCGGGCCATGGGCCTGTGGGCCGATCCGCAAAGACTGATCGTAGCCACCCAGAACCAGGTGATCCGCTTTGAAAACGTGCTGGCCTCGAACCAGCGCCTGGGCGAAGCCGACAAACATTATGTCCCCAGGGTGGCGCACACGACCGGCGATCTCGACATTCACGACATCGTCGTGCTTCAGAACGGCGTCATCGTCTTTGCCAACACTCTGTTTTCCTGTCTGTCGACCCTGCACAACACCCATTCCTTCACGCCGTATTGGGCACCGCCTTTCATCTCCAAGCTGGCTGCCGAGGATCGGTGTCACCTGAACGGGATTGCCATGCGCGACGGCATGCCGGCTTACGTGACCGCGACCAGCCGCGCCGATGTTGTGAACGGCTGGCGGGCGCGGCGCGAACAGGGCGGCTGCATCATCGATGTGCAGGAAAACGCGATCGTCACTGAAAAACTCTCCATGCCGCATTCGCCGCGCTGGCATGACGGCCGGCTGTGGGTTCTGAATTCGGGCACCGGTCATCTCGGGACGGTCAACATGGAGACCGGCGGCTTCGAACCGTTCGCTTTCCTGCCGGGCTTCGTGCGCGGTCTGGCCTTTCATAACAATCATGCAATCATCGGCCTGTCGCTGCCCCGCGACGGCACGTTTTCCGGCCTGCAGCTCGACGAGGAATTGTCGAAGCGCGATGCCGACCCCTGGTGCGGCATCCAGATCGTCAGCCTGGCAAGCGGGGATATCGTGGAATGGATCCGGTTCGAAAGTGCGATCACCGAACTCCTCGATGTCTGCATTCTTCCCGGCGTGCGCCTGCCGTCCGCCTACGCGCCGACCTCGCCCGAACTGACGAAATTCTTCACCTTCGATGCCGGCCCGACCGCCGAGCGTGCCGCCGAATAGGGTCGCCCGCCAGGGATGCCGGACTTGCCTCAACGGATAACGATCTGATGCAGAACCTGTCGAAAGCCTTCCTCGCCGCCGCGATGCTCAGCCTGTCGACTGCGGTGCCAGCCAACGCCCAGGAAGAAAAAAACGAGACCCCGCCGCAACCGGGCTGGGCCGTGACCTGCGAGAATGCCGGGTCCGGCCTGCAATGCCGGGCGTTGCAGACAATTGCGATGCGCCAGACCGGACAGCGCCTGATCAGCGTCTCGGTCCGCCGAAACCAGAACGACGACTCCGCCGCCATGTTGCTTCACCTGCCGCATGGCCTGTTCCTGCCGGCGGGCCTTGAAGTCAAGGTCGACAACGGCAAGGCGCGCGAATTGCCGGTGCAGACCTGTGACGCGCACGGTTGTTATGCCGGCATGGGCGCGTCAAAGACGGAGATCGGCGCCATGCAAAAAGGCACGACCCTCGCCGTGTCCTTCCAGAACCTGGAAAAGAAGACCACCACGGTGACCGTACCGCTGGCCGGTTTCACCCCCGCCTACAAGAAATTGCAGTAGGTCAGCCGGGCGTCAGCTGTCGAGATCGGACCGCCAGATCGGGTTGGTCCAGGCCCGCCGGCCCTGATCGTCGATCAGGGTCACCCGGATCCAGGCCGTCGGCCGCTCCAAAAGCCAGCCCTCATCCAGTTCCGCCAAGTCGATGACGGCCTCGTCGATATGCCGCCCCGACTGCGTGGCAGCCCTGGAATTGCCGCCAACGACGGCGATGGTATTGACCGGCGAACAGGCAATCCTGAGGGTCTGGCCCTCGATTGAAAGTGCGTCGATGCGCGGTCCCTGACTGGAATAATAATGACCGGCTTTCAGGGCTTTAAGCAGTGCGTCCGGATCAAGGCTTTCCGAACGCACTTGCACCCACCCTCCGAAGGCGTCGCGATCATGGTCGCGGAAATGTGCGTCGTCGCAAGCATAGGCGGACAGGCGCTTGCCGTCGTTCAGCATCTGGTCGAGCAGGTACCAGCCGTCGCCGCGATCGGTCTCCACGAAACAACCGTGATTGTAGATTTCGACCGCATGTGCCACGTCGATGCTGTGTCCGTCCGCGACCGTCAATTGCGACCAGGCCGGATGGGCGATGCCGATGAAGGCGCCGGCTTCCGCGGCCCGGCGCGCAAGCTCGGGGCCGCTTTCGTTTTCGCCACGCGGCGGGAAATCGAGCGGCAGCCCGGCGGCGACCAGGTGCCAGAGTTCACCGACTTCCGTTTTCGGCGCATGGATTTCCGCCCCGATGAGCGTCGTGAACTCCGCGTCCCGCCAACCCCGCGTATCGGCGATCGGCCAGTCGAAGCCGGAAACGAAATGCTCCGACAGCATCATGAAGTCGTACCCCGCATTGCGGTAGGCCGCGACGACCGTTTCCGGCGGCAGCGCCCCGTCCGACAACGTCGAATGGGTATGAATGTTGCCGCGCCAGAAGCGGCCGGGCAGATCGAAGGGTGCGATATTGGACGACATGGCGGGCTCCGGGAAGCGGATTGCGTGCGACAGGCCCGCTGGCTATTCGGCAGCCATGACATTTACATGACCGCACCCGTCGGCAATCACCGAACGGCAAGTCATGCGCCTTCAGTCCCCAGATCCGTGAGCAGTTTGACGAGCAGATCGCGCGCCTTTCGGCGATGCCGGACATGGATCGAGCGCGCCCGGTCGGGGTCGCCGGCGGCGATCGCGTCGACCAGGTCGCGGTGATCCTGGTTGGATGTCGTCGGCAGCGGTCGGGCCGCCAGCGTCGCAAGCCGGGCGCGATGCGTCTGGTCCCACATGCCTTCGACGAGTTGGACGAGTCGCCGGTTCCCGGTCAGTTCAACGAGCGTGCGGTGGAAGGTCTCGTCGGCCAGTGCCCAGGCGCGCCGGTCCTTTGCGGCAAGCGCGCTGTCCATCGCGTCGACGCAGGCGCGCAGCCGTGCAAGGTCCGGCGCACCCAGTCCGGCCTCGGCGAGCAGTTCCGCCGCGCCGCCTTCAAGGCTCGTCAGCACGTCATAGATCTCGTGCATGTCGGCCGGCGAAATCGGCAGCACCGTCATGCCGTGCCGCGGACGCACGTCGACAAGCCCTTCCTCGGCCAGCCGGATCAGGGCTTCGCGCACCGGCGTGCGGCTCATATGCAGAAAGTCGGCGACCTCCTGTTCGAACATGCGCCGGCCGGGCGGCAATTCGTTGTCCAGAATCAGCCGGCGCAGCGAATGGTAGGCGTCCTGGGTCCGCGACAGTTTCGGGCCCGATGCGCCGGGCAAACGGGCCCCGCCCCCGGAGGCGGTCTCCGGATCGGGCCTCTGCGGACTGCTGGCATGCGGGTCGGATCCCATAACAGGTTCACCCTGGTGTCGTGGTTAGTGCGACAGGTCGATCCAGCGCTCCTCAGCCTGCGAGCGGTAGACCGCGGCCTCGATCTCCAGATTTCCGAGATAGAACCGGGCCGTGTTGGCAAGCGGGCTTCCGGATGTCATCGCCTTCAAGACATGGTGTTGCAGACGGTAGACGCAATCGCCGCCGAACCCGGCTTTCGGAAAAGAGCACGGAATAACGGATTCTCCGTACTCGCCGTGCGCCCTCCGCCACAACCGCCCGTCCCCGTCGAGGCGCAGCGTCGCCACGGACCCCTCGATTAGAAACTCGCCCATGGTCCGCCGCGGATTGTGGGCTGCATGGTCGGCGAGACGGTTGCCGTCAAAGACCGCGCGAAAACCGGTTTCGTAGCGCATCAGCACCAACCCCGCATCCTCACCGGCAATGGCCGGATTGAGACGGCGCAGGTCGGCGAACACGGCGGACGGATCGCCGAACAGGTAGCGAAACACGTCGATGAAATGGATTGCGGTCTCGTGCACCAGGAACCGGTCCATGGTCTGGAAATAGGGCTGGCGATCGAGATAGGCATCCGGTCCCTGGCCGTCGCCGGGCCGCAGCCGAAAGGTCGCCTGATAGGGCGTGCCGACGGCGCCGTCCTTCAGGAGGCCGTGCAGGATTTCGTACCAGGGCTGAAACCGGAAGTTCTCGTGCACGACAAGCGGGACGCTGCGTGCTTCAGCAAGCTCGGTCGCCTCAACGGCTTCCTCCAGACTGGCGCAGAACGGCTTCTGGCAGATTACCAGGCGTGCTGCCCCAACCGCCCGCTCGATCAGCGTCCTATGTCCCACGGGCGGCACCACGATGTCGACGATATCGAACGGACCGGCTTCGAAGAAGCGGTCGATGTCAGTGTGCAGGCTTCCGATGCGGTGCCGGGCCCCCGCACGCGCCAATGCATCGGGATCGTGATCGCACAGCGCATCAAGCGATGCGCCCTCCAGGCGGGACCAGGCGTCGAGGTGAAACGAGGCAAAAAAACCCGCCCCGATGCTGCCGACGCGGAGCCCGCCGGTCATGCCGCCGGCCGCTCCAGCGTCTGCATCCGGTCCATGACGCGATCGAACACCATGCGCGTGCCCGCCTCGCCGCCCTGATCGACAGTGACCAGCGTTCCGTCCGCAAATGCCGCGTTGACCGCATCGCGCACCAGGCCGCCGGCCGCCCGTGCTGCCTCCGAGGCGTGCCGCTCGCCAAGCCATTCCAGCATCATCGCACCGGACAGGAACATCGCCGTCGGGTTGGCAAGCCCCTTCCCTGCGATATCGGGTGCCGAGCCGTGGCAGGGTTGGAAAACCGCATGGTCGTCGCCGATATCGGCAGACGGTGCGAAGCCGAGACCGCCCATCAGGCCGGCGCCGAGATCGGACAGGATATCGCCGAACATGTTTTCCGTGACCAGCACATCGAGGTCCCAGGGCCGACGCACCATGTCGAGCGCCATGGCGTCCACATAGGCATGGTTGATGCGCAGGTCCGGATAGGCTTCGGCTTCCTTGTCGAAGATCGAGCGAAAGAACGCGAAGGCGGAAAACACGTTCGCCTTGTCGACGCAGGTCGCCCGCCCGGGCCCTTCGCCGGCCGCCCGCCGACGCTCGGCCAAGGCCAGCGTATAACGCACGACGTCCTCGGTCCCCTTTTTGGTAATCACAAGCGTCTCGCGCGCCTCGTCTTCGCTGACTTCGCCCTTGCCGATCGAGGCAAACAGCCCTTCGGTCGATTCCCGAACGAGCACGAAGTCGATGGACTTCGCACGCGGATCGCCGAGCGGAATGCGAACACCCGGTATGGTGCGCACGGGACGGATGCCGGCATAAAGACCGAGCCGGATGCGCAATTCGATCTGCGGGATCAATTCCGTACCGTCCGGATAGCGGATCGTCGGATCGCCCATGGCCGACAACAGGATGGCATCCGAAGCGGCTGCCGCCTCGACCGAGGCGTCCGGCAGGGCAACCCCCTCGGTCAGATACGTCTTTGCGCCCGCGGCGAGCGGCGCGAACGACGCCGAAACGCCGCCGACCCGGTTCATCGCCGCCTCCAGCACCTCCTGGCAGGGTCCGGTGATTTCCGGGCCGATGCCATCGCCCTCAAAGACCGCAATGGAAAAGTGATGGCTCATGGTCGCTGGATCCTGACAGGTCGGGGATGATGGTTCGAGGCCTGTTTGGCCCGAAGCGGCAAAATACGCAGCCCGAAAATAATGTATACATTATTTCAACCAAGCGGTGTGTGCAATCCCCAACCTGGACCGATCAGGATCTGCGTTTCATTGGGTCGCAGAAAACCATACTCGATCCCAAGATCACGAAAGGCCCGTGCCGTGCAGGCCTTTCCGATCGAAAACGAACCGGATCACCGCATCGTCGGAATGACGAACTCGGCGCCGTCCTTGATGCCGCTCGGCCAGCGCGAGGTGACCGTCTTGGTCTTGGTGTAGAACTTCACCGAATCCGGGCCGTGCTGGTTGAGGTCGCCGAAACCGGAGCGTTTCCAGCCGCCGAAGGAATAATAGGCGAGCGGCACCGGGATCGGCACGTTCACACCGACCATGCCGATCTGAACTCTGGCGGCGAAGTCCCGCGCGGCATCGCCGTCGCGTGTGTAGATCGCAACGCCGTTGCCGTATTCGTGCTCGTTGGCCAGCCGCAGACCCTCATCGTAATCCTTGGCCCGCACCACGGAAAGCACCGGACCGAAGATCTCCTCTTTGTAGATCCGCATGTCCGACGTCACGTTGTCGAACAGGCAGCCCCCCATGAAGAAGCCGTTTTCGTAGCCCTGCATGACGAAGTCGCGGCCGTCGACGACCAGGTCCGCACCTTCCTTGATGCCAAGGTCGACATATCCGCGGATCCGGTCGAGCGCCTGCTGGGTCACGACCGGCCCGTAATCGGCTTCGCGGTCCGAAGACGGGCCGATCTTGAGGGCTTCGACCTTCGGAATCAGTTTTTCCATCAGCGCATCGGCCGCCTGCTGGCCGACCGGAACGGCCACGGAAACCGCCATGCAGCGCTCGCCGGCCGATCCGTAGCCGGCCCCGATCAGCGCATCGGCCGCTTGAGTCATGTCGGCATCCGGCATGACGATCATGTGGTTCTTGGCGCCGCCGAAGCAGTGCACCCGTTTGCCGTGCGCCGCGCCGGTCGCATAGATGTATTCCGCGATCGCCGATGAGCCGACGAAACCGATCGCCTGGACGCGCGGATCGGTCAGAAGCGTGTCGACCGCCTCCTTGTCTCCGTTGACCACGTTAAGCACGCCCTCCGGCAGCCCGGCCTCGATCATCAACTCGGCAAGCCGCATCGGCACAGACGGGTCGCGTTCGGACGGCTTCAGAATGAAGGCGTTGCCGCAGGCGATTGCCGGGGCGAACTTCCACATCGGGATCATGGCGGGAAAGTTGAACGGCGTGATGCCGGCGACGACGCCAAGCGGCTGGCGCAGGGAATACATGTCGATGCCCGGTCCGACCCCTTCGGAATATTCGCCTTTCAGGAGATGCGGGATGCCGCAAGCAAACTCGACCACTTCGAGGCCGCGCTGGATGTCGCCGTGGCTGTCCGGCAGGGTCTTGCCGTGTTCGCTCGACAGCAGTTCGGCGAGGCTTTCCTTTTCCTGGGTGACCAGATCGAGAAACTTGAACATGACCCGGGCCCGCTTTTGCGGGTTCTGCGCGGCCCACTCGACCTGGGCTTCGGCCGCATTGGCGATCGCAGCCTCGACTTCGGAACGGGCCGCGAGCGAGACCTTCGCCTGAACATCGCCGGTGTTCGGGTCGAACACATCACCGAACCGGCCGGACGTGCCCGCCTGTGTTTTTCCGCCTACGAAATGGCCGATCTCTCGGGTCATGCGTCGTCTCCCTGATCTTGCATGCGTTTGCCCGCTCCCGGGCACGATTTCCCGCCGTGCTTAGCGCACCGCCTTCGAGGAGACAAATGCAAAAAGGGCTGCACCGTCGCGGACGGACGCCGACAGACGATACAGCCCAATGGAACGGCTTTGGACCGGGAGACGCCTTTGCGTCGCCGCGCCGATCGGGTATGTCTCCCCTGCCCTGCATCGATCCGATCCTACACCGGCCGGTTCGCCGGCCGGGCGCCGATCCGCCGTGTTGTCCGCGGTCAACGGAGCGCCATGAGAGTGACACAGACGTCGACCAGCCAGACGGCCGCAGCCCTGGCCTTCGTTGCCAGCCCGACTGCGGATGCCCAGGAGGCGTGCCGCGCGCTTGAAGCCCGCTATCAGGGTGTCCCGGCGTCCGAGGCCGATATTGTGGTGGCGCTCGGCGGCGACGGTTTCATGCTGCGCACGGTGAAACAGTTCATGAATTCCGGCAAGCCGATCTATGGCATGAACCGCGGGTCGGTCGGCTTTCTCATGAACGAATTCCGCGTCGAGGGACTGCCCGACCGCCTTGCCAATGCGGAAACCTCGGCGATCCACCCGCTGATCATGGATTGCCTCGACACCGATGACGCGCGCCATACCGCCCAGGCGATCAACGAGGTTTCGCTGCTGCGCCAGACCTATCAGGCCGCCAAGCTCCGGGTGCTGATCGACGACAAGGAACGGCTCAATGAACTCATCTGCGATGGCATCCTTGTCGCCAGTCCGGCCGGCAGCACGGCCTACAACCTGTCGGCCCACGGCCCGATTATCCCGATCAACGCGCCGCTCCTGGCGCTGACCCCGATCAGCGCGTTTCGCCCGCGGCGATGGCGCGGCGCTTTGCTGCCGAACCGCGCCCATGTGCGCATCGAGGTGATCGATCCCACCGAACGGCCGGTCTCCGCCGCCGCCGACCAGATCGAGATCCGGCATGTGAAGACCGTTTCCATTCGCGAGGACGAGACATCCCAGGCGCTGTTGATGTTCGACAGCGAGCATTCCTGGGACGAACGCATCCTGACCGAACAGTTCCGGTATTGATCAGGGCCGGGACATGTCGGCCGGCGCATAAAGATCGGTCGCGGTCTCGCTGCCCCTCAGCCTCGCCTCGCCGGCGAGCGTGGACGGGCGCTGCAGGCGGTCCGCCACATCGCGCGAGTACAGAATGGGCCGGTCGAGCCTTGCGCACTGCCCCTCGATCCGGGCCGCAATGTTGACCGCCTGCCCGAGAACCGTGAAGTCGAGCCGTTCCCGGGCACCGACATTTCCGTAGAGCACTTCGCCGAAATGCAATCCGATGCCGAACCGGGCTCCGAGCGGCGGATCGAGATCATCGAGGGCGCGAACCGCCTGCAGGCTGGCATCAAGCGCGCTTTGGCAGGCCCGATCCGCTTTGCCTCGATGGCTGTCGGTCGGAAAGATCGCCAGCACGCCATCGCCCATGAATTTCAGGATCTCGCCCGCATGGGCATCAACGGCCTCGGCAATGAGGTCGAAATAGCGGTTCGCGAGCGCAAGCGTGTCGTCGGCCGGCATCCGATTGTTGAGGCCGGTCCAGTCCCTGATGTCGCTGATGAATATGGCCGCTTCGATCGTTTCGAGGTCACCCCGCGTGATCGATCCGTCCAGAACCCGTCGACCGGTTCGCGGCCCGAGATAGGCCTCGGCAATCGCCTTGGAGACCTGACGCGCATGCATCGCTTCAGCCACCGGTGCAAGCACCGATGCAAGCGTCTTGAAATGGGCAAGATCGGCATCTGAGAACCCGGCCGCCGCGTCGCACGTATAGACCAGAATCGCCGATCCGCCTTCCGAATAGGGCAATGGAACGCCGAGATAGTCGGTCGCACCGCGGGCTTTCAGATCGTGCAGCACCCGATGGTCGGCTTCCGTCAGAGCCTCGCTCAGTCGTTTTCGGAACGGCAGACCCGTTCGGGCGATGATGTCGAGAGGACTCCCGACAAAGCCCGACCGCTGCTCTATTCCATGCGGCGAAGCAAGCTGCGTTGCCGAAGCCAGACCCCGTTCCCATACGGCTGTGCGCGCGGTTATCAGCGGGTGCAGGGTCCGCATCGACAGCCGCAGGCGCCACAACGGTGCGCCGGCATCCAGCATTTTTTGGCCGAGGCGCGCGGTCAGGTCGTCAAAGTCTGCGATGCGACGCCCCTCTCCCAGCACCCAGTCGACCACCGGGTCCGGCCTCCAGGCCGGCAAGTCGGCTTCGGTCCGGGTACCGGACATGGTTCGGTCTCCTTACGGGATTGCGCGCCGGCCCGGCGGCACCCTGTATGTCGTCTTTGGGGGCGTCGCTGCGTCGTCCGCAGGCCTTCGATGCCGTCATGGATGACGGAAACCGAATATTAAATGACCTGTTTTACCCTTCCGGCAAGGTGGACCGTATTGTCCGAAGGCCGATCGCCCGAAAGGGTGTCGTCTTCGGCCGGACGGACAGCGAATTCAGCGACCCATGGCGCTTGTCAGACCGGGACGCTTCAGGGAAGACGGTATGGCACGAACAGAAAACGGATCGGTGGAGATCATTCCGGTCAAGATCGACCTTCGCAAGAAGGCGCCGCCGTTGCCTGCGTTTCGTACCAAGGTCGATCCGGTCAAAGCTGCGGAAGCGGCGATCGACAAATTGTCGTTCCAGTTCAAGAACTGGATGGTTGCGGAGGTCGAAAACCTCAGCAACGCCTGGCGGCAGATCAAGAGCGACGGGTTGACGGAAGACGCCGAAGAAAAACTCTATCGCGCGTCACACGACATCAAGGGCCAGGCCGCGACGTTCGGATATCCGCTGGCCGGTCAGGTCGCGGCAAGTTTGTGCAAGGTCCTGGAAGCCTGTGAAGATCGCGACCGGATGCAGATTACTCTGCTGGAAAAACACGTCCAGGCGATGATTGCCATCGTTCAGGAAAAAGCCGACGAACAGAATCCGATCGGCAACCAGCTCGTTGCCGCCCTGATTGAGATTTCCGAGGACTTCATGGCTTCCCTGCAGGAAGCCTGACTGCGTTCTCCTGCCGTCCACACCGCGCAAACCCTTGATTTTCAGCCGCTGAAATCCCCTGCCGTATCCATGGGATCCGGCGGATGGAGTATGGGTTCGGTCGCGTGCCTTGGCCGAACGATCACGCCGCCAGACGTGCCAGGTGCGTATTTCGGCGTGCCGCATCGCGGGCGCTTTCAGCCGCGAACCGGCGCAACAGGGCAAGCAGGCGTTGAACGTCACGGTCCGGCGACGGCATACCGAGATCCTGGACCCGTTGCAGCAGAAGCCGGGAGAACG
>JANQQB010000315.1 GCA_028285165.1 Rhodobiaceae bacterium
ACCTTGTCGGCGACGACGTCGAAACCGACCACGTCGAAGCCGGTTTCAACCAGCCGGCGGCTCATGGCACCGCCCATCAGGCCCAGACCGACGACGCCGACCGTCAGTGCGCTATCTGCCATCCCTTGCCTCCGCCGTTGGGACCGCCGCCCGCAATGGCGACCGCAAGGATGTCGCACAGTGATCGCGCGGCAACAAGACGATATTGAATGTGATCGGCGATAGAGCAGACCTGCAGGGGCTGAAATTATTTTGGGGCCGCCCGAACCCGGACAGCCCCATTAGTTGTTGTCGCCTCAGCCTGTCAGACTTGCATTGAGGCGAGACTTTAGGGGCGCTGCGCCGGAAGGGTCAAGCAGGAATGAACTCGGCGCCCAGCCGTCCAATGGGCACTGGCGGGACAGCGATGCCGAGGTCCCGACTAGTCTCGCACCGCGCTCCTGAACGCGGCCGAAAGGGCGGCAAGCGCATCGCGCGGCCGGCCGTCCTTGACCCGCGCGTGAAGTATGATCGGGAGGCGCGGCAGAGCGGGGAGCCCAAGCCTGGGGCCGACATCGACGGCACCGAATGGCAGCATGCGCCGCGCCAACGCGGCGACGCCGAGGCCGGCCATAACGGCAGCAGAGACCGCCGCGACGCCGCCGCCGGCGAAAACCTCTGTCCAGGGTATACCGGCTTCATCGAGAAGCTGCCCGGCGATAACGCGCACGCCGCAGGGCTCAGGCATCGTGGCAACCGGCAGGGGCTCACCCGGGCGATGTTGCCAGCTTGGCGCCGCGTACCAGCCGAAGTTTTCTTCGGTCAGGATTTCCCCGTCGCTCCGGCCGGCATGCAGACGGACGATCACCGCATCGAATTCCCGCCGGTCGAAGCCTTGCAGCAGGTCGACCGAGGTTCCAATCCGGATTTCGACCAGCAACTGGGGGTCCTGCGCGTTCATGCGGGCGATCAGCGCCGGGAGCTCCGGCCCCGCAACATGGTCGCTGATGCCGATGGTGAGGCGTTGCCGGGCGCCGGCAAATGCGCTGAACGCGCGATCGTGCGCCTCCAGCAGTTCACGGGCGTGCTCGAGGAAGATGGCGCCCCGCGCCGAAAGCTCCACGTACCGCGGCGACCGTTCGACGAGCCGACAGCCGAGCCTCTCCTCCAGCCGCTTCAGTTTCAGGCTTACGGCGGATTGCGTGGTCTGCGTGGCTTCAGCCGCACGGGTGAAGCTGCCGAGCTCGGCAATGCGGACGAAGGCCTGGACGGCGTCCAGATCGAGGGGTCGTTCAGTCATTTACGAACACGATCTTTGATATCATTATCCATTGTGTATCAAAATAATACGGCGGCGTGTAACGCTAAACGCAGGACGGAATTGAAAGGACCTGCAATGCCGCTTTCACACATCTCGCTGCGCGCCGGAAAGCCGGAGGCCTACCGGCAGGCCATTTTCGACAGCCTTTACCGCGCCCTGCGCGAAACGCTCGACGTACCGGAAGACGACCAGTTCATGACCATCACGGAGCATGACGCCGCAAACTTCCGCTATGGCGATGCCTTTGGCATCAGCCGCAGCAACGATCTCGTCTACATCGAGATCACCGTGTTCGACACGCGCACCGTGGAACAAAAAAAGGCGTTGTTTCGTCGCATAGCGGAGCTGCTAGGCGAAAGCCCCGGCATCCGGCCCGAGGATGTCTTTGTGCAAGTTGCCGCCGCCGCCAAAGAGAATTGGTCCGTCGGCCACGGCCTGGCGCAGTTTACCTAGCGCAAAGGAGTGTTCTTGAAACCGCGAACCTTTCTGCGGTCGGCGCATCACCGAGGACGACATGCGGCGCCTGGCCACTTTGGCGCAAAAACAGGGAGTCTTCGCCGACCAAAGATCCGTTCGCGGTCGCCTGACGTGGCTTTTACCGGGTTCCGGCCCTAGATAAAAAAAAGAGCCGCACGAGGCGGCTCAAGAGTCAACAGGGAGGCGTCAACAGACTGGATGGGATCCAGTCGGGTGTTGACCGGAGAACCGATCAACGATGATCAATTTAGCCCTGATGTGTTAACAGAACCCTAACAGGGAAAGTTTTTTGCCAAAGAAACGAATTTTTTTCTGTGCCCACCTCGAACAACCCAAAATAGATCGTTGGTCATGGACGTTGTAGCAAGCATAGTGCAGTTCAGAACCATTACCGCTTTGTTTGCGATGATTTGGCTGGCGGCTTGTTCTACGCCAGATAGTCCGGACTGGATAAGCGAGATCGATGCCGAACATTCACTGGTCGGTCAGGTCTGGGACGTGAAGCGCCGGCAGTTCACGACAGCCGAGGCCGTGTATGCCGACGCTGCCGCGGCCCGCTACGTGCTGCTGGGCGAACGGCATGACAATCCGGACCACCATGTGTTGCAGGCGCGCGTGGTCGAGGCCATCGGCGCTGCCGGCCGGCAGCCGACCGTCGTGTTCGAGATGATCGGCGAGGAACGGCAGACGGATCTGGCGGCGTTCCTGACGGCCAACCCGGACGACAGCGCGGGCATCGGCAGCGCGGTCGGCTGGGATGCTTCCGGCTGGCCGGCGTGGTCGACCTATGAGCCGATCGCCCGGGCCGCGCTGGACGCCGGCATGCCGCTGCGGGCGGGGAACCTGCCGCGTGGCGACGTCCGCGCCGTCGCCCGCAACGGTATGGCGCATCTGCCCGCAGACCGGCGCCAGCGCCTTGGGCTGAACACCCCGCTACCGAACGGCGTCGAGGCGGATATCCGCGAGACGATGTTTGAGGCGCATTGCCGGCTGATGCCGCGGGAGGCGATGGACGGCCTGATTTCGGTGCAGCGGGTGCGCGATGCCATCATGGCCGACAACATGGTGCAGGGCCACGCCGACAGCGGCGATGGCACCATACTGATCGCCGGCAACGGTCATGTCCGCCTCGACCGCGGCGTGCCGGACGCGCTGCGGCGCCTCGATTCGGACAGCAAGCCTGTCGCCATTGCCTTCATGGAGGTTCAGACGTCGCGTGAACGAGCCAACGACTACGCGGTCGGTTACGGCGGCGATCTGTCCTTCGATTATGTCTGGTTCACGCCCCGCTTCGACGACACCGACCACTGCGCCGAAATGAAACAGCGCATGCAGAACCGCAAAGGCAGCTCACGAGGCTGACGGTCCGTCTCTACGGCGTATCAATCGCGGGTTGGGACTTTCTCTGCGCCGTGCCACAATTTGGCCGATGTCGTCAGACAACAATCGTCAACGGAGGCGATCTGCCGCCGGCTGGCGTCAGCCGTGTACAGCGACGCGTTGAGTCTTCTCGTGTCGTGGCCAGCCAGCGATCGGACCTGTTCGCCGTCATCCCAACCGACCCGCCTATCTGAGCACCGGTAGATTTCAAGAAAAGAGGGGCAGAAATGCAGCACAAACGCTTGTCCGGAAAACCGATGACCTTCGCCTTGGCCGCAACAATGGCAGCAACGTCGATGCCGATCGGCGTGGCCCACGCCGGGCTGATGTCGACCGAGACCATGGTGCGCCAGGACGACGCGACCTCAGCCCGCGCGCAGATGCAGACCCTGCTGAGCCGGGACGATATTCGGGACGAACTGCAGGCGCAGGGCATCGACCCGGCCGAAGCCGAAGCGCGCGTGATGGCATTGTCGGATGCCGAAGTGATGCGGTTGTCCGGGCAAATCGAAGCACTGCCGGCCGGACAGGGCCTGGGCACGATCGTCGGCGCTGCTGTTGTCGTCTTCATTGTGCTGTTGATCACAGACATTGCCGGCTTTACCAACGTATTTTCCTTTGTGAACTGACGTTTGGAGGCGTAAACAACGGTCTAAACGTCAGCGTCTTGCCATGATGGCGAATTCACCGGCGGCTGCGCCACGGGTGGGTTTTTCGACATGGGCTGGCAAGGGAGACCACACGAATGTTTGCGTTATCGTCAGGGCTTGTGCATGCCGCCGCCGTGGCGGTCGCCATGAGCATCGGATTGACGGCCGGCCCGATCGGCGCCGCTCAGGCGGCGCTCGTCGGTACCGAGCAGGCGCTGATACTGAGCGAGGCCGCCACGGCCCGAGACCAGATCGACGCGCTGCTTCGGCGGGCGGACATCCGCCAGCGCTTCATCGAATGGGGCGTCGATCCGGACGAAGCGGCAGTCCGGGTGGCGAGCCTGAGCGACCGCGACGCCATTACGCTGGCGCGGCGGCTGGAACAGACCGAGGCCGGACAGGGCGGTGTTACCGAGCCCATCGGCACAAAGCTGATCGTCGTCATCATTCTCGTGTTCACCGACATCGCCGGCATGACCGACGTCTTCACTTTCATCGAGAAGTGAGCTGCCCGGCGGGGTGGTCGGGATGAAACGCCTGCGCCACGTCCTCGCGCTGATGTCGTTGCTGACGACAGCCGGTTGCGCGACGCCGCAGCTCGACGCGGTGCGCGAGGGGCAGCATCGCCTGCCGACACGGGCCG
>JANQQB010000367.1 GCA_028285165.1 Rhodobiaceae bacterium
GGTTCGTGAAGCGGGCCGCCTGTCCTATGGTCGCTGTAAGAACGCACCAGACCATGCCGCCGCCGGCAGGGTCAAGGAAGCGAAGCCGGAAGGAACCCGCCCCATGACCATCGCCGCCATCGAAACCCTGCGCCTTGCCGAATTCCCGAACCTGATCTGGGTTCTGATCGAGGACGAGGACGGCATGATTGGTCTCGGCGAGACCTTTCTCGGCGCCGAGGCGGTCGAAGTCTATATCCACGAAACCGCCGCGCCGCTTCTGATCGGCCGGGCGGGCGATCCGGAACCGTTGCGCCTGGCGCTGAGACCCTATGTCGGTCACCAGGCCCCGGGCGCCGAGATCCGCGGCCAGTCGGCGATCGATCTGGCGCTCTGGGATCTGTGGGGCAAGCGCACCGGCCAGCCGGTCTGGCAAGTGCTCGGCGGCCGCGCCCGCGAGGCGATCCGGGTCTACAATACCTGCGCCGGCTACGGCTATGTGCGGGCCGCGCGGGGACAGGTTTCAGAAAACTGGGGGCTTGGCGGCAGCGAGGGACCGTATGAAGATCTGGAAGCCTTCCTGACGGATGCCGGCCGCCTCGCCGAAGACCTGTTGTCGGAAGGCGTCTCGGCGATGAAGATCTGGCCGTTCGACCGCTATGCCGAAGCCAGCAACGGCATGGCGATCACGCCGGACGAACTGGACGAGGGCTGCGAGCCCTTCCGGAAAATCCGCGAGGCGGTCGGCACCCGCATGCAGATCATGCTGGAAATGCACTCGCTGTGGTCGGCGCCGGCCGCGGGCGATATCGCCCGCGCGCTTGCGCCCTACGACATCTATTGGGTTGAGGATCCGATCCAGATGAGCGGTTTTGGCGCGTTGGCCGATCTGCGGCGCCGCATCCCGCAGAAGATCACGGCGTCCGAGACGCTTGCCGGTCGCCGGCAATTCCTCGATCTGATCACGGCGGACGCCGTCGACATCGTCATGTTCGATCTCGGCTGGTGCGGCGGATTGACCGAGGCGAAGGCGATTGCATCGATTGCCGAGGCGCGCGCTCTGCCAGTCGCGCCGCACGATTGCACAGGTCCGGTCGTGTTTGCCGCCTCGTGTCATTTTTCGGTGCATGCGCCGAACGCCCTGATCCAGGAGCGGGTGCGGGCGTTTCACACCGGCTGGCACCGCGAACTGGTCGATCGCGTGCCGGTCTTCGAAAACGGATTGATCGCGCCGCCGGACGGCGACGGTTTCGGTCTGGCGCTCAAGCCGGACCTGTTCGACCGGCTTGATGCGACACGGCGCCGGTCAGGTGCCGGCGGCGCTTGAGACTCTCGTGTTCACGAATAGCGTTCGATCAGCCTGGTGACTTCCGCGTTGCGCGCCTTGCCGCTCTTGCCGCCGATGACGACGACGATGATGTGCTTGCGGCCGCGTTTGGCCGACGCGACGAGATTGTAGCCCGACAGCCGGATATAGCCGGTCTTGATGCCGTCGACGCCGCGCACCTGGCCGAGCAGCCTATTGGTCGCCCGGAAACGGCGTCCGCCATATTTGAAATCCCGCGCCGCAAAATTGCGGGCATAGCGGGAATGGCGCAGTTTCAGGGCCCGGCCAAGAATCGCCATGTCACGTGCGGTCGTCACCTGGCGCGTGTCCGGCAGGCCGGAAGCGTTAGTGAACCGTGTGGACGTCATGCCGAGCGCTCGGGCCATGGCGGTCATGCGGGCGGCATAGGCGGCCTCAGACCCGGCCATGTTTTCTGCGACGACTGCCGCGACATCGTTGGCCGACTTGACCGACAGCGCGCGGATGGCATCGCGCACCGAAATCGTGGAGCCTGCCTTGACACCGATCTTGGACGGCGGCTTGCGGGCGGCGTTGCGCGACACCCGCCAGCGGGTGTTCAAAGAGAGTTTGCCGGATTTCAGATCCTCGAAGACGAGGAACAGCGTCATCATCTTGGTCAGCGAGGCGGGATAGCGCAGCGATTCCGAATCCACTTCATGCAGCACCTTGCCGGAGCGCACGTCGACGACGATGGCCGCATAGGTCCGTGCCTTGACCGGACCGGACGGTGCAGGAGCGTAGGAGGCGGTGGTGACCGACGGCGTGACCGAGACCGGCAGCGAATTGACGCCCGCGCCGCATGATGCCAGAACGAAGGCGACCGCTACCAGAAAAAGACTACGCATTCGCAACTCCCACAACCCAATATCCGCCCGGAATTGTTTAGCGAAAATCCTTGCCGAGTGCAGCTAAATAATATCAAGGGTGCGACATCTGGTAATTCAATAAAGATTTCCGGGGATTGCTTGGTTAATAGGCAATTTCTACTTGGTGGGGCGATAGGATCAGGCTGTCCAAAATGGCCCGGCAAACGGAAAAACGCGTTCGATCGGCAGCGCGATCCGGCGGGACTGGCGGCGGGCGGACAAAGTGGAGGCGGCTCATATCATGCAGGATACGCGCACGCAGGTGGGCATCATAGGGGCAGGTCCGTCCGGCCTGCTTCTGTCGCAATTGCTGCATCTGAACGGCATCGACAGTGTCGTGCTGGAACGCCGAGACAGGGATTATGTGCTCGGTCGCATCCGCGCCGGCGTGCTCGAACAGGGGCTGACGGACCTGTTGCGGCGGGCCGGCATCGGCGAACGCATGGACCGGGTCGGCGAGATCCATGCCGGCTTTGCCATTGCCGGCGGCGACAAGGAGTTCCGCATCGATCTGGAATCCCTTACCGGCGGCCAGACCGTTATGGTCTACGGCCAGACCGAGGTCACTCGCGACCTCTACCAGGCCCGCGATGCCATGCAGGGCACCGTCGTGCACGAAGCCGACGGTGTGACCCCGCACGGCATTGACGGCGATGCGCCTTATCTCACCTACGAGGTCGGTGGCGAAGCGTTCCGACTGCATTGCGATTTCATTGCCGGCTGCGACGGCTTCCACGGCGTCAGCCGGGCGTCGATTCCCGTCGAAAGCCTGCGCACGTACGAAAAGGTTTACCCTTTTGGCTGGCTCGGTGTCCTGTCGGAAACTCCGCCGATCGACGAGGAACTGATCTATGCTCACAGCGACCGGGGATTTGCGCTGTGTTCGCTACGCTCGCGCATGCTCAGCCGCTATTACGTGCAATGCCCGCTCGACATCGACCTTGCCGACTGGCCCGACGACCGCTTCTGGGACGAATTGAAGGCGCGGCTGCCTCGCGCTGCGGCAGAGCGCCTTGTCACCGGCCCGTCGATCGAAAAGTCGATTGCCCCCTTGCGCAGCTTCGTCACCGAACCGATGCAGCACGGCCGTCTGTTCCTGGCCGGCGATGCCGCCCACATCGTGCCGCCGACCGGCGCCAAGGGCCTGAACCTGGCCGCCTCCGACATCCATTACCTCTCGACCGCACTGATCGACTGGTACCGCGACGGTTCCGATGCCGGCCTCAAGACTTATTCTGACCGCGCCCTTGCCCGTGTTTGGAAAGCGGAACGCTTTTCCTGGTCGATGACCAAGCTCCTGCACACCTTCCCCGAAGACCAGCCCTTCGACCGGCGCATGCAGGAGACGGAACTGGCCTATCTGTCCGGGTCCAAGGCGGCGCAGATGGCGCTGGCGGAGAATTATGTGGGGTTGCCGTATTAGAGCGGTTCCGGGTTAGATAGAACCATTTGATGGACCAAATCAGGTCGCTCGGCTAGGCAAATCGCGCAGCGCGATACGGTGTATCGGGCAAGCGATT
>JANQQB010000375.1 GCA_028285165.1 Rhodobiaceae bacterium
CCATTGTCGGCAAGGCTCGCCCGGGCGATCTCGGCATCGACGCCATGCATATCAACCTGCACAAGACCTTTTCCACGCCGCATGGCGGCGGCGGCCCGGGATCCGGACCGGTCGTCCTGTCGGATCGGCTGACGCCCTTCGCACCGGTGCCGTTCGGCCGGCGCACGCCGGCCGGGTTCGAATGGGTCGAAGATGCTGCAGAAGCGCAAGACGATGAGAAGCCCTTCGGCCGGATGACCGCGTTTCATGGCCAGATGGGCATGTTCGTGCGCGCCCTGTCCTACATGCTGTGCCACGGCGCGGATGGCTGCCGCCAGGCCTCGGAGGATGCCGTCCTCAACGCCAATTACGTGCGCGCCGGCCTGCAGGACCTGATGAGCCTGCCGTTCGGCGAGCGCATGTGCATGCACGAAGTGCTGTTCGATGATTCCTTCCTCAAGGACACAGAAGTCACGACGCTCGACTTTGCCAAGGCGATGATCGACGAAGGGTATCATCCGATGACCATGTATTTCCCGCTGGTGGTGCATGGCGCCATGCTGATCGAGCCGACGGAATCGGAATCCCGCGCCAGCCTCGACCTGTTCATCGCGACGATGCGCGATCTCGTCATGAGCGCCCAGCGTGGTGAAACCGAACGTTTCACCGAAGCCCCGCGCTTTGCGCCGCGCCGCCGTCTCGACGAGACCCAGGCCGCCCGCAAACCGGTGCTGAAATGGATAGCGCCGGAGCCCGCCGACATCGATCCGCCGCGCGAGGCGGCGGAGTAGCGGACGTTTTCGGCGGGATGATCGGGCCTCTCACGCCCTTGCTCGTCCCAGTCCATCGTCCGATGGCGTGTTCAGCGGATCCGGCCCGCTGGTCGCCGCCCCTGGGTCGCCCGGTCAAGCCGGGCGAAGACGGGGAAGGGGGTGTGTGAGGAAGCGGTTCTGGCACGGAAAGGTCGCTGAAAGGCTACAAACACCATGCCCCCAATCCGTCGTCCGACGACTTGATCGGCGGATCCAGCCTGCCGGACGCACGGTTGTCGCCCCTGGGTCGCCCGGTCAAGCCGGGCGAAGACGGAGAGTAGGGTTACGCGAGCAAACCGTTCCGGCGCGCGCGGGCCTAAAAAAGAAGACGTCACCCAACCTCCAATCCGTCATCCGACGACTTGATCGGCGGATCCAGCCCGCTGGTCGCGCTGGTCGCCGCCCCTGGGTCGCCCGGTCAAGCCGGGCGAAGACGGAGTGTCGGGTTACGCGAGCAAACCGTTCCGGCGCGCGCGGGCCTAAAAAAGAAGACGTCACCCAACCTCCAATCCGACATCCGACGACTTGATCGGCGGATCCAGCCTGCCGGGCGCGCCGGTCGTCGCCTCTGGGTCGCCCGGTCAAGCCGGGCGAAGACGGAGTATGGGATAGAGCGAGAAGCCAATCCGGCATGGACGGGGCCCCGAAAGACACCATCACCAGCCGTTCTTTACCGGCCACAAAAGATGGATCAAGGCTGTAACACGTGCAGAGGGAGGCCGCCGCCTTTCAGGCGTACGTGCCAGGTCGGAGCCCGCACAATGGCGTGATGCAGACAAATTTATATTTGTTAAGCCTCAGTTAATACATAGATCAGGATAATGATGCTTCGCGGTTCGCCGCGTAATCCTCCGCGCGGCCTGCCGCGTTCACTTGTCAGGACAAGGAGAACGCGATGGATCGGACGCATTTGGAGCTGCAATTACAGGGCTATGGCCTGACAACGGCTGAAATACTGTATCGCATGCCGGATTTTCCGGCCATGTTGCAGACTTATGTTTGGCAGGATTACGATCTGGAGCCGGATTTCCCGAAAATGCATGGGTTTCTTCGGTTCTGGCGGACACGCCTGGACGGGCCGCTGCATTCCGTTCGCTTCGCGCACAAACGGCTCATTGCGCCCGGTGAATGGCGCAATGTCAGCGGTGAGTTCGTGCTGCATTAGAAAAGACGGGCGGGCGTCCTCGTGGGCGCGCCGACCCGATATGCGCCATTGTCTCGAACCGGGATTCGCCGGATCACCCGGCCTTGGCCATATCGGCCCGCACGATGCTGCGCAGGACGTCGATCTGTTCGCGGCCGCTGGCGGCCTCGTAATGCCAATAGGTCCACCCGTTGCAGGCCTCAAGGCCCTGCACATGGGCGCCGATCTTGTGGATCGAACCGGTCTGTCCCTGAGCTTCGAGCGAACCGTCAGCGCGGACCACGGCCGGATTGCGACCTTTTGAATCGGTCAGGCGGGCACCGATATCGAGCAGCCCCGTTTCCAGCAATGTACCGAACGGCACTCGCGGAGCGGATCGTTTGCCTTTCGTGACCGAAAGCGCTTCGCTCGGCGCCGCCTCGATGCCTGCGAGGCGTTTATCTGCCGCCGCGATATAGGACGGTTCGCGTTCGCACCCGACAAAGTGACGGCCGAGTTTCTTGGCGACCGCCCCGGTCGTCCCGGTGCCGAAAAACGGATCGAGTACGATGTCACCGGGTTTCGTGGACGACAGGATCACCCGATAAAGCAGCGCTTCCGGCTTTTGCGTCGGATGGACCTTGTCGCCGTTGGCGTCTTTCAGGCGTTCACCGCCAGTGCACAATGGCAGCGTCCAGTCCGAGCGCATCTGCAGGTCGTCGTTGAAGGCTTTCAGGGCTTCGTAGTTGAAGGTGTAGCCCTTGGCGTCCTTGTCCCGGGAGGCCCAGATCAGGGTTTCATGGGCATTCGTAAACCGTTTGCCCTTGAAATTCGGCATCGGATTCGTCTTGCGCCAGACAATGTCGTTGAGGATCCAGAAACCGAGATCCTGAAGCACCGTGCCGACGCGAAAAATGTTGTGGTAGGAGCCGATCACCCAGAGCGCGCCGGTGGGTTTGAGCACACGGCGACAGGCGAGGAGCCAAGCGCGGGTAAACGCGTCATAGGCGGCAAAGCTCTCGAACTGGTCCCAGGAATCGTCCACGGCATCGACCTTGGATTGGTCGGGCCGGGTAAGAGCACCGTCGAGTTGAAGATTGTAGGGCGGGTCGGCAAACACCAGATCGACTGAATTGGCGGGCAGGGCCTCCAATTGCGCGACGCAATCGCCGACAAGGATCCGGTCGAGCCAATCAGGGCTCTGAGAAGGGCGGGGCGCCGTTGCCGGCGCCCCTCTACGCAAGTTGTTCATTGCGACGCAATACCTAACGCAATCGACACTGCACTTATTGCCCGGTCAGGGTAAAAACGGAGTTAAGACGGGAAAATATTTCCGGCTTTTTTCGGTCATACTTTGTTTACAATGGTAAAGATTTGCCGAGCGGCCGGCTCGGCGAACCGAGCGCCGCCGGCCGCGTCTGAGCCACCGGCACGGTTCAGAATCCGCCGGCCGCGGACCGGGCCCGACATTATTCTTGGCTGCCTGAAGGATCGCGACGACTGCGCCGTTAGTGCGGCGCCGGTCCCGTTGTCGGTCCGACGCTCATCGCCAGGATTCGGCTGACATGGGACATCGGCCGGCCGCTTTCATCCATCCATTGCAGGAAGGCGGCCTGAACGGCTTTCTGTCCGGCTTTCGATGTCGGTTCCTTGTCGACGACGCCGTCTCGGACCAGCGCGGCCACCACATCGCGCGACAGCAGGAAGGAATCCCGGCCCATGAAACGCAGGAAATACTGGGCTGTGGACCCACCAAGCCGGCTGCCGCGTTTTTTCAGGAGATCCAGAAGGCCGATATAGTCTTCCGCCGGCCACTCGGCGAACGCCTTGCCGGCGCTTCCGTGCTCTCGGGCGAGGTCCTGCAGGAAGATCGCGTTGTCGCGTACGGTTCTGATCTTCTGGCCATTGCGCACGATGCGGGTGTCGCTCAGCAGACGGTCGATGTCCTCATCCGGCGCCATCGCCCAGCGCGGCACGTTGAATCCCTCGAAGGCCTCTTCGAATCCTGGCCATTTCGCCTCGATCACTTTCCAGGAGAAGCCCGCCTGGAAGATGCACCGTGTCATGGTCGACAGCCAGCGGTCGTCGGGGATCGCAGCCAGTTGTTTAGCTGATTTTGGCGTCGAACCGGCCAGTACGGCCTCCAATTCGTCGGCACCGCCGCGAAACGCGGCGGCCTGGTCGAAGATTTCCTGAAACGGGCGCATCACTTGTCTTTCTGAAGGCATCGCGGTGGTCCGCATCGAGTGCGGCAGTGCGGTTGATCGGCAATGACAGCCTTACGCGGAACCGAACTCTGGTATAGTGACGTGAACCGGGCAGCGGATCCACCGGGCTCCCCGGATGTGCTGACATTTGCCGCCATCAATCGCAATCAGGAAAGCGTTCATGGACCAGTCGATTTTGGATACGGTTACGACGACCGCCGACGCCACCGAGGCCGTCGACGCGGTCACGGCGCTTTACGAGCACAACACCGCACTTGTCAGGGATGGGTTCAGCGCCTTCATGCGCGGCGAGACGCCGGACCAGCGGGTGCGCGGCTGGTACCCGGAAGTGCGCATCGAATCCAACACGTTCGGCCGCATGGATACCCGGCTGGCTTACGGCTTTGTCGATCAACCCGGCACATATTGCGCGACCATCACGCGCCCGGACCTCTTCCGATCCTACCTGATCGAGCAGGTCGGGCATCTGATCAAGAATCATGAGGTGGCGATCACTGTCGGTCCGTCGACGACGCCGATCCCTCTGCATTTTGCGTTCAATGAAAACGCCACCCTGCCAAGCCCCAGCGACCGCAATGCCGGGCGCCAGCTGCGCGATTACTTCGATGTCCCGGATCTGGCCGTCACCGACGATGCCATCGTCAACGGAACCAGCGAGGCAACGATATCCGGAACGCGGCCTCTGGCCCTGTTTACCGCGCCGCGCATCGATTATTCCCTGCATCGGCTGAAACATTACACGGGGACGGCTCCGAGCCATTTCCAGAACTTCGTTCTGTTCACGAACTATCAGTTCTATGTCGATTCCTTTTGCGCCATTGCCCACGATCTGATGGCGTCAGGCGACACCGAGTACGTCGCCTTCGTCGAACCGGGCGATCGCGTGACGCGGCGTGGCGACAAGGGTCCCGAATGCGGCTCTCCGCCGACGCGCTCGCCGCAAATGCCGGCCTATCATCTGGTGCGCGACGACTTTTCCGGGATCACCCTTGTCAATATCGGCGTCGGCCCGTCGAACGCCAAGACGATCACCGACCACATTGCGGTGCTGCGCCCGCATGCCTGGATCATGCTTGGTCATTGCGCCGGCCTGCGCAACACCCAGCAATTGGGCGATTATGTCCTGGCGCACGGTTATGTCCGGGAAGACCATGTCCTCGACGCCGACCTGCCGCCCTGGGTACCGATCCCGCCGCTGGCCGAAGTCCAGGTCGCTCTGGAAAACGCCGTCGCCGAGGTCACGGGGCTGCCGGGTTATGAATTGAAGAAGGTGATGCGCACCGGGACGGTCGCCACGATCGACAACCGGAATTGGGAATTGCGTGAGCATTCGGAGATGGTGCGCCGGTTTTCCCAATCGCGTGCGATCGCGCTCGATATGGAGTCCGGAACGATTGCCGCGAACGGCTTCCGGTTCAGGGTTCCGTACGGGACCCTGTTATGCGTTTCCGACAAGCCGCTGCATGGCGAACTGAAACTCCCGGGCATGGCCACCGAATTCTATCGCACCCAGGTGGACAAACACCTGCAGATCGGACTGCGCACGATGGAAATACTGCGATCGATGCCGCGGGAACGGCTGCATTCGCGCAAACTGCGCAGCTTTGCCGAAACGGCCTTTCAGTAGAAAACGATGCCCGCCGCTTCGGATAACTCAACCATTCCAGCGAGATAGGCTAACCGTCTGTGTTTTGGTCGAGTGGCTCTGCAAAATTTTGTTGCCTGAAACCCTTCAAATATGGCCCGCGCACGACCAGATAGGGGTGCTGTCTTCGGGCGGTTGCTGGGCCGGCACCACCGGCCCGAGCACGATAACAAACAAGACCCGATCGGTTCCCGTGCCCTCTGTATTTTAGAGGTTTCGTCCGGGACCCACAAAAACGGGTAGCGGCCATGCGACAGGTACATGGCGGCGCCGAAGACTTATTGTAAGATCAATTGCCAGCGGGACCGGTTTGGGCAAGGGGACCGGCTCCGCTCGACGGCAAACGTCGTGAAGCAGGCAGCAAAAGACGATGAAATCCGGGTTCGACGTTCCGCAACATCTCTGGCCAGACAGGCGTCGACTGCTTGTCGGTGCCGGTGCATTGCTTGCCGGCACGGCCGTTGCACCGCTGCGCGCCGACGAGCCGCGCCGGCTTCTGCATGTCGATTCGTATCATCGCGGCAATGAGTGGAACGACCGGATCGCAACGGCCGTCGAACTGGCCTTGCAGGGCACGGGCGTCACCTTCCGCATCGAACACATGGACACGAAGCGCCGCGACAGTGAAACGGACAAACAGGCGGCGGCCCGCAAAATCGTCGAAGTGATCGACAGCTATCAGCCGCATGTCGTCACGACCAGCGACGACAATGCCGTGAAGTACCTGCTGATGCCCTATTATCGTGACGCCGATCTGCCGTTCGTATTCTGCGGCGTCAACTGGGACGCCTCCGGCTATGGGCTGCCGTATGCCAATGCGACCGGCATGGTCGAAGTGTCGCCGATCCCGCAGATCGTCGAATGGCTGAAGCGCAACGCCAATGGCCCGCGGCTCGGGTTTCTCGCCGAAGACACGCCGACCAAGCACAAGGAAATGAAGTACCACGAGCGTTTGTTCGGCATCAGCTACCACACGACCTACTTCGTTTCCGATTTTCCCGGCTGGCTCGACGCCTTCAGGGCGGCACAGACCGAAGTCGATATGCTGATGCTGCTCGGGGTCGGACGCATCACCGACTGGGATGCCGATGTTGCGCGGCAGGTTGCCGAGGACGAGACCCGAATCCCGACCGGAACCGATTTTGCCTGGCTCATGCCCTATTCCTTGTTCGGCATCGGCAAGCTGCCGGAAGAACAGGGCGAGTGGGCGGCCGGCGCGGCGTTGAAGATTCTGGACGGTGTCTCGCCGCGAGACATCCCGGTGACGCACAATGTACGCGGTGAATTGTTGTTCAATCCGCGCGTCGCCGCGACGATCGGCATCAAGCGCAGGCCGCCGCTTGCGCGGGTTATTGAGTAAAGCGACGCACCGCGCGACGCGGCATCCGCAGAAAGCGGGAGATATGGGACGCCCGGAAAAGCCACCGACGGAATCCAGCGACAATCGGCGCGGCTCACCGCCGTCGCTGGCCCGGTCGACCTTGTGGCGCGTTGCGACCCGCATTGCGCTGGTCGTTCTGGTCGCGACCGCGTTCAGCTACTGGCATGTCCGGTCCGGCATCGAAGAACAGGCTTTGGCCGGACTTGAGCGCTATGTCGCGGAGCGGCGCGTGCGCGAGAGCGTCCCTCTTGTTGACGCCGAGAAGAGCCTGGCCATGCTCGCCCGGCAATACGAAAAGGCTTTGCCGGAGGCAGGGTCGGAAACGTCCTTCGACGATTTGTTCGTGGAACAGGAGGACGGGACATGGCGCACGAGACGGACTCTGTTCACCCGGGACTGGGTCAGTGGCTTCGTCGGCAAGAATGCAGACGTCGATGCTGAAACCCGCAGGGCGCTCACCGCTGCTGTGGATGTCGTGCGACGCTTCGGACCGTCCTGGCCCGGACGCTTTGCGAACGGCTACGTGCTGACTCCCGATCAGGCGGTCGTCATGGTCTGGCCCGGACACGATTGGGCACTTGGCGGCAGCGATTGGGAAATCTTTGGCAAACTGGCATTGATGCGTGAAGCCTCCGGATCCGGTGGTGTGGTCGTTTCCGGCCGGCGCGACGCCGAGCCGGCGAAGGAAACCCGCTGGTCCGGGCTTTATTACGATTACGCCGTCCGCCAATGGGTGGTTTCCGTCACCCGTCCGGTCGTGGTCGACGGCCGGCATGTCGCGTCGGTCGGACACGACCTGATGCTTCAGGACCTGATCGAGCGTACGGTCACCAGCGACATCGAGGGTGCCTACAATCTCTTGTTCGATTCCGACGGCAACCTGATTGCCCACCCGCGTTTCATGGAAGCCATCCAGGCACGCGGCGGCGCGCTTCCGGTCGGGGAGACCGACGACGGTCATCTGAAGACGCTGTTTTCACTTGCCGCCGAAGTCGGTCGGCCCGGTGGTCTTGTCGAAGTGCCGGGGCAGGACGAATACCTGGCGGTCAGCCACCTGGACGGCCCGGGATGGCATCTCCTGACCGTGTTTCCCAAGAACCTGATCGCGTCGGAAGCGGTCAATATGGCCTATATCGTTTTCGGCCTTGGCTTTGCGGCGTTGCTGCTCGAATTGACGATTTTGTCGGGTGTCCTGCGCGGTCAAATCGGAGAACCGTTGAAGGCATTGGTGCGCACGGCCGACCGGACCCGGGCGGGCAACGTATCACATGACGAGATTTTGGGCGAACTCGACACAGGCCGATCCGACGAGATCGGGACACTCGCCCGCGCCTTCAAGGATATGCTCGACGAGCTGGAGCGACGGGAGACGGCGCTTGCCGGCGGCAATGCCGAACTCAGCCGGCTGAACCTGAAGCTGCGACACGAACTCGGAGAGCGCAAGCGCGCGGAAAGCGAGCTACAGCGTCACCGCGAGCTCAATGCGCTGTTGGACAGCATCGACTACGGCGTTCTGTTCCTGGACGCCGACCTTAAGTCGCGTCTTGCCAACGATGCCTATCGACGCATGTGGCAGACCGCGCCGGACTATTACGACCAGCGCCGTACATTGCGCGAAGACATGGAGGAAAGCCGTCGCCGCGGGCTCTACACGGTGTCCGAGGCGGACTGGCCGGAATATCTCGACGAACGCATCGACCGGATTCGTGCCGGCCCCTTCGGTCCCGAGGAATTGCATCTCTCGAATGGCCGCATCATGGAATACGAGTGCACGGCGCTGCATGACGGCGGCCGCATGCTGACCTATTACGACATCACCGATCTGAAGCGGGCCCAGGCCAACCTGCGCATTCATCTTGAAGGCATGGAAAGCTCCATGGATGGCATGGCCCTGCTCGACCATCAGGGGCGATATCTCTACGTCAACTACGCCCATGCCCGGGCCTATGGATACGAACGGGAAGCCATGATCGGCCTGTCCTGGCGCGCGCTTTACGATGCTGAAGAACTCGCCCGTTTCGACGAGGAAATCGTGCCGGTGATTCATACCCGCGGCCGCTGGCGCGGGGAGGCGACCGGGCGCCGGCAGGGTGGCCAGACATTTCCTCAGGACTTGTCGCTCGCGGCAACCGAAAACGGCGGTCTCGTCTGTGTCGTGCGTGATATCTCCGAGCGCAAGGCGCGTGAACGGGCGCTCGATCAGGCCCTGCAGCGCGCCGAGGAATCCAACGCCGCAAAAACGCGGTTCCTCGCTGCCATGAGTCACGAATTGCGCACGCCGCTGAACGCAATCATCGGGTTCAGTCGCATCGTGTCGCGCAAGACGGAGGGCGTGATCCCGGAACGTCAGAGCGACAACCTGGCCAAGATCCAGACCAGCGCCGAGCACCTCCTGAAACTGATCAACGAAATCCTCGATATCTCCAAGATCGAGGCCGGCCGCATGGATGTCGCCTTCATCCCCTATGCGCCTTTGGGCGTTGCCGACGAATGCCTGCGTCTGATCGAACCGATGGTGCAGCCCGGCGTCGCCTTGCGCTGCGATTGCGTCTGCGACATGCCGCACGCCACGGGGGACGCCGCCAAGGTTCGCCAGATCCTCATGAACCTGTTGGCGAATGCCGCGCGCTGCACGTTGTCCGGTGAGATTTGCATTGCCGTGGAACGCGACGGCGAGCGCCTGCGCTTTGCCGTGATGGACACCGGGATCGGCATTGCGCCGGAAGCGCAGGCGACCATTTTCGAGGAATTCGCACGGCTCGACGGGGCGGCACGGACCGGCACCGAGGGCACCGGACTGGGCCTGCCGATCTCCCGGCGCCTGGCACGCCTGATGGGCGGCGACATTACGGTCCGCAGCGAGCCGGGCGAAGGATCGACGTTCACCCTCGATCTTCCGTTCGCTTCACGGTCCGGCAATGTCGCGCCAGCCGGGTCGGCTCCGACGCGCGCGGTCGGGACGTGACGGGGACTTGAGATGCGGATCCTGATCATCGAGGACGAGGAACTCAATCGGGATCTTTTGGAGCAGATTCTGGAAGACCGATACGAGGTTCTGAGCGCCGCCGACGGCGAGCAGGGATTGCAGCGGGCCCGTTCCGAGGCGCCCGATGTCATCCTTCTGGATCTTGGCCTGCCGGGCATGGATGGCTGGGCCGTGGCACGCGCCCTGCGCGCCGAACCGGCGTTTGCCGATATCATGGTGATCGCGTTGACGGCGCATGCCATGGAAGGCGACCGCGAGCGCGCGATCGCGGCCGGCTGCGACGACTACCTGACCAAGCCGATCG
>JANQQB010000382.1 GCA_028285165.1 Rhodobiaceae bacterium
GTGATGACAAAGCGTTCAGGGCGCATCCAAGCCTCCTCAAAAGAAAGCTTGAATCACAAAACTCGGCGTTAGGGAATCCTATTGTCCACAGTCCCTAGAGCATCGGCGGAAACCGCCTATTCGGCCAGATGTGCAGCAAGGCGCCGGATGAATTGTGCGCATTTGCGCAACTCGGCCATTTCGATGAATTCATCCGGCTTGTGCGCCTGCTCGATCGAACCCGGCCCGACCACGATCGTCGACAAGCCGGCGGTCTGGAACTGGCCGGCCTCCGTGCAATAGGAGACAGCCTCGGTTCGGTTCAGGCCGGTCAACCGGCGACACAGGGCTTCCGCCCGGCCGTCCGGTTCCGGCATGAGGGCGGGGACGGCGCATTCCCGTATCGTCTCGATCCGGCACGGCGCTGCGACCGGCCCCAGCGCCTCCAGCAATGCCGCACCGTCGGCTTCGAACTCGCGGACGAGCCGGTCGGCGTCGTCACCCGGGATCGTGCGTAACTCCCAGGCGAATTCGCAGCTGCCGGCGAGGATGTTCCCTGCAGTGCCGCCTTTGATCGTTCCGGCGTGACCTGTCGTATAGCCGGGATCGAAACGGGAATCGGGATCCTGCGCCCGGGACCTGGCCCGCATGCGATCCTCCATCGTCACGATCAGACGGGCTGCGAGCGAAATCGCGCTGACACCGTCCTCGATCAGACTGGAATGGGCTTCATGGCCGGTGACGCGGGTGACGAAGCCGTAGGACCCCTTATGGGCATTCACCAGCGCCATGCGGGTCGGTTCGCCGACAATCACGGCGGAAACAGGCGGGCGGGTCCGGCCGATATCGTCGATCATCGGCAGGACGCCCTCGCAACTGATTTCCTCGTCATAGGAAAACGCCAGGTGGATCGGACGTTTCAGACCGATGCCTTGCATCTCAGGCACCAAGGCCAGGACAACCGCCAGGAAGCCCTTCATGTCCGCCGTGCCGCGGCCAAACAAGCGGTCGTCCCGCCGGACCAGGCGGTACGGGTCCGACGTCCAGGCCTGCCCCTCGACGGGCACCACATCCGTATGACCGGACAGCACGACGCCTCCTGCCACCTGTGGGCCGACCGTCACATGGATGTTGGCCTTTGTGCCTTCCGGGTCCGGAAGAACGACCGGATCAAGACCCAAGCCTTCAAGATAATCCGCGACGAAGCCGACAAGCTCCAGGTTGCTTTCGCTTGAGACGGTCGCAAACCCGACCAGCTTCTCGAGCATTGCGGCAATGCGCTCGTCAGTCGCATTTGCGTCGAGATCCGTAATACCAACGGTACGGTCCAGCATAAACCTTCTCCCCATCGTGTTGGTATCGTTCCAAGACCACACCGGACCTGTCAACGCGCCTCAGGGTTCGATGAAAACCGGATTCTGTCAGGAGGTTCGGGACATGCGCCGGCACCGGCGGCGCCGACCGGATTGAACGCGCCGCGCGATCACGGCGTCAAACCTATGTTTTTACGTTCTTTTCAAGAACCCGGCCGGTCTTGTTCACCGGCTGTTGGTTTCCCTTGCAGAGAAGCGATCACCCGACGCCGGCTTGATCTTTGCCGACGGCGGAGTAAGGTGCGTCATCATTTCATTTAACGGAGTTGTTAAATGTGGACTCACGGACACTTCTATTGGAACGAACTGATGAGCACGGACGTCGCCAAGGCTCGATCCTTTTATGCCGATACCCTTGGCTGGACGTTCAACGACATGCCTATGCCTGACGGCACCTACCACGTCATCATGGACGGCGAGCAGCCGGTCGGCGGCATGTATGAAATGAGCGGACCGCAATTCGAGGGCGTGCCGGAACACTGGTTCGCCTATATCGCGGTCGACGATGTCGATGCCCGGGTGAAAGCCGCGGTCGAAAAAGGCGCCACGGTTCATCGCGAACCGTTCGACGTCGAAGGCGTGGGACGCATTTGCATTCTGCAGCAGCCGACCGGCGCCATGATCGGCTGGATGACGCCGGCCAACCAGGACGCTTGAAATCCGGAAGCCAGGACTCGTCCCGGGAGTCGCCGGGACGGGTCAAACCCGGTCAGATCCGCGAAAACACATGCTGCGCGGCCGCAAAATCTTCCAGTGACGTGCCGACCGATTTGAACAGGGTGATCTGGCTGTAATACCGCCGCCCGGCCTTTTCGCCCTGGCACAATTCGAACAGATCAGCCGCAATATCGCTTTCCCGCAATGCTCCGCTCTCCAGCGGGCGGATGATGTCGCCGGCCTCGGCCATGGCGCCTTGTCTGGTGTCGACGAAGATCCGCGCGCGCTCGATGCAGACATCGTCGGCTTCGCGCATGTCGGGCCGGAATCCGCCGACCAGATCGATGTGACACCCGTCGGACAGCCAATCGCCATGGATGAGCGGATCGCAGGACAGGGTCGCGCATGAAATGACATCCGCACCCCTGGCAGCCCCCT
>JANQQB010000384.1 GCA_028285165.1 Rhodobiaceae bacterium
GTTACGACGTCGGCATGCCCCCTTGCGGCCGCGACCAGCAGCGGTGAGATTTGCGTGGCCTGTTGAACCTGGTTGGGGTCGGCCCCGTTTTCCAGGAGCGCCTTCACGACGCGTTCGCGTCCCCATTCGGCGGCAAAATAGAGCGGAAACTGGCCTGTCTCGGAATCGGCGCATGACGGGTCAGCGCCGTGTTCCAAAAGGGTACGCACGATCTTGTCGTACCCCCAGCCGGCGGCCGCGATGAGGGGGCGCGTGCCCTGTGTCGGTGACCTTTGGTCCGGATCGGCACCGGCGCGCAGCAACTGGTCGACCGCTTCATCGTTTCCGACCGCTGCCGCCATTTTCAAAGGTAAGTCGCCGCCCTTCGGATCGATTGCATTCGGATCGGCGCCGAAGCGCAGCAGCTGGGTCAAAGCTCCCGTATCCGGTATTCCCGCCGCCAGCAGAAGCGGTGACGCGGCCTCTGCGCCCAACGGCAGGGTCGATGCGCCGGCTGCCAGAAGGCGCTCGACAATGTCGGTATAACCGCGCAGGGCTGCCCAGTGCAGCGGCCAGATCTTGGCTTGCGTGTCGCCACGATCCGGATCGGCGCCCTGGTCGAGAAGACTCTGCACGATTGCGAAATGGCCTCGTTTTGCCGCTTCGAGCAGGGGCGGGACGGCTTCGTCCGGTCCCTGGGGATCGGCACCGTGCTGCAAGAGAATGTCGACCGTTTTTTGAAATCCGCTTGTGACAGCTCGGAACAGCGCCGTGTCTCCGGTCGTGCTGCTTCGACGGTTTGGATTGGCGCCTGCTTCCAGGAGGAGCGTGACGGCCGCGTCGCACCCGTTTTGTGCCGCGCATAAGAGCGGAAAGTCCCCATCGCCGTTTTCGTCCGGGTCGGCTGCAGCGCCTTCGGCCAGGAGAAACCGAAGGACATCCACATTTCCACGGCGCGCGGTACGGAGGACCGGTCGATCGCCGGTCTCGGGGTCGATGGTCTCATGTAGCCGAGCACGCTCATCTTTCGGGAGTGGCGCCAGCACCCGCTCCAAAATGTCGTTGCGACCTTCTTGCGCCGATAGGCCGATGACGGTCGCTGCGAAGTCGGCCCAGCGCCCGGACGTCCGGCCGAGGTCCATGCAGGCACCGAAAAAGGTTTCATCGGTGGCATAGAGCGTCAGGAAGGGAAGCCATTCCAGGGCACGGTCGTCTCCGTCGCCGTGTACGGCGACATCGAGCCGTGCGACGAGGCCGGCCAGCAAATAGTCCAGTCGCGGTTCGTCCCGACCCTGGCCAAGCAGGTGCAAGGCGATTTCGAAAAAACCGTCCAGATGCTCGTCCGGCCAGCGTCTCGGATCAGCGTCCGCAGCAAAGGCGTCGTTCAGGCGGATCATCATCGACAGGTATTGATGCGAGCGATGCAGCCAGGCGGCGGCTTTCTGCCAATGGTCAAGAATCGAAAGATGCGACAGACGGAATTGTTCCGGACCGACCTCCGACAGAAGGCCATGGTTCTTCAGACCTTCCAGCAAGGTATCATCCGGGTGAAAGACGTCATCTGAAGGAGAGAAACACAGCAGGATGTCGTCTTGCGGGCCCATGATGTCGACTAGTCGTATCATCAGTTGATCGAACATCGGGCCGGGCCAAGAGTTCGCCGCGTCGTGCCGGAAATCCCAGACTGTTGGATAGGTGTCCGGTTTGGCAATGGTGCCGCGCCACTTGTGCCATGCCAATTCGCCAAGCGTCCCGATCGATCCGGCAATGGCGGCGTATCGACCGAACGTCTCGAAATCGAGAGTCGGTCCGGTTCGTTGGAGTTTCGCGGGGTCTTTCTTCGGTATGAGCCAATACTCCATGACGACGCGCAAAGCCGCGCGCACGCGGGGCAGGACTGATGGGTCATGCGGCCCTTCGCCGGCAGGCTTGATGCGCTGCGGCGGCGGCCGGGCCGCGAGCGCGGTCGCTTCGGCGACCATGGCGTCCCGCAAGGTTGCGTCCGGCTCCAGGCCGTAGAGATGAAACGTGGTCTCGATCAGCGCCTTCCAGTCTTCTTCTCGGTGAAGCGGGGTCAGGTGTTCGATGCGTTCGCGGGGCGCGGCATTGAGCGGCCAGAGATCGAGATCGGTGTCGCGGCGGGCGGCGATGACAAGACGCAGGTCAGAGGTTTTGGCGACTGCCGCGATGCGGCGTTCGAGTTCCGCGGTCAGGTGGGAGGGATCAAGGCTTCCCGCGAGTGCTGCCAGGAGGCCGGTGAAGCGTGCCCAATACGCATCGAGCGTCGGCGCGGTTCCGGTCGGATCCTGGCGCAGGTGCATCTGTCGGCGGGCAATGGTCGGGATCAGTTCGGCCTGATCGATCAGCAGGATGACCGGGCTATTCTGATCGGCGACCAGCGCTTGCCACCAATCCAGCGCGGACGGCAGGTCGGTTTGCAGGTCGCCGGTCGGTTCCGGCAGATCATTGGAGGCGATGTCGGAGGCGGGAAGCGGCGCCGGACAGGGTCCGACGATCCGGGCATCTCCAGAGGGTGTTTCGCGCCTGAGAAGCGCGGCAAGCGCTTCGAGCGGGTCGGGCGAATCCGGCGTGATCAAGGCTTCCGGCTCGACCAGCAGCGCGACCGCGCCGGCGCGGTAGCCGGCACCGACCGGCATGCGCCGGAACCAGGTCCGAATGAGGCCGCGCCGCAAGAGGGACGACTTGCCGGTGCCGCTCGGGGCCACGATCGCCGTCAGGCGTGACTCGCCGGTCAAGACTTTGGCGGCAAGGCGTTCGGAATCCTCCCGACGCGCCACGAGCAGGGGTTCGTCGACGCCGACCGGATCGAGGCCCGGCAGCGGGTCGACAAGCGGATCGCGATAGGCCATGCCGACGACGTCGAGGAGATCCCGCCGGGCGGTTTCCTCGAAGTCACGATAGGTTTTCGGTGTCCGGACTGTCAGGCGCGCCTCGAACGTCTTCAGGATGCGCCCGCACCAGTCCGCCTGCCGTTCGTCATCGGGAGGCGCCGGGGCCGCGGACGGGGCGAGGGCCCGCATGTCATAGACAAAGACATCCTTGCAGCCGCCGGCCCGCAGCGCATCGAACACTTCGTAGAGGGGGCCGGTCAGCGGAATGCGCTCATCAGGATCAGCGCTGTCGGCCGGGGCCGTGGCGCCGGCCTTGTCCGGGATGGCGATGAATTCCCATCCGTTCGTGTCCAGCCAGTCCCGCAAGGCCGGAACCCGGTCTTCAGGTGGGCGCACCGGTTCGCCTATACCATGAGCGAAGACGACGAAGACCGGATTGGTCTCAGGGTCCGACGTGTGAGCGATGCGGCAGGGGATCGCCTTGACGGGTTTGTCGCTTCGGTCTGGATCGGCCTGCCAGACCGTGATGTCCGGCAGGTCGCCGGCCAGCGGCAAGGTCCGCCAGACCGTCTCGATCAAGGCCGCGAAATCCTTCGCATCCGAGGCGCAGCCGATAAAGGCGCCGCGGCAAATCGCAAATTCCGTCAACACGTCTCTCCGACCTGAAACCGGCGTCTCGGACCGAGGCGCCCTCGATAAAACTACCGATCTTCGGGAGATGAGTGATAGGTTGTCTTTGACGTTTTCACAACTTATTTATGTGCCAGGTTGCACGACGGTCTTGCCGTCAAGCCCGGATTGCGGCCTGGCCATGGGAAGGATCAGTCCCGGTCAATCGTCATTGCCCGGCCTGTCCTCGAACACCATCAGCGCGGTTTTGGCGACGTCCCGGACAGGTTCGAGATCTCCGCGATGCGCCTTGTGCATCACCGCCATAGCGCGTGATGTCGCGACGAAGAAGCGGGCAAGTGCGCGCGCATTCCGGCCAGCCCTCAGGGCGCCGCGGGCTTCCGCCGCTTCGAAGTAGCGCTCCAGGACAGCTTCCGTGGCGTTAAACTGGGCTTCGATTTCCGCTGAGATTGGTGTCGAAAAGTCGTTTTGCTGCATGCACACGCCGGTTACCAGACAACCGGGCGGGTTTGTCGGATCGCGCATCCGCTCGATATGCGTGTCGAGAAAGCCGGCCATCGCCGCCTTCGGATCGGGATCGTCCAGTGCTTCGGCGGCCCTGTCCCGCCACCGCGCGGCGTATCGGCTTAATGCCTTGCTGAGCAACACATCCTTGCCGCCATAGGCGTTGTAGAGACTGCCGCGCTGCACACCCGTCGCCGTTGCGAGATCCGCCATTGTCGTCTCGGTGGCTCCTTTGCGCCAGAAGACCTCCATCACCCGGTCAAGGACCGTTTCTTCGTCGAATTGCCGGACACCGACCATCGCTTTTCGCTCCCATGCGTCATCGCGCCTCCCTATGAATTATTTTTGACAATCTTGTCAAGAATGGCGCCATTCTTATTTTTGACATACATGACAAGAATGGGCTTGCCCATTCCCGATCGCAAATACAGACCAAAAGGAGCACCGCAGATGAACCGACAGATCCAAGCCCTCTCGGCCGCGACGCTAATCGCGTTTTCGACCGTTATGGCGTCCCCAGCACGCGCCTTGGCCGAGGAAATCCGCGTCCACACCTATGCCAGCCAGGTCAACGACGTCGACAGCGCCAACAATCACTGGTTCGAGACCGAGGCCGGTGTCGTCCTGATCGATGCGCAGCGGCTCTTGCCGGAAGCGGAACGAGCGATGCGCCATCTGCGCGCGACCACGTCGCGTCCCGTCGTCGCCATCGTGATCACCCATGCGCATACCGATCATTACGGCGGATTGCCGGTCTGGACGGACGCCTACCCGGAGGCGCGGGTGATCACCGACGCAACGACCCTCCAATCGATCCGGACCGACGGCCGCGGTTTCATCGCCATGCGCAATCAGCGCCACGGCGATCGGTTCGCCACGAAGGAACGTCTGACTGCGGCGGCAAAGGCGGCCGAGGTGGTCGGGACGGGCGACACGATGGAGATCGGCGGCGTCACGCTGTCCTTCGACGCCTTTGGCCCAAGCGAGGCGGAATCGACGCTGCTTGTCGCCATCGAGGAGGCGAATCTCGCCTTTGTCGGCGATCTCATCAATGTCGGCGCGCCGGCGGTGCCGTTCGAAAACGTCGACAACTGGCTCACCCAATTGGATACGCTCGCCTCCCGTTACGATGCTGCGGATCATTTGCACATCGGGCACGGGCCGTCGCCGGTTCGCGTCGACGAGATCGCCGAACAACGGCGCTTTCTCAGCGCTCTGCGTGGCGCCGTTGTCGCGGGCCTTGAAAATGACAACGCCCTTGATGCTGAAGAAATCGACCGGATCGTCTTCGACCTCGAAGCGGCATGGCCATTCTTCCAGGGCGTCGCCGGCAATACCCGCCAGGAGGTCCTTGCCTTTGCCGCGGAACGTGTCGCGCTGCAGCTTGGCGGGGAAAC
>JANQQB010000395.1 GCA_028285165.1 Rhodobiaceae bacterium
ATTACGAAGGCACACCGGCCGGTGCCGCGGTCGCACAACCCGCCCAACCGTCGCGCAAAATCCGTGCTGGACCAGGATTTCCCGCGCTCGTCAAGCAGCATCCAGGTGTCTGATTTTTCAAGCGCAGCGGCGATGCGCTCGGCTTCCTGGTGACGCCGTTCGCCGGAACTTGCGGCCCGACTGTCGGGCACTTCGACGATGTCGGCTCCCGTGATGCCGAGCGAGCGAGCGGATTTGCGAAACCGATCGATATACCGGTCGACAAGATCACGCTCCGGGCCGGCTTTCATGCGCCCGACGGCCACGATGCGCACAAACATTTGCCCGATCTTCCTACATGAAAAAGGTCGCAAACAGCGGTTCCGCATTTCCGTGGGTTCGCAAACCCCGGGAATGCTCACACGTCCAGAATTGCCCGCGACCTCTTGCGCCGGCAGGCTCGCCTACCGAGGCGGCCGCGCCTGTCCGGTCGTCTTAGCCGACGAAACGCACCTGATCCGCCTGACCCGCGCTCCACATCTTCTCGATGTTATAGAAGTCGCGCACTTCAGGCCGGAAGATATGCACGATTGCGTCGCCGGCATCGACCAGGACCCAGTCGCAATGCGGCAGGCCCTCGACACGGGCGGATCCGAGCCCGGCGGTTTTCAGATCCCGCAAAAGCTGGTCCGCAATCGCGCCGACATGACGATGCGACCGCCCGGACGCCACGACCATGAAATCCGCGATTGTCGATTTGCTGGTGATGTCAAGATTTACGATGTCCTCGGCCTTCGAATCGTCGAGGCTTGCGAGGATCACGTCGATGGCCGCCTTCGGCTCGGTGTGCTGTGCGGCGACCCCTTCACGAGGACCGGATTGAGCCATGTCCCCGATATCGGTTGCGATGGGCAGGATGAGTTCCTTCTACATCTGGTTACGACAAATCGGTTTTCGGCAATGCTGATACCGATTCAGACCTTTGGTCTGATACTATAATAGCCTATCGACCATGACGATTTCAAGACGCGGCCAAGATGTTGACTTCCGAAGTCTTGCAATGGTCACGGTTCCCGCCACCCGGCGCGCCGCAATTGCGTCGAGGATGTCGGGTCGCGCAAACTGGGAAGGAAAGCCCAGGCGGGCCGTTGACAGGTCGCCAGACGCCGGGCATCGCGGTCATCGACACGAAATCGGGCCAGTGCCTGGGCCACCGGCGCGGAGGCGGCCGCCAGATGATCGCCCGGACGGTTCACGACAGCAATGCCGACCCGGCGTGCGATCTCGCGCCAGTCCTGCCAATGGTGGAACGATGCGAGATTGTCGGCCCCCATGATCCACACAAAATGCACGCTCGGGCGGCGGTCCGTCAGATAGCGGACCGTGTCGGCGGTGAATTGCAGCCCGGCTGCGGCCTCGAACGCCGTGATCCGGATGCGCGGATGGTCGGCGACGGCGCCGGCCTTCAGTACACGGGCCTCGAGCGGGGCGAGGTCGGCATGGTCCTTCAACGGATTTCCCGGCGTGACCAACCACCAGATCTCATCGAGGCGGCAGCGCCGAAGCACGGTCAGACTGGCCCGTCGGTGTCCCGCGTGCGCCGGATTGAACGACCCGCCGAACAGACCGATCTTCATGCCCGGAAACACCGGCGGGACCCGAAGCCATTCCCGGTCGGCGAGGAAAGCCGACGCGCCGAGGATCTGGCGCATGGGTCAGGTGCGCACCTGTCCGGCGCCGCGGACCTTGTATTTGAAGCTCGTCAATTGTTCGACGCCGACCGGACCGCGGGCGTGCATCTTGCCGGTGGCGATGCCGATTTCCGCGCCCATGCCGAATTCGCCGCCATCGGCAAATTGCGTCGAGGCGTTGTGCATGACGATGGCCGAATCGACCCCGTTGAGAAAGCGTTCCGCGGTCTCGGCATTCTCCGTCACAATCGCCTCGGTGTGGCTCGATCCGTACCGCGCGATGTGATCCATCGCCTCCTCAACCCCGTCGACACAGCGCACCGCCAGGATTGTGTCGAGGAATTCCCGGCCCCAATCGTCCGGTTGCGCCGCCACGACCCGCGAAGAGACCGCCTGGACATTTTCGTCACCGCGCACTTCGCACCCAGCCTCCAGCAACGCCTCTACGATCGGCCGCAAATGCGTCGATGCACACGCCGTGTCGACCAGAAGGGTTTCAGCAGCGCCGCAAATGCCGGTGCGGCGCAGCTTGGCGTTGACCACCAGATCCCGCGCCATGTCGGCATCGGCGGCTGCATCCACATAGACGTGGCAAATGCCTTCCAGATGGGCGAACACGGGAACCCTTGCCTCATCCTGGACCCGGGCAACGAGCCCCTTGCCGCCGCGCGGCACGATCACGTCGATCGTACCGTCGAGTCCGGCCAGCATTTGCCCGACTGCCGCCCGGTCCCGGGTCGGCACGAGTTGGATCGCCGCGGCCGGCAGACCCGCGTGCTCAAGGCCCTCGACCAGGCAGGTTTCTATCGCCTGTGCGGAGCGTAACGTGTCCGACCCGCTGCGCAGGATCGCCGCATTGCCTGACTTGACGCACAGCGCGCCGGCATCGGCCGTGACGTTGGGGCGGCTCTCGTAGAT
>JANQQB010000403.1 GCA_028285165.1 Rhodobiaceae bacterium
TCGCCTGAAGGCGCTCCGGCACATGGTTGGCCAAAACGTGGGCATAGAGGTAGCCGGCAAGCAGTGACGCCTGAAAGAAAACCATGGCGGTGTTCCAGACCGCCGGCGCGCCGCCGAGCAGGGGCAGCACCATCTTGGCGAACATCGGCTGCACGGCGAAGATCAAGAGGGCCGACAGGAACAGCGCAAAGGCGAAAGCCGGCAGCGCCAGAGACGCGGCGCCCAGCCTTCCAGCCGAATCCATGGCGCGCGAATGTTCCAGATGGTTCATGAAGGAGCCCCTTTTGCAAGTCGCACAGAATGTGACTGCAAGTGGTGGACAAATCCTTGCGCACGAACAGGAGGTTGCCGGCGATGGTTAACCTAAAATTGCTATCCGGGTTTTTTCAGTTGCCGGTGGTGTAGACCGGATCTCCGAGTACGGATTCGATCGGCGTAACGCCAAGGCCGGGACGGTCCGAGGCCTGCATGAAGCCGCCATCCACCTGTGGCGCACCGTCCGCCAGGGCGACCGTGTGATAGGTATGGAAGGCGGAAGACTGGAAGTGAAAGTCGGCCGGCGTGGATTGAGCGAGGTGGGCAATGGCGGCGGTCGCAATCTCGCCGCCCCAGGAATCCTCGAGGTTCATGGGCAGGCCGAGTTCGATGCACAGATCGCGGATCAGACGGGCTTTCGTCAGGCCGCCGAAGCGGTTAATCTTAAGGTTGATCATGTCCATGGCGCGGTCCCGGTAACCGCGCAGCACCGCGTTCAGACTGTCCATGCATTCGTCCAGGATCATCGGATGCCGGCAGCGTTCGCGGACCGGCAGGCATTCCTCATAGGTCAGGCAGGGCTGTTCGATGTAAAGCCGGATGGCGTGTTTGTCCGCCAGGTGATCGACCGCATTGACGATGCGGATCGCGTCGTGCTGGCGCCAGCCGGTATTGGCGTCGGCATCCATCACATCGCCGGGCTGCATGACCGCCGCCACTTCTTCGAAACGCTGGATGTCGGTGTCGGGATCTTCGCCGACCTTGACCTGAAAATGCCGGAAACCGGCTTCCCGGTAGGCGATCGTGCTCTCGGCCATGCGTTTTGGGTCGCCCCGCGTGACCACCTGGTAGAGCCGGATTCGGTCCAGCTGGCGGCCGCCGAGGAGGGCATAGACGGGTTTGCCGACTGCCTTGCCCAGAATGTCCCAACAGGCCATGTCGATGGCCGATTTCACGTAGGGATGGCCTTTCAGCAGGTGGTCCATGCGCCGGCAGACCACTTCGGGTTCGCTCGGATCGAGGCCAATCAGGTCCGGCGCGATCGTGGCGATGCCGGTGCGGGCGCCGGCCGGATAGGAAGGCAAATAGGTCGGGCCGAGCGGACAGGTCTCGCCGTAACCGATGAGGCCTTCGTCGGTATCGAGCCGGACGATGGTCGTATCGAAAGCGGCGTGGGATTGGGTCGACCAGGAATACGACCCTTCCTTGAGCGGCAGATCGACCTGATAGACGGACAGCCGAGTGATTTTCACCGGTCAGTCTCCCTGCGTGATGGCGTGCGGTGGTGTGCGGCGCAGGTGCGGCGCGCGATTGAGGAGGGCGGCATTCCCGACGAGAAGCCGATCAGTGCACAGCGTCGAACTTTTCGGGATCCAATTCGAACATATCGGCAAGAATGAACAGGGCGTCCTTTTCTTCGGCGCTGATGCTGCTCTTGAACAGGCCGCCGCCGGAGGCGCGCGCGATGTCGATCGCGCTGCGGTAGAGCGACAGGATGAACGCCTCATAGTCCGGCTCATCCATCTTTTCCTTCAACCAGGGCACAATGGCCTTGGCGTTGTAGGCGTTGCGTATGGCGCTTGGCGACGTGCTCACGTAGCGCGACAGGTCCTGCGCCGATGCTGAAATCAGCACCTCGCGGTGCAGGTCATTCTCCAGGTCTTCCGCCCGGGCGAACTGGTCCCGGAACCGTTGGACTTCCTTTTCGTCTATGGTGCCGTCCGCGCCCGCCACGATGGCAAAGATCTGGAAAGGCAGATGTTGCAGGAGATCCCATTGCCGTTCGGAAAATTCATAGTTCATGTGGACCTCTTGCGACGCTGGATGTGTGTGCCGAAGGCCGTTGCGTTGACGGGCGCCGGTCCGGACGGACCGACACCCTATAGCGGATGGCGGAATGTTATCGGCTTTCGACCGGATTGCCTACGGGGGAGCAATCGGTCGCCCCGTCGGTTCCGGTTCATGCCTTGCCGAGTTCGCGTCCGCGGTCGCGGGCAGCATGCGTCGCGCTTTGCATGAGCAGTGCGAGTTCGGCCTCCTGCATGAGAACCGCGAGGGCAGCGGCCGTCGTCCCGCCGGGACTTGTAACCTGTTCACGCAGGGTTGCCGGCGGGGTGTCGGTTTCGGCCGCCAGTTGGCCCGCACCCATCACGGTCTGCCGGGCGAGCAGCATCGACAGGTCCGACGGCAGGCCCAGCCGTTCCCCGGCCGCCGCAAGGCATTCGATGAAGTGGAAGACATAGGCCGGACCGGAACCGGAGATCGCTGTCACCGCGTCCATGAGGTCTTCTGTATCGATCCAGGCACTTGCCCCGGACGTCGTCATCAGGCTGTCGGTGAGGGCGCGCCGGTCGTCGTCGACCAATTCGTTGGCCACGGACACCATCATGCCGTGACCGATTGCCGCCGGTGTGTTGGGCATGGTGCGGATGATCGGCGTCGGGCCGGGCAGGTAACCGGCCAGCGTCGCCATGGTCACACCGGCCGCGACTGAGACGAATGTCGTCGACCCGCCGGCAAAGCGGCGATAGGCCGGTGCCACCTTGTCCATCACTTGCGGTTTGACCGCGAGGACGATCAGCGCCGGATCGAAATCTGACGGCAGCGCGTCCGGCGATTCCCAGACTGTCGCGCCGGCTCCGTGGGCGCGTTCGCGAAGGGTCTCTGTCGGTTCGACAACGTGGAACGCAAGGTCCGGACGGGATGCGATCCACCCCTTGAGCATGGCGAAACCCATATTGCCGCATCCGACCAGCAGCACAGCCTGGTTCATTGTTTTTCTCCGCTCGTTCGGGGCAGCCTGCGCCCGGTCTCGGTCTTTTAGGCCGATTGCTCTTGAAGTCAAAGAAACCGGCACTTTCACCGGGCTTGATTGACGCAAGTCAATGCCGATCCGAAGACCGCCGATAGCGTCAGATCTGATACTCCGAACAGTCTGTCGAGAGATCCGCCGACCACGGACGGAACCTTTCCGGTACCGGCCGGATGGGCCGGCGAACGCTCCTGCGGAAAGGATCCATGATGGCACCACAGCAAACAGCGAAAAAGAACGGGGCGGGCTTGAGCGCGCCCTTTGCAGACCCCAACTTCCTGAAGGGCGGCGAAAACCTGTTTTTTGCCATGGCCCATATCAACGGCGTGATGCTGAAATCGATCGTGCGGTACAATATCGAAACCCTGAATTTCGTTCAGGATCGGATGCGCAAGGACCTGATGATCGCGGAAAAACTGACAGGCTGCACCTCGTTTGCCGACCTGCAGGACGCGACCTCCGATTTCTACAAGACCGCCTTTGAAGACTATTCCAAGGAAGCCGGCGTGCTGGCCAATCTGGGCGCCGGGCTGGCAAGCGATGCGGTCGAAGACGTACGCAAGGAAGCCGCCAAAGCCGCGCCGAGCGCATCCTAATACGGACAGGGTGAAGGGGACTTGATGGAACAGGCCGATAGCGAAGCCATACCGTCCGACGGACGGCCGGTAAAATCCGAACCGCCGGTGCGGTTCAAACCGCCAGCGGCAGACGACACCGAGACGGATACCGAAAAGCACTTCGCGGATACGGCCATCCATGCGGCAATAGCACAGGCGACGCTCGGCATTTCGCCGATCAGCCTGGTCGAGGCCTATTTCGACTGGCTCCTGCATCTGGCGGTCTCGCCGGGCCGCCGGATGTATCTGGCGCGGGAAGCCGGTGAGAACGCGATCGCGCTTCTCGATTACGCGGCGCGTGCCGCAGCGCAGGCCGAGACGCCGGCGCCCTGCGTGGAACCGGCGCCCGCCGATCGCCGGTTTCGGCATCCCGATTGGGGCATGTGGCCCTTCAACGTCATGCAGCAATCCTTCCTCCTGTCGGAGAAATGGTGGCACGAGGCCACGCGCGGCATGCCCGGCGTGCGCCGCGACAACCAGCGCATGGTCGATTTCTACGGCCGGCAATTGCTGGACATGGCGGCCCCTTCGAATTTCCCGGCCAGCAATCCGGAAGTGATCGCCAAGACCCTTCAGACCGGCGGGACCAATTTCGTCAGCGGCGGTCTCAATTGGCTGGATGACCTGCGCGACGCCGTGACCGGCTCGCAACCCGCCGAAGCGCTGGCATACGAGGCCGGACGTGACGTTGCGGTCACGCCGGGCGCCGTGGTCTTCCGCAACGACCTGATCGAGCTCATCCAGTACAAGCCGACGACGGAGACCGTCAGGCCGCAACCGATCCTGATCTCGCCGGCCTGGATCATGAAGTATTACATCCTCGATCTGTCGCCGGAGAACTCGCTGATCCGGTACCTGGTTTCTGAAGGGTTCACGGTTTTCACCATTTCCTGGGTGAACCCGGATGCCGGCATGCGCGAAACCAGTTTTGACGATTACCGGCGGCTCGGTCTGGAAACCGCGCTCGACGCGGTCTGCGACATTACCGGAGCGGACAGCGTGCACGGCGTCGGCTATTGCCTCGGCGGAACGCTGCTCGCGATAGAGGCCGCGCGCATGGCCCGCGACGGCGATAGGCGGCTGGCATCGCTCTCACTGTTTGCTGCGCAGGTCGATTTCACCGAAGCCGGCGAGCTGACGCTGTTCATCAATGAGAGCCAGGTCGCGCTTCTGGACGACATGATGCGCCAGAAAGGCTATCTCGATTCAAGCAAGATGGCCGGCGCCTTCCAGTTCCTGCGCTCGCAGGACCTCGTGTGGTCGCGCATGGTCCGGTCCTACCTGATGGGCGAACGGGCCGGCATGAACGACCTGATGGCCTGGAATGCCGATGCGACGCGCATGCCGCATCGCATGCATTCTCAGTATCTGCGCCAGCTTTTCCTCGACAACGACCTGGCCGAAGGCCGGTTCAAGGTGCACGGCCGGCCGATCTTCCTGGAGGACATCCGCGCGCCGGTTTTTGCCGTTGCCACGGAGCGGGACCATGTGTCGCCCTGGAAGTCGGTTTTCAAGCTGCTGCATTTGCTCGACACCGACATTACCTTCCTCCTTGCCAGCGGCGGACACAATGCCGGCATCGTGTCCGAACCGGGTCACCGGAACCGCCGGTACCGGGTTGCTTTCCACGAACACGATTCGCTGGGACCCAACCCGGAAAGCTGGCTCGAAACGGCCGAGGCGAAGGCCGGTTCGTGGTGGCCGGAATGGGCGGACTGGCTGCAGCGCCAGTCCGGAGAACCCGTTTCACCACCGCCACTTGGGGCACCTGACCGTGGGTATCCGCCGCTTGAAGAGGCGCCGGGGACCTACGTGTTCCAGACGTGATCAAAATGCGGCGGGCGAAAACACGAAGCAGGAAGGAAACAACAAATGAAACCCGTAAGGACCTGGATCCTTGTCGCCGACGCCGAGGCGGCTCGCGTTATCGCGCATCCGGGACCGGGCAAGGGCCTGCACCAGATCCGGGGCAAGACCTATTGCGCCAAGACATTGTTCGAACCGGCCGACCAACAGGGCCGCACCTTCTCAAGTGCCCACACCGCACGCCACAAACTTGAACCGCATCTCGGTGGGGAGCAGCGTGAAAGCCGTGCCTTTGCCGAAACCCTGATGGTCGAACTGGCGCGATGCCATCGCAAGGGGCATTTCGACCGGTTGATCCTGTGCGCCGCGCCGGACATGCTGGCGCATCTGCGCAAGAAAGTGCCGGGTCCGATGAAAGCATGCGTCATGGCGGAGATCGCCAAGGACCTGACCAACGTGCCGACCGATTCCCTGCCACGTCATTTCGAGGACGTACTGCGCGTATAACGTTGGCATCGAGGAGGTGGGGTGATGCCGGGGGGCGATCTGGAAACCCACAAAGACGTCGTTGACTTCCTGTCGTCGCCGGCCGCGTTCGGCGACGGCAGCCGGACGATCGACGTCATCACAACACACGGCGCCGTGGTCTTTCTGGGTGACCGCGACGTCTACAAGATCAAGCAGCCTGTCGCTTACGAATATATGGACTTTTCCACGCTCGAACGGCGCCGGCAGGTCTGTGAGCGCGAGATCGCGCTCAATCGCCCCTTCGCGCCGTCGATCTATCTCGACGTGAAGGCGATTACGCGGGAAGGCGATGGCGAACTGGCAATCGACGGCCAGGGGGAGATCGTCGAGTGGGCCGTGCATATGCGGCGGTTTGACGAAGGGCATGTGCTTGAAAACCTGGCCCGGTCCGGCGGCTTTGATGCCGCGCTTGCCGACCGGCTGGGCGAAACGCTTGCCGGCTATCACGCAGCGCTTGCGGTCGAGCGCACCGGCGACGGCGCCTTGCGCATCAAAGAAATCATCGACGAACTCGGGCGTGCCTTCGACGACCTCGGGACGGTGTTTCCCGCCGAGCGTGTCGATGCGTTTGACCGCGGATGTGCGGCGGTCTTTGCAGCGAGCGCTGCGCATCTCGACATGCGCGCGGCGCGCGGATTCGTCCGGCGGTGCCACGGCGATTTGCATTTGCGCAATCTGGTCCTCATCGACGGGGTGCCGACGCCGTTCGACGCGCTGGAATTCGACGAGCGTCTGGGGACCACAGACGTGCTGTACGACCTGGCCTTCCTGATCATGGATATGCTGCACCTGGACATGCGGGGCGCGGCCAACCGGGTGTTCAACCGCTATGTCAGGGCCGGCTGGGAACTCGCCGCGCCGGAGGGCTTTTCGGTCATGCCGCTGTTCCTGGCGCTGCGCGCCGGCATTCGCGCGATGGTTTCCGCACAAACGGCCTTGCGGGACCCCGATCATACCGCTGCAAGCAATGCGGAAGCGCGGCGTTATCTCGACCAGGCCGTTGCTTTCCTGAACCGGCAGGACGCCGTGCTGGTTGCGGTTGGCGGATTGTCGGGCACCGGCAAGTCGACGCTCGCCGCTGACCTTGCGCCGGTTCTGGGCACCGCGCCCGGTGCCGTGCTCTTGCGCAGCGATCTGGAGCGCAAGCAGATGTTCGACGTGCCGGACCTGGAACGCCTGCCGGCCGAAACCTATACCCGGGAGGCCAGCGATCGTGTGTATGCCCGGCTGATCGAAAAGGCATCGATCGCCTTGGCGCAAGGCCAGGCGGTGATCCTCGACGCAGTGTTTTCCACGCCCGGCGAACGGTGTGCCGCGCAGCAGCTTGCAGAGCAGGCCGGGGTGCGCTTTCAGGGTCTCTGGCTGGATGCGCCGACCGCGGTCCTGCGCGAGCGTGTTGCCGGTCGCCATGGCGACGCATCCGATGCCGGTGTCGCGGTCGTCGATCTGCAGGCGGCCCATTTCGACAGGCTGACAGCCGGCGAGACCGACGCCTGGGGCATGGTCGACGCCTCCGGGTCGCAGGCCGATACGCTGGCGCGTGCCCGTGCGCGTCTGGCCTTTGCGGAACTCGGATCGCAGATGCCCCGCCCATCCGTCGACGCCTGATTGCCGGAGATCACGGGACGAGCACGGCGGCACCGGTGAAACGGCCCTGCCTCAGATCGTCCAGTGCTTCATTGGCGGCCTCGAGAGGATAAGGATGCACTTCGGTGCGGATGCCGGCCCGTTCTGCGAGCGGCAGGAAGTCCAGACCGTCCTGGCGTGTCAGGTTGGCGACCGATTGGATCGAGCGTTCCTCCCACAGGAGGTTGTAGGCAAAACCGGGAATGTCGCTCATGTGGATGCCACCGCAAACAACACGGCCGCCCTTGCGGACAGCCTTCAGCGCGGCCGGCACAAGCGGTCCGGCAGGTGCGAAGATGATGGCCGCGTCCAGCGGTTCGGGCGGTGCAGTGGTCGAGGCACCCGCCCACACGGCACCGAGCGCGCGGGCGAAATCCTGGGCGGCGCTGTCTCCCGGACGGGTAAAGGCATAGATCTGCCGGCCCTGGTGGCGGGCGAGCTGGGTCAGGATATGGGCGGCGGCGCCGAAACCATAGAGGCCGAGCCGTTCCGCGTCGCCGGCCATGCGATAGGAACGGTAGCCGATCAGACCGGCGCACATCAACGGGGCGGCCTCGACGGCATCGAGGCCGGGCGATAACGGAAGGCAATAGGCGGCATCGGCCCGGGCGTATTCGGCATAACCGCCATCGAGACCGTATCCGACGAAGCCGGGCGTATCGCACAGATTCTCGTCGCCCTGGCGGCAATAGGCGCAGGTCCCGCAGGTATGGCCGAGCCAGGGTATGCCGACGCGGTCGCCCGGCTTCGGGTCGCTTACACCGGCACCCGCTTCGACGACCTCTCCGACAATTTCATGGCCGGGGATCAGCGGCAATTTGGGGTTCGTGAGGTCGCCGTCGATCACGTGGAGATCGGTGCGGCAAACCCCGCAGGCCAGCACGCGCACGACGAGCGTACCCGGAAGGGCTTCAGGTTTTGGAACGTCCGCCAACCGCAGGCGCTTTCCGATTCGGTCGAGCACCATGGCTCTCATGCAAGCCTCCCGGCCCAGTCCTTCGGCATCGCAAGATGCTGCTTTGGGACAGACTAAGTCGATGATCTGCCGTCGTTTTGATACGGATCAGACGAACGCACTCCGGTCGTCGTCATGTTGCGGACGGATCGCTCGAGCCAGCCGTGATCCTGCCTGTTGCATTGCGCGGTCGCGCGGATCGCGATAGGTGTCGGCCTTTCGGTCGGTTCGGTTCTTTCCCATGTCGGTTGCTTCTCCCCAGGCCCTGCCGCGCACAGGCTTCGTGCTCCTGGCGGCGCTCGGACTGTTCTGGGGCCTGAACTGGCCGGGCATGAAGATCGCGCTTGCGGAACTGCCGGTCTGGTGGTTTCGCTCCATGAGCGTTGCGGCCGGCGCGATCGGATTGCTGGCCATTGCCGCGCTTACCCACGGGAGGATGCGCCTTGCGCGTCCGGATATCGCTCCGATGATCCTGTGCGCGGTGTTCAACATTCTCGGCTGGCACCTTTTCACCGGCTACGGCGTGGCGCTCATGCCGGCCGGGCGGGCCTCGATCATCGCTTTCACCATGCCGGTCTGGGCGGCGCTGTTCTCAAGCCTTTTGCTCGGGGAAGCCATGACCCGCTACAAATATGCCGGGCTGGCGATGGGGGTTACCGGCCTGGCGATCCTGATCGGACCCGATCTGGTTGTCCTGCAAGAGGCGCCGCTTGGCGCGTCTTTCATGTTATGCGCTGCCCTGTCCTGGGCGTTCGGCACGGTGCTTTTCAAGAAGTTCGACTGGCAGGCACCCGTTGCGGCGCTCGTCGGGTGGCAATTGGTCGTCGGTTTTCTGGTGATCACGCCCGGCGCGATCCTGATGGAACCGGTGCCCGACTTTTCCGGCCTCAGTCCGCAGGCCTGGATCGCGCTTGCCTATCTGTTCACCATCCCGATGGTGTTCTGCTATTGGGCCTATTTCAACGTCGTGCACATGTTCCCCGCCGCGATTGCCGCGATCGGAACGCTGGCCGTGCCGATCGTCGGGGTCTATTCAAGTGCTCTGATCCTTGGTGAGCCGGTCGGGTGGGCAGAGTTCGTCTCGATGAGCCTGATCTGTGCGGCGCTGGCTTCGGTGCTGATATTGCCGGGCTTGCGACGAAAGGCATCGGATAGCCGTGCAATCCGCTGAAACGATGCTTTCCACTCCAAAGGCGGCGCAGTCGAGTAACGTCCTGTTTTCATGAGCATATGACGGGATAACTCATCGACGTCGCCGATGTATGGACACTAATTTAATAAGTATTTTTTACAATAGTAGTTTGTTTATTATCGGACGTATTTCTGCTCTCAAGCTACCAATTTGCCTCAATTTCGTCCGAAATGTTTGCACAACTTACCATTGCATTTCCGCAATAGCACAAGACGGTGATCGTTTTCCGGTTCGCGAGGCCCTTGGACCGGACATCGACGTGCGATGGCGGCTGCGGCGGCATCGGCTCGTTGTCTTTGTCGCTCGCCATGTTTTTCCACTCACGGAGCGGCTCGTGATGAATTTCTGGCAGATCACAACATTTCTAACCTTTATGACGGCAATTTCCTTGCCGATCCTCGTCCTTGTTCTGGCCGTCATGACCGGCCTCGGGTGGCGGGCACCGGCCGTTATACCGCTGGCGTCCTGGTTTGCAGATCTTGCGGAGACGGTCGGGCTTACGGCGGCGGCCACTGTTCTCCTTGCGGCCAGCGCCGGCCTGGCACGCCTCCTGTTTGCTCTGCAACAGCGACTGGTCCGGCATGCAGAGGAACGCGCCCGGCAGCGGCATGTGCAGACCTTTCGGGAACTGGAAATGGTCTATGGAACGGCGAAAGCCCGGGAATGGCTGATCTGGAAAACCGGTCGTCCCTCGCTGTGAGAAGTAAATCGCTCGCCGGCACGTCCTCTTCAATGCGAACCTGTTCCCCGGGGGACGCTACTGGCTCCAGTCGGGCGTCTCCGCGCGGCTATGCCGGTTCAACGTTCGTCTGATCACACCTGTCGAATGCCGGTCGCCGGCCGGCCGGCGCGCAATTTTTTTGCCAGCCATTGAACCTTTCCCGCCGACCGGGCCACCTTGTTTGCGTGAACGGCGCAAAGGAGATGCGCGTGGCCGACACAAAAAGACTGCTTGAAGACTATCTGGTCACATCGGCACGGCTCGGCGACCGGCAGGCGATGCAACAGCTTGTCGACCTGCGTGGGCCCCGGCTTCTGGTACATGCCGTGCGCCTTCTCGGCGACGTCGAGGAGGCACGCGACGCGGTCCAGGACGCCTGGATCGACATCTTTCGCGGCCTGGGATCGCTGCAGGACGCGCGGGCGTTTCCGGCCTGGGCATTGCGCATCGTAACAAGGCGCTGTGCGCGGTCGATCCGCGGCAAACAGGGGCGCCGGGCGCTCAATGAAGCGATCGCCCGGGAGCCGGAAGCGACCGACCAGAATGCCGGACCGGATGCGGTCGACGCCGCGAGCGTCCGGCGCGCCATCGCGACGCTTTCGCCCGATCAGCAGGCGACGATCGCACTGTTTTACCTTGAAGACATGAGCGTGACGGATGTCGCCGTCGCGCTGGACATCCCCGTCGGCACGGTCAAGACCCGGCTGATGCACGCACGGGCCAACCTCAAGACAGCCCTGAAAGGAAAAGTCGATGAGCGACAATGAGATGACCAAGCTCGACAAGATGATCGAGTCCGCGCTGACTGGTCAGGACCGGGAGATCCTGAAGGAAACCCGGGAACTCGGCTTTTTCGAACTGGGCCTCAGCCAGTTCGGCGGCCGGCTCGGCTGGGTGACCTGGGTGCTGATGATCGTGCAGTCCGTCATGTTCATCGCCGCGGTCTGGTGCGGCTATCATTTTTACACGGCCGCCGATGTTTTGTCGGCGGTCAAATGGGGCCTGACGGCCGCCGTGCTCGCTCTGATGGCCACGCAGCTCAAGCTGAGCCTAACCCCGCAAATGCAGGCGGACCGCGTCCTGCGGGAATTGAAGCGGGTGGAATTGCTGATCGCAAGCCGGGGCGCCTGAGGCCACGGACTGCCAAGCCTCAGATATTCGGGGCGCTGCCATATCGGCGGCGCCCATCGCGGTCACGCAGGGCGAACGGCATAATGCACGGAGCGGGGCGTGCAATCCGTGCCGTTGATCGGGGTGATGTCCATCGGACAGGCGGAAAAGACAACGACGACATCCATCAGCGCCGTCAGACAGACATGGTCGCCCGGCCGGCTGAGCGGCGGTGTGATGTCGACCTTCTCGCCGGACACCGGCACGTTCATCCACAGATTGACCGGGTTCGGCACGGGCGGCGGAGCGATATCGAGTGTCCGAAGCGCAGTGAGAAAGTTGTCGCGACAATTGGCGTGGCCGGGCGGGCAGCCGTAATGGGCATAAAGCCAGGGATCGCAGCAGGCGACGAGCATGTCATGGGTGCCCGGGAAGCTGTCTTCGGCCAGCTTGAGCATTTCATGACGCCGATTGCTCCAGAAGGTTTCTCCGGCTTTCGGGTAAAGGCGGCCATTCATGCGGCGCGTATGTTCCACCGACAGGACTTCGCTCGGATCGGCGCGGGACAGCGCCCAGGTGTCGACGACCTGCTCGCCGAAAGTGTTGCGCAGATAGACCGTCTCGCCCGCATCGAGCACAATCGCGGCCCCGGCGCCGCCGGGGATTTCGGTGAGGGTTTCTGACATGTTTGCCTGCCTGTCGGACGTTGACAGGGAAGGGCGTTGCGGGCGCGGTGTCAACACGGTGCTTCGTCATGATGATCGGGCTGCGCTGCTGGATCGCCCGGACGAGCCGTGCGATGACGGAATAGGGGTGACAAGGGCAGTTGAAGAATACGGACGCTTCGTATCCGATCGTACTGGATTCGATGCCGAACGCTCGGAAGTAGTTTTCGCGAATGATCACGCCGACGGCAATTACACAAGGTAGATCATACTCTTAACCGTCATCGCACGGCTTGCCCGGGCGATCCAGACGGTCAACGCCTCCTGTCGAAGAAAGGCTGTGGCACCACAAAACATTAATCATGCGCAATCATGCACATGAACGGTTGCGCGTTGTCGCCCTCGAACTGGATCTCGCCTATGATCGTGACGATCTCGTGCTCCTTGTTCTTCATAGCGGCATTGATCTCGTAGTCGATATGGCCGATGCCGTTCTTTGCCTCGATGCTGTCCATGAACCGGCGCATGACCCGCACCGGTGTGGAGCTCAGCAGGTCGTCGGGGCCGTCGAAAGAATATTTGCCTTCGCCGCCGCGATTGCCGTGCATCAGGGTAACCCTGTACTTCATGCCAATTCTCCTTTTTCGCGCACCGTCCATCGGGGACTATCCGGCAATGGATACCGTTTCATGACGGCATTCGGTCCAGTATTTCAAGCCGGCACGGTTACCGTGACAATGAGCCCGGACCGGTCCTGCCTGTTGGCGATGTCGAGACGGCCGCCATGGGCGCGGACGATGGTCTCAACGATGGACAGGCCGAGGCCCGCGCCGCCGGTTTCCCGGGACCGGCTTTCCTCGCCGCGGCGGAACGGTTCGGTGATGGTCGCCAGGCGGTCGGCGGGAATGCCGGGGCCGTCGTCCCGGACGGTCACGCGGGCATCGGATCCGGAGCGGGCGAGGGTGACGGTCGCGCCTCCCGCGTAACGCCGGGCATTCTCCAAAAGGTTTGAGAAGGCGCGCCTGAGCGCCGTTGGCCGCGCTGTGATCTCCAGCGCTTCGGGACCGTCATAATCCGCGTTGAACTCAGCGCTTTCGCATAATCCCTTGAGGAGCGCGGCGAGGTCGACGGTCGACGGGATCTCCACTTCGGCTTCGTTGCGGCCCCAGGCGAGCAGGCCGTCGGCCAGCATGGCCATGTCGTCGAGCGTGCGGATCATCGGATCGCGGAGTTTGGCCTCGTCGAGCATTTCGGCGCGGATGCGCAGGCTCGTGATCGGCGTCCTCAGATCGTGGCCGATGGCGGCCACCGTGCGGGCGCGGTCCTCGTCGAACCGGGCGATTTCGGACTGCATCTCGTTGAACGCCCGGGACACGTCGCGGATCTCAGCGGGTCCGGTCTCAGCCAGCCGGACATCGCGCCGGCCGCGGCCGACCTGGACTGCGGCGTCGCGGAGTGCCGCGATCGGTTTGGTGAGCCGCACGATGAAAACCAGGCCGACGCCAAGCACCGCAACGAAGGACAGGCCGAGCAGGCCGAGGATCGTGTAGTTCGGTCCCGAAAGCCGGGGCAGGGACGAGATCTGGCGGGAATTCAGCCACGTCCCGTCGTTCAGCGGAATTGAGAGGTCCATGAGGATGCGCCGTCGGCGCCGGCGGAAATCGCCCCAGTCGGGCGGGCGCCTGTTGCCGGCATGGTCGCGGACCGCGATCCTGACTTGAACACCGTCCGGCAGGTCGAGGCGTTCACCGAGCACGGCCGCGACCGCGTCGCCGACCGGACCGGTCGGGCCGTTTACGACCCGGGGCTCGGGATCGACCGTCAGCCGCGTGCGGCGTCCGGATACGGCGCGCACCACATCGGAGCGCAGCTTCGGATCCATGGCGTTGAGCGCGGGCACAAGCGTGACGATCCGGTCGACCTGGGCGCTGCGCCGGACGGCGCGCAGCATGCGGTCGCGTTCCGAGCCGAGCACCAGGATGGCGACCGTATTGACCGCCAACAGAGCAAGCACAAGCAGGAGAACGAACTGGCCGGCAAGGCTCTTGGGGAAGGGCAGAAACTTCATGGGCCGCCTTTTTCGTCCAGCGCCGTCACATCGGCCGCAAGGCGATAGCCACCGCCCCATTCGGTGACGATCAGCGCCGGATGGGCCGGATCGACTTCGATCTTGCGACGCAGTCGGCTGATCTGATTGTCGATGGCGCGGTCATAGGCCTTGGCCTCGCGGCCGGCCGTCAGGTCGAGCAATTGCTCGCGCGACAGCACCGTGCGGGGCCGGTCGAGAAACACCAGGAGCAGACGGTTCTCCGCCGATGTCAGATCGACCTTCGTGCCGTCATTCCGCTCCAGCACGGCCTTGTCGGGATCGTGCACCCAACCGGAAAACCGGCGGCGGGCGCTCGCGACGACGGGGCCGGTTGCCGGGACGCGCCTCAGGACGGCGCGGATCCGGGCCAGCAATTCGCGCGGGTTGAAGGGTTTGACCACATAATCGTCGGCGCCCAGTTCAAGTCCGACAATGCGATCCGCATCATCGGCCATGGCGGTCAGGAGGATCACGGGCGGACCGTCCTGGCCGGCAATCCATCGGCACAGGCTGAGCCCGTCCTCACCGGGCATCATGATGTCGAGCACGACGAGATCGAAGGCACCGTTCGCCAGCCTGTCGCGGGCGTCGGCCGCATCGCCGGCCAGATCCACGCGGAATCCCATCTTGCGAAGATATTGCCCGAGCGGCTCGCGGATGTCGCGGGCGTCGTCGACGACGAGAATGTGCGGTTCGGCCATGATGCCTGCTTCGGTCACGTGTTCAGGAGCCAATAAACACGCGGAATTGCTTCGTTCCGGTTTAATTTGTCGCAAAATGTAACAGCGGCGCGGACCCGCGACAGTCGACGACAATTGCGCGCCGGCGCGACACACATTCCGATCGCGAAGGGCCTAAATGGAGATCACAGGCCCCGTCCTGATCTCAATCGAAAAAGCCCCCAATTGAGGATTGATGACAAATGACTCATTCCAAACTCCTGATCGGAACCGCTGCCGGCGTCGGCACCGTGCTGCTCGTGGCAACCGGCATCGGCGCATTCGCCCAGACGGCGGAACCACAGCAAGCGGCACCTGCCGTCGAAACCGCGCACTATTCCGGGCACGGCGGTTACGGCAAGCGGCACGGCGGCCGGCGTGGCCGCGCCATGATGCGCATGCTGCGCAACGCCGATGCCAACAATGACGGCGCGGTCACCCAGGCCGAAGTCGACGCCTACCGTGCCGGACTGGTCGCAGATGCCGATGCCGACGGCGACGGCAACCTGACGCTGGAAGAATTCCAGACCCTGTGGATGGCGCAGATGCGCCAGCGCATGGTGCGCGCCTTCCAGCGCCTGGATACCGACGGCGATGCCATCGTGACCAAGGAAGAACAGGACGCGCCGTTTGCAAACATCGTCGAACGCTTCGACCGCAACGATGACGGCAAGCTCGACCGCGATGACCGGCGCGACCGCCGGGAAGGCCGGCACCATCG
>JANQQB010000405.1 GCA_028285165.1 Rhodobiaceae bacterium
ACTTTCCCGGAGAGCTGGTCGGCCTGACGCATGACGAAATCCATCACGCGACATGCGAGGCCATTGCGCCGGCTAAGGTGCGTGCGATCCGGCGTTCCGCGCTCTCGACCATCATCAAGGACCGCCCCGAATTCGCCGAGCAATTGCTGCGGTTCACGGCCGAAAGCCTGAACTCCATGCAGGACCACTTTGTCGTGCTTGGCCGCAAGTCGGCCAGTGAAAAGCTCGCTTCCTTCCTGCTTGCGCTCGCCGAGCGGGAAGCAAAAGGCTCCAACGGGCCGGTATCGTTTCATCTGCCGATGACGCGTTCCGACATTGCGGATTTCCTCGGGCTCACGATCGAAACGGTCAGCCGGAATCTGACGGCGCTCAAAGGTGAAGGCGTCATTGATCTGCCTCAAACCAACCTTGTGCGCGTACGCGATATTGAGCGCCTCAGAGCCAAGACCTTGCAGGAGCAGGACTGATCGCCAGACGTTTTTTCACTGTTTTGGCAACGACGCGGAATGGGGTTTCCCATGATCATCGCGCATAACCCGACACAACCGATGCGGCCGGCGAACGGTCACGGAACCAACGGGTCGCAAGGGCCCCAGGGACATGACGATCCGGCGTTTCGCGTGCGGATTGCCCTGGGCGTCACGCACGACCCTGCCGACGCCCGCAAACTGCTCGGGGAGTTTACGGGCAAGTCCGGCGGCGGTCGCATGCCCGCGGTCATCGCGTCACGCCATCATCTCGACCGGTACGCGGAAACGCTCACTGCCGGAAGCAACGGATCCAAGCCCGCCCCGGTTTTTCTTTACGAAGCCGATCGTGGCCTCGATCCGGGTGACTGGCAGCCGGACGATGCGGACGATTGGCAATTCCGAAGCCATCTCAAGGACTTCGATTCCTGGATGGCACCGACTTTGGTCAGTCGACTGAAATCCCATCTCGATCAACGAGCTCTGATCCTTGCGATCCCGCTGCATTCCAGCCACGAAGAACAGCAGGTCTGCCAGTTGTTGCTGAAGCAGGCGGTTGACTACATGTACGTTCAGGACACGCCCTACAGCGTATGAACGCCGACGCGGCTAGGGCCGCGTCGGTCCGCCCTCCTGAAGACGTCGTTTTTTTCCTTCCTTATCCTTCAAAGGCAGCGTAACTCGGCGGCACGGTCGGGATCGGCCGCGCAAGGAAGGAAGACTCATGAAAATCGGTTTTATCGGTCTCGGCAATGTCGGCGGCAAACTGGCCGGTGCGTTGCTGCGCAACGGTTACGATCTCACCGTCCGGGATCTCGACAGGGCGGCGGCGGCGCCGTTCCTCGACAAGGGCGCACATTGGGCGGATACCCCGCGCGCGCTTGCCGAAACGTGCGACATGATCATCACGTGCCTGCCCTCGCCGGCCGCCTGTTCCGAGGTCATGGAGGCCGAGGACGGTCTGCTCGCCGGCCTTCGAGACGGCGCGATCTGGGCCGAAATGTCGACAACCGATGCCTCGGAAGTACAGCGTATGGCCGACCTGGTCTCCGCCCGCGGCGCGGGTCCGATCGGA
>JANQQB010000424.1 GCA_028285165.1 Rhodobiaceae bacterium
ATCAGCGGTAACGGCGCCGTTTCTTGCGGTCCTCATAGACCACGCCGGATACCGCGCCCGCAGCGCCTCCGACGAGAGCGCCGGCTGCGATCGGGCCACCTGCCGCGGCGGCGATGCCGGCACCGGCGGCCGCGCCGATCGCGCCGCCGGTCAATGCCGTACGCTCGGTCCGCGTCAGGGCGCAACCGCCGAGCGCGACGGCAAGCACGGCAATCAAGCCGATCCTGGAAAAGCTCTGCATCGAAATCGTCATACCTGTCATCCTGTCTGGTTTTGCCTGTAGCGGTTACAACGGATCGCTGACCGTTTTATTCACGGCTTCGCCATAAAAATCCGGCGTTGCGGCCGACCCGGGCTTTCCGGCAACCGGCCCCGCCCATGTGGCATCTCACCCAGCACGCCGTTCAGCGACAGAACATTGCCGGTTTTTGGGGCAAAAATAGGGGCCGATAAAACCATCAGGATGACTTGCGGGCCTCAAGCACCGCGCGGACAAGATCGTCAGGCACCGTTTCCGGCAACGCATCTGATGGTTTTGCAAATGCGGTGCGCGTCACATCCATGGAGGCACGATAGGCCCTCAGATAGTCGCGGCACTCGCGACACACTTTCAGGTGCAGCTCGAACATGAACTTCTGGCGGGGCGGCAGATCATCTTCAAGATAGGCCAGGATGAAATCCTCAAAGGCCTCGCAGGTGATCATCATCGGCAGCCGGAACATCAGGCCCTTCAGGCGCCGCATCATGGTCGGTCTTTGGCCGGTCACAGCGCTTGTCCCCGCATCATCGGCTCCAGCCGTTTTTTCAAGGCCGCCCGCGCCCGGTGCAGACGCACCTTCACGGCCGCTTCGCTCATGTCCAAAGCCGCCGCCGTCTCGGCCGTCGACAATTCTTCGACATCACGCAACAGCAAAACGATCCGATAGGCATCCGGCAGGGCCTCGATCTCCTGTTTGACACGGTCCCGCACCTGGCTCTGTTGCATCAGCGTTTCCGGCGTTTCGAACGTCGGCCACAGATCCTCGACCCGACAGCCGTTCTTGTCAAAGACCGGTTGCAGGTCGTCGACGAGATCTTCCTTCAGGCGCTTTTGCCGGCGCAGCAGCATCAAGGCCTGGTTGACGACGATGGTATGCATCCAGGTCTTGATGGCAGACCGACCGTCGAACCTGTCTAACGCTTTGAAGATGTTGGCGAATGCGCCCTGGACAGCGTCCTCGGCGAGACTGTTTTCTTTCAGGATCCGACGGGCAACGGCCAGCATCCAACCGGCATGGTCGCGCACGAAACGTTCCGTTGCCTCCGGTTGTCCGGACTTCAGTAGGCCGAGAAGGTCCGGCCCGTCCGGTTGCGGAGACCTTGTCACGACTCTGGTCCGAACCGTTGCAGAAAGCGCCCAAGGCATGCCGCCAGTCCCGGACCACACGCGCGCCGTCGACCGCTTGCCATGATCCGTCCGCCCTCGCCTGTAACCCCTGCCGTTACGGCGGCATCGAACGCATGGACGCTATGCGCGTCAAGCCATAATGTTGCTTTCAACCAACGGTGTTACCCGCCGGATCGAAAAGGACAGGGTCATGGGATTGCTGCTTGTCGGCCTGTTCACCGTCAGTTTCAGCATGATCGCCAAACGGCTTTCGCTGACCGTGATCACGGCGCCCATGGTGTTTCTCGGCCTTGGCTATGTGATGTCGATGACCGGTCTGATGCCGGGCGCCGATGCCGAGGCAGCCCTGCATCTCGTCGCTGAAATCGCGCTGATCATCCTGTTGTTCCTCGATGCCGCGCAAATCGATGTGGGTGCTTTGCGGCGCCGGCATGTCTGGCCCGTGCGCATGCTGGTGATCGGGCTGCCGCTCGCGATCCTGTTCGGCACGCTCGCCGCCTGGCCGCTTCTGCCGGGTTGGCCGCTGGTCGCCGCCGCCCTCGTCGCCGCGATCCTGGCGCCGACCGATGCCGCGCTGGGTCAGGCTGTCGTGACCAATCCGATCGTTCCGGACCGGCCGCGACGGGCGCTCACCGTCGAGAGCGGCCTGAACGACGGGCTTGCCTTGCCGGCCGTGCTCCTGTTCGCCAGCCTGACGGCCGAAGCAATGGAACAGGACACCACCGACTGGCTGGTGTTCGGAGCCAAGCAATTGCTGTTCGGCCCGGCCGTCGGCATCGCCATCGGACTGATCGGCGGCACGGTTCTCTTGTGGGCAAAGGACA
>JANQQB010000438.1 GCA_028285165.1 Rhodobiaceae bacterium
ACAGGCCGCCGCGCCGGATGGCGTTCATGATGGCGTCGAGCTGCGCCTCGCGGTCGCCATACGGGATCGCCTCCATCGCCTCCTTCACGATGTTGGTGCGGCGGCGATAGACCCGGCGGAACTCTTCGGCGTTCAGGGGCGATTTGAAATGGTGGGTCGCCCAGATGTGGTGAATGCCGCCTTCGCCGTTGATGATCAGTTGGTCGATATAGGCGGCCGGCCGGCCGACATGGGCCTCTGAGGGCCGGACATAGCCTTCCTGGTGCCCGCCGAGACGCACGCACCCGGTGCCCTCGCGACCCACATTGTGGGTGGCGAAGCAGAGATTGGCGAGTGCGGCATTGGTGCGGTAATTGTCGTTGCCCCAAATCAGGCCCTTCTCGTAGCACAGCATCGTGCGGCGCCGTTTGCCGTCCGCCTTGGGACTGGCAATCCATTCGGCCGCCTTGCGGATCTCGTCGGGCGAAAGTCCGGTGACCCAGGCCGCGTCCTCGACACTGGTCCGGTTGGCGGCAAGCGCCTCGTCGAAGCCACTGGTATTGGCGGCGATGAAGTCTTCCGCATGCCATCCTTTGTCGACGATTTCGCTGAGCAATCCGTTGAGCAGCGCCAGATCAGTCCCGGGATTGATCGCCAGATGCAGGAAATTGTCCGCACCGGCTTCCCGCTCGCAGACATTGGCCGAGACGGTGCGGCGCGGATCGACGATGATGACGCGGGCCGCGGCGTGTTCCTCGTCCGGCATCATTTCCCGCTTCTTGTCCAGCGTCGTGCCCCGCATGTTCGGCACCCAATGGGCCAGGAAGTAATTCGTCTGGTTTTCCAGAGGGTTCGCGCCGACACAGAAAATCGTGTCCGCCAGTTCCGCGTCCTCATAGGAATTGTTCAGTTCGCCCATGCCCATGTCGCGGGTGGCATGCACTTCCGAATTGTAGGCGGGCCGGTTGTGGATGCGGATGTTCTTGACCTTCATCGCATCGAAGTAGAGCTTGCCGGTGCCCCAGGTGTTCTCGTAGCCGCCGGCCGCGCCGCCGTGATCGAAGCAGGACACCAGAACCCCGTCCTCGCCCTGTTCCTCGATCACCCGGCGCGTCACGTCGGCGACCAGCGACAGGGCATCGTCCCATGATGTCGGCATGTGTTGCGAATACCGCCATACCATCGGGTGCAGCAATCGGTCGGTCATCGTGCCGGTCTGTGCCGAATAGCGGGTTTCGGCAAGCCGTCCGCCCCGGACTGAATTCAGGCCTTCATTGACCACGCATTCCTTGTCGGGCTTGATCACCAGGTGGACCGGACGGCCGTCCTGCTGGACGACGTTGTACATGGACGGTTGATACCAGGTGGCCGATTCCGGTTCCTGCTGGCCCGACAGATCGGCCCCGAAGGCGTTGTCGCCGGCAGCCGTTCCGCCATTGCGGTTGATGTCCCAGCTATAGGCCTTGTATCCGCATCCGACGATGCAGAAATCGCAGGTCACGTTTTGAACTTTCGCATCCTTCGGAGGGATGGGAAGCTGGTCGACGCCACGTTTGTAGGTCATTGAGAATCCTCCGGTTTCTGCGTCAAAGCACGTTCGACGTGCGGCCATAGATGAGTTCGTCGACACCTTCGGCGAAGATGTCGCCGTTTCCATCGATGCGGAGCGCGATCATCGGCAGGCTCTGGTTGGCCATGCCGAAGATCTGCTGGCCTTCTTTTTCGCAGTCGAAGCGGGAATAATGGCCGGGACAGTTCAGGGTCCGGTCGGACGCCTCATACGTGAGGGTGAAGCCCTTGTGCGGGCACAAGATCGAATAGGCGACGATATCTCCGTCCGGGCCTTTGCCGCCGGGGACGGCCTGGCCGAGTTTGATCAGGACCGCAGGCGAATCCGCGTCCGGATAGTCGATGGGCATCGGGTCATCGGTCGTCAGATCGGCGACGTTTGCGAGCCGATTGGAGGGATAGGTCACGCGGGCAGTGTTGGCGCGGGCGTCTTGTCCAGCTGGTACCACCGTTACGGCTGCCGTGCCGGCCGCCACGAGACCGGCGCCGCGCAAGAAGTTGCGGCGTCCGGCATCGATGAGCTTGTCGCAAGATTTCACTGGTTTCCTCCCGGTGTTGGATGCTGTGTCGGGAAACCGGAGCAGAAACCGTGCCATTCGGACGATAGGTTTGAAGTTCTTGGAAAGACGATGGTTTTTTATGCTTGCAGCGCACAACCAAGATGCGGCCGTTCGGAATTCGTGACGGCCGGTTCCTGGCACGTTCGGAAATCCGAACGTTTTATTCCCGGTGTTCGGCCAGGATGTCGTGCCGCTTCATCTTTTCCCACAATGTCGTGCGGGAAACGCCGAGCAACGTTGCAGCCTTGGCGATCTGCCCATCGGTGACCTGCAGAGCGCGAGCGATCTGACGGCGCTCTGCCGCGTCTCGCACGTCGGCGAGCGGCGCAACCTCGTGGTCGATCGCCACGGTCGGTTTCGGACAGCGATCTGGGAAGAGATCGCAGGGCATGATCAGGTCGCCGTCGGCAAGCGCCACCGCCCGTTCGACACGGTTGCGCAGTTCGCGCACATTGCCGGGCCAGTCGTGCTCCAGTGCCATCGTCTCGGCGAGCGAGCTGACGCGGGGAACGGGCCGTCCCCATTGGTTGGCGCACTCCTGCACAAAGCGGGCCAGGAGCGGCTGAATGTCCTCCCGGCGCGATCGAAGCGGCGGGACGTCGATGCGGACGACATTGATGCGGAAAAACAGGTCGGCGCGAAACGCGCCGGTTTCGACGGCTTTGTCGAGATCGACGTTCGAGGCACAGACAATGCGGCCATTGAAGGGCAGGGAGGTCTCGCCGCCGACCCGGGAAAACGTGCGATTTTCGACAAGTCGCAGCAGTTTTGCCTGAAGTTCTGCCTGCAATTCGCTGATTTCATCCAGAAACAGGATGCCGTTTGCGGCCCGTTCGGCATAGCCGACATGGCGGCGGACGGCGCCGCTGAATGCGCCCTTTTCGTGGCCGAAGAGCTCGCTTTCCATGAGATCGCGCGGAATCGCGCTGCAATTCACGGCTATGAACGGATGGTCCTTGCCGCCGGACACCTGATGCAGATAGGCCGCGCAGACTTCCTTGCCGACGCCGGTTTCCCCGACAAACAAAAGCGGGGTCGACAGATCGGCGCACCGATCGATCAGAGCCTGGACATGGCGCATCGCAGGCGAGGGGCCGAGGGTCTCGGATGCGGCGGACACGGGTCGACTGGCCATAAGATCATCGACCCGATCGAGAAAGACACTCATGTCGAAGGGTTTGGTGAGGTAGTCGCCGGCCCCGGCCTTCACGAGACGGACGGCCTGTTCGATGTCCCCGAAAGCCGTGATGAACAAAAAGGGTGGAGAGGTTTCGGCCTTCTGTCGGTCCAGGAAGACGTCCTCGCCGGTCATGTCTGGAAGCCGGATGTCACAGACCACCAGATCGGGTTTGTGTTGCGCAAGGTAGGCATTGGCCGCGGCCCCGTTCGTCAGCCATTCGGTCGCGAAGCCTTCAAGGCTCAGCCGCTGGTGCAGCGACGCGCCCATGATGGCGTCGTCTTCGACCAGCAGGATGGTCCGGTTGTCAGGCGACATCGCGCAACGCCTCCTGTCCGGTGCCGGTCGGGGCCTCAAAACGGATTTCGGTTCCGATCCCGTCGGTGGTCGTTACGGAAATCGATCCGCCGAGCGATCGAGCCAGGCGCTGCACCATCCACAAGCCGAGGCCGCCATTGCTTTCGATCGGAGCCCGCGTACCGTCTCCGCCGCTCAGGAAGCCGACAAGGTGATCCGGTAGTCCCGGTCCGGAATCGCTTATCGACAGAAAAAACCGGTTGCCGGCTTCACGCGCGTGAAAACCGATTGTGCCGTTCCGTCCGCTGGCCGCCGCGGCATTCAAGAGTAGATTGAGCGCGATTTGCCGGATCTCACCGGCCGGCAGGGCGATTGCGCCGGTCACCTCATTGCGCCAGTCAACGTGCAAGGCGTGGCGCCGGAGTTCCGGCTGAACGAGAAGCCGCAGGTCGTCGAGGTCGGCCGCCGTCAGATTGCGTGTCGAACGCTCAGGACGATAAGTTGCGAGCGTCGCTCGAACGACATCCCGGATGCCCCGCAATCCCTGGTCCAGAAGTCGTACGGACGTCGCTCGAACGGCCGGTTCGGCCCCATGGCTCTTCAACGTATCCAGCGCGGTGAACATGCCGCCGAGCGGGTTGTTGATTTCATGCGCGACGCCGGCGGCAAGGCGCCCCAGGCTGGCAAGCTTTTCCTCCTTTGCCAGACGGGCCGCGAAGGCCTCCCGCTCGTCGACCGCCCGCACCAAGGCGTTGTAGCGCTTGAAGAGGCGGCCGAACTCGGAGCCCGACCTATCCAGCAGGCGATCGTCGATCTTTTCGACACGCCCCTTGCGTGCCCGCTCGAGATGGTCGGCCAGCACGCGGACCGGCCGCAGCATACGCCGCACCGCGAGATATCCGATGGCCGCGAAGGCCACGGCAAGCAAAGCGTTGCTGACGAGCAGTGTCGCCAGCACGCTCTGCCTTTCGGCAAGAAGAGGAGCGATGTCGATCTCGGCATAGACATGGCCGATCGTCCGGCCCTGGTAATCGATCCTGCGCGTTGCGAACGCGCGGCCTGCCTTTTGATCGAGGGACAATGTGCCGGCATCCGCGACACGCTTGGCCAATGGTTCCGGTATCGCGGAGCGGATCGGAAGCCAACGCGGATCGGAGGCTGCGATGACCATGCCGGTAGAATTCGTCACCACGGTCCGCAGTGGCCGCAATCCGACGCGGTCCATCCGGCTTCGATCCAGGATGTCGAAGACCTCCCAGACATCTTCACGCAGCACGTGCGGCTGCAGGGATGTCGTCAGGCCGGTTAGGTAGGTCGAGGCGAGCGCCTGCAGGTCGTTTTCCTGCATCGTGCCGAGCCTGTGCAGCACGCGTTCCGAGATCACTGTGCTGACCGCGACCATGAGACAAACGACCAGCACCGGGACCTTGACGCTGATCGGCCAATGCACCGGCCACAGGGCCTGCGATCGACGAAGCGCGCTCATCCGAGGTTTCGCACCTCCTCGACCTTTTGGGCGATCGTGTCGAAAATTCCGGCGCCGTGCCTCTCGAAACCGTCCAGACGCAGGAGAGACAGGATCTCCCGGCCGTTTTCATCGTCGGCCATGTCCAGAAGCGCCTGGGCAAGGCGGGCCGTCCCCGCGGCATCGCGCGGCGTTGCCGGGCCGGCGATGGGCGGGAAGCCGAGCCATTCGGAGCGCCTGAGGATGCGTGTGCCCGTCGTGAGATCCGGTTCGGTTTCACGCAAGACCTCCCAGACATAGCCGTCGACGCTGCCGCTTTGTGCGAGGCCCGAGGAAACCGCCCGCACGACATTGCGGTGGCCATAGGTGAAAAACGTCTTTGCAAAGAAGTTCGCCGGCCGCATGCCGCGCGTCGCCAGAAGCGCGGCCGTCACGAGATAGCCGGAATTGCTGTCCGGATCGGAAAATGCGTGGATACCGCCTTGCAGGTCCTCAATGCCGGATGCGGAACTTGCGGCATCGACGATGAGGTAGGACTGGTAATACGGCCGGCCTTTCCAGATCGGCAGGGCCAGCAACCGTAATTGATCGCGATAGCGGATGAACGGATAACCGCATATCCAGGCCGCATCCAGGCGGCCGCTTTGCAAGAGCGCGGTGATCTCCTGGTAGGTCCGCCTTTGCACAAGCCGGACGGCACGGCCGGTCGCGCGCCCGAGATAGGATTGCAGACGTTCCAGCAGGATAAGGTCATTGGTCAGGAAAACCGGCGTCAGTCCGAAAGACAACGCTTCCTTTGCCGCCGCAACGGACGGCAAGGACAGACCGGCCAGTCCCGCTGTCGCGCAGCCGGTTGCCAGGATATTCCGTCGCGTCACTCCAGAAGTCACGGCATCATGACCAGGGCGCAGCGGTCCCTTGGTGCCGCCCGGACCCTTCCTCCCACATGGTAACTTGGTTTTCTTGCTTGGTTTTTGCCATCCTAACAGTAATCGAGCGGTTGACGGAAGAGTTGGCCGTTTGTTGTTTCGAACGCAGCGTTGTTCGACGTTGGTGTTTGCCCGGCTTCGCGATCCGGATCGCCACCCTTTTCAACCCGCTTGCCGAGATCCCAAATATCAATTAATCATGATATATGGATAAAGTTCAAGCGATTGCCGCCTTTGCAGCCCTCAGTCAGTCCACGCGTCTCGACGTGCTTCGTCTCCTGATCCAGGCCGGCGACAACGGTGTGCCGGCCGGCGTTCTCGGCGAAAAACTGAATGTACGTCAGAACACGATGTCGGCGAACCTGGCCGTCCTGCTCAATGCGGGATTGATCCGCAATGAGCGGCAGGGGCGGTCGATCCGCTACTTCGCCGATTTCGACGGCATTCGCGGGCTTCTGGCATTCCTCATGGAGGATTGCTGCGGTGGCCGCCCGGAATTGTGCCAGCGCGTGATCGAAGAAATCGCCTGTCCATAGCGTTCGCGTGTCCGTAGGGAGGAAGAAAAATGTCAGAGCCGGACTTCAACGTTCTGTTTCTATGCACTGGTAATTCTGCCCGATCGATCCTGGCGGAAGCCATTCTCATGCGTGAAGGGCAGGGCCGTTTCGGCTCCTATTCGGCCGGTTCGCAGCCCAAGGATGCGCCGCATCCCTACACGATCGATCTCTTGAAGAAGCTCAATCACGATACCGGATTTGCGCGATCGAAGAACTGGCTCGAATTTGCCGAACCCGATGCGCCGAAGATGGACTTTGTCTTTACCGTGTGCGATTCCGCGGCCGCGGAATCTTGCCCCGTTTGGCCCGGCCAGCCGATGACGGCTCATTGGGGCGTTCCGGATCCGGCGGCGGCCGAGGGGACAGAGGCGGAACGCCGGCTTGCGTTTGCCGACACCTACAGAATGCTCACCAACCGGATCTCCATCTTCGTCAATCTGCCGCTGCGCATGCTCGACCGGCTGACATTGCAGAACCGCCTGGCTGAAATCGGTAAGATGACGGACGAAGCGTCCGACAGGGCGGAGGCACCCCATGGCGTTTGACCTTTCGCGACGCCTCGCGGCGGAAGCGCTCGGAACCGCTTTCCTCGTCGGGACGGTTGTCGGGTCCGGCATCATGGCCGACCGGCTGACAGACGATGTGGCGCTTGCGCTTCTCGGCAATACGATCCCGACCGGCGCGATCCTGGTCGTGCTGATCACCATTCTCGGACCGATTTCCGGGGCGCATTTCAATCCCGCCGTGACGCTTGCCTTTGCCATGCGGCGGGACATCGTGCCGGGCGAGGCGGCGCTTTACGCCGCCTTTCAGATCGCCGGCGGTCTTGCCGGCAGCATCGTGGCGCATGCCATGTTCGAACTGCCGCTGGTGCAGATTTCTGAGACGGTGCGCACTGGCAGCGGGCAATGGATCGCCGAAGTGGTGGCGACCTTCGGTCTGGTCTGTACCATTCTCGCCGGCATCCGGTTTCGCGCCGATGCCGTGCCGTGGCTGGTCGGCCTCTATATTACGGCGGCGTACTGGTTTACGGCCTCCACGTCGTTTGCCAACCCGGCAGTCGCGATCGCAAGAGCGATATCGGATACCTTTGCCGGAATCCGACCGATCGATGTCCCGGTTTTCATCCTCGCCGAAGCGCTTGGTGCGGCTTTGGCCGTGGCATTGATGGCATGGCTCTTGTCGGCTTCGACACGGTCCGCCGAAGCCGCCGCCGAATGACGATTTCAACAACCGGCCTCGGGGCGAATAGAACGTCCCGACGGCCCGTCAAAGTGGCCTTATACTAAACAGCATCTGGATATAAGCCGCCGCGTTCAGCACGCGTATCGTTTCGGCTGCACGTTTTCGCGAACCGGAGGCTCGGCCCATGCTGGACACTGTCGTCGATCAGGAATCCCAACGCCCGAACTCGCTTGAAGAACACTGGATGCCGTTCACCGGCAACCGGGATTTCAAGGATAATCCGCGGCTCGTCGTGCGCTCCGAGGGCATGTATTGCTGGGATCACAAGGGCGGCAAGCTGATCGACGGATCGTCGGGCCTGTTCTGCTGCCCGGCCGGCCATGGCCGCAAGGAAATCGCCGACGCGGTCTATGCGCAGATGACCGAAAATGACTACACGGCACCGTTCTCGCTCGGTCAGCCGCGCAGCTTCGAACTGGCCCGCAAGGTCGCGCAATTGCTGCCTGAACCCATGAACCACGTGTTCTTCGTAAATTCGGGGTCCGAGGCAATCGACACGGCGCTGAAGATGGTCATGGCCTATCATCGGGCCCGCGGCGAAAGCCAGCGCAACCGCTATGTCAGCCGGGAACGGGCCTATCACGGCGTGAATATCGGCGGGGTTTCGCTGTCCGGCATGGTCAAGAACCGCGAGACGTTCCCGTCGGTCATCCCCAACGTGGTGATGATGCGCCATACCTGGACGGGCGATGAATTGTTCACCCGCGGACAGCCGGAAGACCGTGGCGTGGAACTGGCCAACGATCTGCAGCGGCATTGCGAGACCTATGGCGGCTCGACCATCGCGGCGTGTTTTGTCGAACCGGTTGCCGGGTCCACCGGGACGCTGGCACCGCCGAAAGGATATCTGGAGCGCCTGCGTCAGATCTGCGACCAGCACGGCATTCTGCTGGTCTTCGATGAAGTTATCACCGGGTTCGGCCGGGTTGGCGCGCCGTTTGCCAGCCAGGCCTTCGGAGTCACGCCGGACATCTGCACAATGGCGAAGGCCCTGACGAATGGCGCCATTCCGATGGGCGCCGTCGCAACGAAGGACGAGATCTACGAGACCGTCACCAATGCCAGCCCGCAGAACGCCATCGAATTGTTCCACGGCTACACCTATTCCGGCCATCCGGCAGCCTGCGCCGCCGGCATCGCGGCACAGGACATCTATCAGCACGAAGGCCTGTTCGAGCGGGCCGTGTCGCTGTCGGACTATTTCGCTGACGCGATGCACTCGCTGGCCGACCATGAATTGATTCGCGACATCCGCACGATCGGTCTGATGGCCGGCGTGGAGGTGCACCATGACGGCGTTCCCGGCCGGCGCGGTACGCAGATGCAGAAGGACCTGTTCTGGAACGGCTGCCACGTGAAGTTCACCGGTGACACCGGCATCGTTGCACCGGCCTTTGTCGCCGAACACAGCCATATCGACGAAATCACGGACTGCCTGCGACGCACGCTCGACCAGCATGTCGCGTAGAACATCGTACGTATAAACCCGATTTTTCCGCTTGATTCCGGCAAAGCCGGTACTTTCCCCCGGTAGGCTCCTAGGAGTTTACCGGGTTTTTGTTGTGCGCCTGCGGGGCTACGGTGATGCAGATCACACTTAGTTCGTTTTCGGGGCGCGAGAGGCACTGAACCGGTGGTTTGATGTTTACGACCCCCCAAGTCTCACGTTAAGTCAGACACAGACCGCACGGAGAGTCGAACATGTATATCGCCAGACTTTCATTTGCCGCCGGAATGGTCCTGGCCTTCTTGGTTTTGCAGACGCTGCATGTCGTTGTTGACAAGGAATCGACCGGCCCCGCCAACAGCGTGGCTGAAATCGGGCTCAACGCCTGGTCGATCAAACCGTGGAACCTCACCGAAGCCCGCAACCGTGCAAACGAGCGCCGGGCTCGTGAAGGTCAGGATGCGATCGAAACCGGGAAATCCCGTCCGCTGACGCGTTCGCTTACCGGCGCGTAATCCGAGCCGCGTCCGGCGCCAAGGCGCCGGATCCGTTGGGTGCGCGACAAAAATTGCTGTGGCGCAACAGACGATCCATCAAGACACGCAAAGCCTTTACCGATAGACGCCCATCGTTTCGAGTGCCGGTCGTCGGTGTTTCAAAGACAGTTTCAGATTACGGATCGGCCGCATTCGGCGGCAAACCCGCTCACCCGCATTCTCACCCGTTCAGATCTGAAAACTTGCCGCCTTTCCTGGCAAGGTCAGTCAGCAACTCGCTCGGTTGCCAGAAGAAGGCATCCTGGGCCTGATAGCGTTCGATGTTGGCGGCAATTCGGTCGAGACCGATCGTGTCCGCATAATGCATCGGCCCGCCGCGGTAGCGCGGGAAACCGTAACCCATGAGAAGCACGACATCGATATCGAGCGGGCGCAGCGCAATGCCCTCTTCCAGAGTGCGGGCGCCCTCGTTGATCATCGCCGTCATGTAGCGTCCGAGGATTTCCTCCTCGGTCACTTCGCGCGGAACGACATTGTTGTACCGCCGCACCGCGTCGATGATGGCGCGCGTTTCATCATCCTCCTGCGGGTCGCGCGGACCGTTGGGGTAATTGTAGAAGCCGCGCCCGGTCTTCTGGCCGAACCAGCCGCGTTCGCAAATCCGCTCCAGCACGGGAACGTGCCGCTCCTTGGGATGGCGCGTTGCTGCGGCGCGCTTGCGGTTGGCCCAGCCGATGTCGAGGCCGGCCAGGTCCGCCACCTTGAACGGTCCCATTGCAAAACCGAAATTCTCCAGCACGCGGTCGATCTCGTAAGGCGACGCGCCGTCTTCCATCAGGTAATCCGCCTGTTTTCGGTAGGAATTGAGCAGACGGTTGCCGATGAAGCCGTCGCAGACACCGGCCCGCACGCCGACCTTGCGCAATCGTTTGGCAAGCGCGAATCCGGCTGCCGCGACATCCTTGGCGGTCTTGTCGGCGACAACGACTTCCAGGAGTTTCATGACATGGGCGGGCGAGAAAAAATGCAGCCCGATCACGTCTTGCGGCCGATCGGTGACCGATGCGATTTCGTTGATATCCAGGTAAGAGGTGTTGGACGCCAGGATCGCGCCGGGCTTTGCGATGCTGTCGAGGGTGCGGAAGACCTTTTTCTTCACGTCCATGTCCTCGAACACCGCCTCGATCACGAGGTCGGCGGCACCGAGATCGGCATAATCCGTTGAAACCCGGAACAGGGTATCGAGGATGTGGGCATGGGCCTCGGCCGTGATCTTGCCGCGCTGGCGGGCGCCGGACAGGACTTCGGCGACATTGCCGCGGCCGCGTTTGGCGCCGTCTTCGTCCATTTCGACCATGACGACCGGAATGCCCGCGAACAGGTGAGCGCAGGCGATGCCGGTGCCCATGGTGCCGCCGCCGATGATGCCGACCTGTCCGATTGCGCGCGGTTCGACGCCTTCCAGGCCAGGGACCTTGGCGACGGCGCGTTCCGAAAAGAAGGCGTGGATCAGGCCCGAACGCTGGTCCGATTCCATGCATTCCAGGAAGATCTCGCGTTCGCGCTTCATGCCGTCGTCAAACGACAGGGTTGTGGCCGCTTCGACGGCATCGACGCAGCGGAACGGGGAGTCCTGGCCGCGCGCACGTTTCGACAGGGCGGCACGGGTCTTGGCGAGCGTTTCGGAATGGTCCCCGGCCACCTTGTCCGTCATATCGCGAACCCGGCGCACCGGCTTGCCTTCCGCGGCATAGCGCCCAGCGACCTCGAGCGCGGCCGCCCGGACGTCATCGGTTTCGACGATTTCGTCGACAAGGCCCATATCGAGCGCTTCTTTTGCCGGGACGTGTCGGCCGGACGTGATCATATCGAGAGCGTTTTCGACGCCGGCGATGCGAGGTGCGCGCTGGGTGCCGCCGGCTCCCGGAACGATGCCGAGATTGACCTCCGGCAGGCCGCATCTGGCGCCGGGCAGCATCACCCGGTAAT
>JANQQB010000456.1 GCA_028285165.1 Rhodobiaceae bacterium
CCTCGGTTCGTCCGCACCCGGCGCGACAGCAGTCTTCTTCTTCTCCGATCCGATGATGGGCATCTTGGCGCTCGTCAACTTGCTGGCGATCATGCTGCTGTTCCCCGTCTGCCTGCGTGTCTTGAGGGATTTCAGGACTCAGCTGAGCGAAGGCACCGATCCGCCGAAGTTCGATCCGAAGAAGTTCAAGGATCTGGACATCGACGCCAGCGCGTGGAAATGAACGCCGCCCGTCGGTTGGCGTCAGGCACTGTCGGCGTCAGGACATCTGATCCGGTGGCCGGCATGCGATAGCAATATCAAAGGGGGCGGTCCGCATGGGCCGCCCCTATTTGCGCGGGACCTTCCATTCACGTCTGAACACGGGTTGGCGGCATGGCTGCGAAACACAAGATTTCGATCATTTACACCGGCGGTACGTTGGGAATGCGCCCGTCTGAAAAGGGATATGCGCCAGCCAGAGACCTTGACGGCTTGCTGCGCGAACGGTTGCCCGAACTCGCGTCGGGTGCGCTGCCCGAGTACGAGATCACCGAGTATGAGGAGCCGCTCGAAAGCTCCAACGCCACGCCGCAGCACTGGTACGACCTTGCCGACCGGATCCGGAATGCAGACGATGGATTCGACGGGTTCGTTGTGGTTCACGGTACCGACACGTTGGCGTACACATCGTCCGCCCTGTCGTTCCTGTTGAGTGGTTTCGGCAGGCCGGTTGTCGTCACCGGATCGCAAATCCCCCTGATAGAGGTCCGAAACGATGCGGGCGGCAATCTGATTGGCGCGATGCAGGCGATTGCAACCGGACGGCTCAGTGACGTTTCGGTGTGTTTCGGCCGGTTCCTGTTGCGTGGCAACCGCTCGACGAAGGTGAATGCAACCGAGCTCGACGCCTTTGTGTCGCCGAATCTCCCCCCGGTCGCCGAAATCGGAACGGACTTTCAGTTTAACGAATTGAATGTGCTTCCGCCGCCGCCTGAAATATTGTCGGCACCGCCTTCATATCGGGACTGCAATATCGCGGTCCTGCGCATCTTTCCCGGTATGCCGGAAGGTCTGCTGGATGCGATCGTCGGCGCAGGCGCAGCCGGTATCGTCTTGCGCTGCTATGGGGTTGGGACGGCGCCCACGGCTGATGAGGGCTTCCTGGCCGCGCTTCAAAGGGCCTGTGAGGCCGGCGTCGTTGTCGTTGCCGTTTCGCAGTGCCTAGAAGGCCGCGTAACGCTCGATCGGTATGCCGCCGGGTCAGCGCTGGCCGACGTGGGCGTCGTCAGCGGTTATGACATGACGACCGAAGCGGCTTTTACGAAACTGCACGCTCTGTTTGCGCTGGGGCTCGATGCGGACCGTGTTGCCGGTTTGATGCAGGAAAATCTGCGCGGCGAGCTTACAGCGGGCTGAGCCCACCGGCCGCAGCCGTTCATCCCTTGCGTGCGGCCAGGGTGACACCGGCGATGATCAGGGCGATCCCGATGAAGTGATAGAAGCGCGGGTGTTCGCCGAGGAACACGATTGCCAGAACGGCACCAAACAGCGGGACGAGGTTCAGACACACGCCCGCACGATTTGATCCGATCAGTTCGACGCCACGGTTGAAGAAGATGTAGGCCAGGATCGACGGGAACACCGCCACATAGGCAATTGCCGCCGCAGTCTCGGCGTCGAACTGCAGATGCCGGCCGGAGAGGTGCTCCCACACCAGGAAAGGCGTATTGACGGCCGCACCGATGATGAAGGTCGTGCCGACAAAGCTGAGCCAGTGGATGTCCGGACGTTTGCGCAGGAAGGCGGTGTACAGCCCCCAAAGGGCAAGGGCGGAGATGATAAACAGATCGCCGAGATTGAGCGAAAGACCGGTCAGCACGGCCAAGTTACCGCGCAAAACCATATACAGGACACCGATCATCGAGATGACAATGCCGAGGCCCTGAACTGGCGTAACACGGTCACGGAAGAACAGGGCGCTGGCCAAAACGATGAGGACCGGTCCGCTTGGCTGGAGCGCAACCGCGTTCAGGGCCGTGGTGTAGTTGAGCCCCGTGTAGGTCAGCGTGTTGAAGGCACCGACGCCGACCGTGCCGAGAAAGAGCAGGATCGGGAAGCTTTGACGGATCACCGGCCAGTCGCGTCTGAGATGCGGGATGGCGAAGGGCAGTATGAGCAGTGACGCGATGCTCCAACGCGCCCAGGAGAGGGCAACCGGCGGCACGTGTTCGTGGACGCCACGTGCGACGACGAAATTGCCCGCCCAAAACAGGGAGGTCAGTGCAAGGAGCAGATAGGCATTTGAGTAGAGCGCGTTGAACAGGCGGGTGATCATGCGACCCGTGTAGGAGAGATGCTTGGTTGCGTAAAGAACTGATATGGCGCTCGATTCATCCGTAGAGTCGCGCTATAGTTGCGCACGGCCCCCACGGATGTGCGGGGCCGTTCGGTTTTTTCGGGGGCGTTTAGAACCAGGTCATGGCAAATGTGGTTGTCGTCGGCTCCCAATGGGGCGACGAAGGTAAGGGAAAGATTGTCGATTGGCTGTCAGAACGCGCCGACGTGGTGGTGCGCTTTCAGGGTGGCCACAATGCCGGCCACACGCTGGTCATCGACGGGAATGTCTACAAACTGTCGCTGCTGCCGTCCGGCGTCGTGCGGCCCGGCAAACTGGCGGTGATCGGCAACGGCGTTGTCATCGATCCCTGGGCGCTTGCCGATGAGATCGAGACGCTCGCGTCGCAAGGCGTTGCGATTTCCCGCGAGAATTTCCGGATCGCTGAAAATGCGACCCTGATTCTGCCGCTGCATCGCGAACTCGACGCATTGCGCGAGGCCGCCGCCGGTGCCGGCAAGATCGGCACAACCCGGCGTGGCATCGGACCGGCCTATGAAGACAAGGTGGGCCGGCGGGCGATCCGGGTCATGGACCTGCAGAAACTGAGCACGCTCAAGCCCAAGATC
>JANQQB010000464.1 GCA_028285165.1 Rhodobiaceae bacterium
TGCCATTCGCCCGAGCCCTCTGGCGGCAGGATGCGCATTGCCTTCCAGCGATCGACGATGAGTGCCCGATTGCCGTAAAGCTCCCAGCCGAGGGGCTCGCCGGCGTGTACGGCATCGGTCTCGCCGGCGAGGTAGCCGGCGGCCGACCGACCGCTCATCGGGATGATCGGGCGATCCTGGTAGTTCTCGCCCGGGTGTTCGACCCCGGCGAGATCGAGAATAGTCGGTGCAATATCACGGATAGTCACCATGCCGCTTTTGATACCCGCCGGCAGGCGTCCGCGCGTGCTGGCCACAATCATCGGCGTTCGCAGACCGCCTTCCGAGACGAAGGATTTGTAGAGTTTGAAAGGCGCTGCCGAGGCGAGACCCCAGCCTGGCCCGGTCCAAAGATAAGAATCCTGCCGGCCCAGGTTATCGTAGCGATTGTCGAAGGTCAGCGGAATCCAGTGCGCGTTGTCATTGATGGTGCCAATGTCGTTGCCTTCCGGCCCGTTGTCTGACAGGAACAGAATGACCGTCTCGCGGGATTCGTCGCGCTTCGCGGCATCGATGAGGCGCCCGATCTGAAGGTCCAGCAGTTCCGTCATCGCGGCGTAGATTTCCATGCGCCGTACCTCATAGCGCCGGCGCGAAGGATTCAGGTTCTCCCAGTCGTCGACGCCGTTCGATTCCTCGGCGAGAATCGCATCGGGCGGCAAGATACCGAGCGCTTTTTGCCGGTCCAGCCGCGCCTGTCGCAGTCGGGCCCAGCCGTCGCCGTACTGGCCCTTGTAGCGATCCAGCCAGTCATCCGGCACCTGCAGCGGCCAGTGCACGGCGGTGTAGGCAACGTAGGCAAGATAAGGACTGTCGGCGTTCGGCCGCTCGGCAAGATAGCCGAGCATGCGGTCGGTGTAGGCAATACTCGAGTAGAAGTTTTCTGGCAGGGAGTCGACGGCCTGGCCGTCCTCGAAATAGCTTGCCTTGCCGACCGCGCGAAACGTGCCGAGCATATCTGCGAAATGCGTTGCGCCGCCGTCGGCGAGCGCAAATGAGCGGTCGAAACCGCGCGCATCCGGCAGCTGGCCGGGCCCCTTGCCGAGGTCCCATTTGCCGGTCATGAAGGTATCGTAGCCGGCATCCTGCAACAGCTTCGCAAAGGTCACGACCCGGTTATTGAGATAGCCTTCATAGCCCGGGCGGCCCCTGAGTTCCGTCAGGCGCATTAAAGAGGCGGCGTTGACACCGACGCCGGCGCGGTGGTGATCGATGCCCGACATGAGCATCGCGCGTGTCGGCCCGCAGGTTGGACCGCTGTGAAAGTTGGTGAGCTGAACGCCCTCGGCGGCCAGCGCATCGAGATTGGGTGTGCGAATCTCGCTGCCGTAGGCGCCGATGTCGGAGAATCCCAGGTCGTCGGCAACGATGAGAAGAATGTTCGGGGGGTCGTCTCCGTCTGCTTGAACGGGAGCCGGCAAAAGGCCAATGACGGCGGCGGCGAATGCCAGCAGGTAACGCATCGGCAACTCTTCTATGGGCTTCAAACCCGATCATTCTGCGATGAGCCGAGCAACAAAAGCCAGCGCTGCGAGAATCGGCGCGCGCCGGGCATTGCATAGCTCGAGACGAATCCGCGCCTTAGCTGAGGCGGCATGTCCTTTGCCGGCCCGGTCCGCTACTATGCGGGCACAATAATAAAAGGGGGTCTCTTGATGGACCTGTCCCCGAGCGGCCGCCGCTTGGCTTCGCTTTTCCCGGTCGTCGACCGAATAAGTC
>JANQQB010000473.1 GCA_028285165.1 Rhodobiaceae bacterium
GTTACCCTGGCCTTTCCGCCGATCGACAGTGCCTTCCTCGTGCCGGGCGCTTCGGTGGTGGTGAGCGCTTCGATGCCAGTGACGGCCCCCGGCTTTGCCCTGCCGGCCTCCGCCATCCTTTCCGGGCCGGACCGCACGGCGTCCGTTCTCGTGCTTGACTTCTCGGACGCAACGCACGCCGTCCTGCGCCGGCAGCCCGTCGACGTGCATTCGGCAACCGGAACACGCCTCACCGTTACGGGTCTGTCCGAGGGCACCGAAGTCGTTGCCGTCGGAGGGCACCTTTTGCGCGACGGACAGACCGTGCGGCGCTTCACAAACCTGATCGTCGGGGAGCGTTGAACCATGCAGATCGCGCGCATGTCCATCGAAAGGCCGCTTTATACGTGGCTGCTGATCGTGATCTGCCTGTTCGGAGGGCTCGGCGGCTACCTTTCGGTCGGAAAGCTCGAGGATCCGGTCTTTGCGTTGAAATCGGCGCTTGTCGTGACGGTCTATCCGGGCGCCACCGCATCCGACGTCGCCATCGAGGTGTCGGACGTTCTGGAGAGCGAAATCCAGAACATGGACGAGGTCGATGTCATCACGTCGCGCAACACGCCGGGCCTCTCCGTCATCGAGGTGGAAATCAAGGACCGGTTCGACGGCGGCGACCTGCCGCAGATCTGGGACGATCTGCGCGACCGCGTGGCGGATGCCGCGGCGGAGCTGCCGCCCGGCGCGTCCGTGCCACAGGTCAACGACGCCTTCGGCGATGTCTACGGTCTTTATTATGCGATCGCCGCGCCCGGTTTCAGCGATGCCGACATCTGGGAAATCGCCACGTTTTTGCGGCGTGAGGTGCTGACCGTTTCCGGCGTTGCCGATGCGGAACTGCTCGGATTGCCCGAAGAGGCGATTTTCGTGGAACCGTTCAATCGAACGCTTGCCAATATGGGCGTACCACCGCGCACGATCATCGACGCGATCAACCGGGCGGACGCGGTCGTTCCGGCCGGAACGGCAGGCAATGAAACCCGGGAATTGCGGATCGATGCGCCGCGCGGGCAAGACAGCGTGGATCGGGTTTCCGACCTCCGGTTCGGGTTTGACGGCGACCTTCTTACGCTCCGCGATATTGCCAGCGTCACACGGACGCGGGTCGACGAACCCCGACAGATCATCCGGCACAACGGGGTCGAAGCGTTTACGCTCGGGATTGCCGGCCTGACATCGGCGAACATCGTGACGGTCGGCGAACAGGTGGACCAGCGCCTTGCCGAGATCGGTCCGCTCCTGCCGGTCGGCGTGACAATCGCGCCGATCTATCAACAACACAAGGTGGTCGCTTCGGCGAATGTCGAGGTCCTGCGCGGGCTGGGATTGTCGCTGGCGATCGTGATCGGCGTGCTGGCGCTGTTCATGGGCTGGCGCTCTGCTCTCGTCGTCGGCGCCACCCTGCTTCTGACCATCAGCCTGACCTTCTTCTTCATGGCCCTGTTCGACATCAAGGTCGAACGCATCAGCCTCGGCGCCCTGATCATCGCCATGGGCATGCTGGTCGACAATGCCATCGTCGTCGCCGAAGGCATGCAGGTGGAAATGCGCAAGGGCCGGCCCGCACCCGCGGCGGCGGCCGAAGTCGCCAGGCGCACTCAGGTGCCGTTGCTCGGCGCCACCATCATCGGGATCCTGGCGTTTGCCGGGATCGGCCTCAGCCCGGACAGTTCCGGCGAATTCCTGTTTTCGCTGTTCGCCGTGATCGGCATCTCGCTTGCCCTGTCCTGGTTCCTGGCGATTACCGTCACGCCGCTGCTTGCAAGCTATACATTCCGGGTTGGCGGCCTTGCCGACGGAACGGATCCCTATGGCGGCCGGTTTTTCAAGGGTTATGCCGCTCTGGTGCGCGGCGCGCTGCGCCTGCGCTGGCTGGTGATTGTCGGACTGGTCGGCGGAACCGTTGCCTGTATCGGCGCGTTCGGCATGGTCACACAGCAATTCTTCCCGCCGGCCAACACCCCGCTGTTCTATCTGAACTACAAGGCGGCCCAGGGCACGTCGGTCCACACGACCTCTCAGGATCTCGCAACGATCGAAGCCTGGCTGCTTGAGCGTCACGATGTCGAGGCGGTGACCGCCACGGCCGGGCGCAGCCTGTCCCGGTTCCTTTTGACCTACCAGCCGGAAAATCCGGAACCGAGCTACGGCCAGCTCGTGATCCGCGCAACCGGCTTCGATGCCATTCCGGCCTTGCGCGACGATCTCGAGGTGTTTGCGCAAACCACGATCCCCTGGGCGCAGACGCGTGTCGAACAGATCATCTACGGGCCGCCGGTGACCGCCGATGTCGAGGTTCGGTTGTCCGGACCGGATCCGGACGTGTTGCGCGGCCTGGCTGAAGAAGCCCAGCGCCGCCTCGAGACCGGAAGTTCCGTCCTACGCGCAGAACGCACCGACTGGAGCGAACGGGAATTCGTGACGCGCCCGATCTATGCCGCGGACCGGGGGTCGGCACTCGGCATAGAACGGGCTGATGTGGGCCAGGCGATTGCGCTTGCAACCGACGGCATCCGGGCGGGCATCCTGCGGGAGCGCGATCGGCTCATTCCGGTGCTTGTCCGCAGTCCGCAATCCGATGCCACGGCGGAAACGCAGGTGCTTGACCAGATCGTCTATGCGCCGGCGACCGGTCGGTACACGACCCTTTCCCAGGTGATTGACGGCTTTGAAGTAATCTCCCGCGACACCGCGATCGAACGCAGGAACCGGGAGCCGACCGTCAGCGTTCAGGCATTCACCGTGCCGGGCGTGCTGCCGCCGGCCGCCTTTGCAGAGGTGCGGCCGCTGATCGAGGCGATCGCGCTGCCGCCCGGATACGCCATGGAATGGGGCGGCGAATTCGAGAGCGCGGGCGATGCTCAGGCCAGCCTCGGCAAGCAGATGCCGCTGTCCTTCGGGCTGATGCTGCTGATCACCATCCTGCTGTTCGGAAAGCTGCGGCAGACGGCCGTCATCTGGACGGTGGTTCCGATGGCTGTAAACGGCGTGGCGATCGGTCTGTTGTTCACCGGCCTGCCATTCAGCTTTACGGCCATGCTCGGACTGCTCAGCCTTGCCGGCATGCTGATCAAGAATGCGATCGTGCTTGTCGAGGAGATCGATGCGCAGAAGTCGGAAAACCGATTGCCGCAATCTGAAGCCATCGTCGCGGCATCGGTCAGCCGCCTGCGGCCCGTGACGCTTGCCGCGGCGACCACCATTCTCGGCATGGTGCCGCTGTTGTTCGATGTTTTCTTTGCGTCGATGGCGGTGACGATCATGGCCGGTCTCGGCTTTGCGTCGATCTTGACGCTGATCGGCGTCCCGGTCCTCTACCAGACCTATCTGCGCCGGGAACGGCTGGCAGAGAAGACCATGAAACTGCCCGGACCGAACACCAAACCGTTCGTGCTGCCGGCGCGGCATGAACCGATGAACATTGCGGCTGAATAGGCTTCGGGGCGGTCGTCATGGCGCTTGAGACCAACACGTTCGAAAAGGTCGAGGTCACGCGTTCCGCCCAGTCGCGGTGACCCGTCCGCCTTATCGGCTTTCGCTTCGCCTGTGGATCGTCATGACGGCGCCGTTTGCCGCCGGTCCCGACTTGACGATGTCGAGGCGCGAGGGGGTACGGCCGTCGGTGAACGAAACCGGGCTGTGCTTCCACGAAGGCCATCACGGTTTGTGCCGCCGCCAGGACGTCTGTTTCACTCACGCCGTCGTTCAACCTGAACAGCACCGTCTCGGTAACGGGATCATGCATCGCCCGGTTTCCCGTCTTTCATGGACAAGGATCTGTTGCTTGCTTCGGCGTGCAGGTCAGGAGCGGTCAACCGACAGGAATCTGTCACTTGGTTTTGCCCGCCCGGTTATCGCGCCATGCGCAATGGCGATTGGCGCTCCCGGCGTGGCGTATCGATCTTCGGGCCAGGCACATGGTCCAACAGGAGACAAGTGATGCAGACCTTCGAGATTTCTATCGGCAAAGACCTCCATGGCGATCCGCACGATCTGAGCGTCGTCGTCAGCCGCTGGTTCGCGGCCTGGAGCCCGGGCGATGCGCCCTGGGACGGGGAGGCGTTTCGCGCGGTCTTCAAGCCGGGCGCCGGTGCCGTCGCGATTGTCGACGACATGGGCGGTACGGTCGTCACGCTCGACAGCGTCGATGCCTATATCGAAACCTGGACGCCGTTCATGGCGCCCTTCAGCCATTGGCGCATCGCACCGGTCGGGCCGGTGAGAGCGCATGTTTCCGACGACCTTGCCGTGGTCACGCTGACCTTCGAGGCTGACGGCCGCGACGCCGATGGCAAGGACTTGCTTCCCAAACCGGGCCAGCACGGCACGCTGGTGCTGGAACGGACCCGAGACGGATGGCAAGTGATCCGTGAACATCTGACGACCATCACCCACCCGCAGCAGGCATAGACCTGTCGGGTCAGAGTTCCCGGGTCTCCAGAAAACCGTCGATCAGCGACCGCAGCGCCGGGCGCATGCGGTCGCGGCGCCAGACGAGGCTGAGGGTCAGCGGTTCGCCCAGGTCGCTGACCGGACGGGCCGTCAGGCCATCGGGCAAAGGCGGCAGCACATAGGACGCGGCAACAAACACGCCGAGACCATGGGCGGCCATGTCGACGCCGGAGGAGGGGTCCTGGGCATGAAACGCAATGCTCGCCCGTGGTGCCGCGGCCGCGATCCGCGTCGTCAGCCCGTCGTAGAGATCGGGATTTGCGCGGCGATCGAACAGGATGAGTGTCCGTCCGTCCAGATCGGCAAGCGCGGCCTCGTCCGGCAGCCCGGCATCGCCGGGCGCCACGAGAGTCCAATGGCCGTTCACCAGCGGTTTGACGATCAGGTTCGGCTCCGTGACCGGTGCGAGTGCAACGCCGAGGTCGATGCGTCCATCGGCGGCGGCGCCGGCCGCTTCGATCGGGGTCATGTCGTCGACCCTGGCCCGGAGTGTCGGCCGGGCCCGGTGCGCCGCGCCGAGCGCGGCGGGCAGAAAGCGCCGTGTCACATAGGCAAGCGCCCCAAGGGTCACCTCTTCCAGACCGACTTCGTCATCGCTTCGAAAGGTGCGTTCCAGGCGTTCCGCTGCGGCGATGAGATCGCGAGCGGCTTCCAGGTTGGTTTCAGCGGCCGGCGTCCGTTCGACGCCGCGCGGCTCGCGTTTGAACAGGGTGACGCCAAGCCGCTCTTCCAATTCCTTTATCTGTTTGGTGAGTGCCGGTTGCGACAGGCCCAGGCGTGCGGCTGCGCGGCGAAAGTTCAGTTCTTCGGCCAGCACGACGAAGGACCGCCACAGGCGCAATTCGATCAACATGGCGATAACCTCCCGTTATCGCAAAGTGACAAACCACGATTGGATGTCAAGCCGCTCAGGCGCGATCTTCAGGTCATCGAAACGCCGCCCGCGTCGCTTGCGGAAGGCTGAACCAAGGACCCTGATCATGAACCGCCCCCTTTACGCGTTCGCATTGTTCCTCTTCGTCTGGCCGACAGTCACGGCGTTGTCGGCCCTCGCAAACGCCGTCGGGATGCCGGATGCCACACGCAGCTTCCTGACCAGCGCAATCCTCGTACCGGCGATGGTCTTTGCGATCGTACCGACGTTGACCCGCCTTTTCGCACCGCGCGCCTGAAACAGGCCAACACAGGAGTAAACGATGACCAACGATCAAGAATCCGTTCGCGCCCGGACCCTGGAATGGGTCGCAAGCTGGCGCACCGGTCCCGATGCGCCGTTCGACCTGGACGCCGTGTCCCACATCTATGCGCGGGACGACACGTTCTCGTCCTTCGATTTCGGCCGGCCGCATGACGGTTTTCAGGCCTGGGCGCCCGCCGCCGCCTATTACCGGCAATTCATGACCGTACCGAAAGTCTGGCGCCTGGATGCCAACGACGACCTGCGCGTGCACATCCGCGGGGATGTCGCCTGGTCGACGGTGTCGCTGATCGGCAGCGGAGAAATGCCGGACGGCACGCCAATCGAATTGCCGGAGGCCCGTGTCACCCTGATTCTCGAAAAGCGTGATGGAGACTGGCTGATCGTGCACGAACACGGCTCATCCGCGCTGCCGATCCCCGATGCGGAGACGACGAAACGGTTTCTGGCTGTTTGAGCCCGGAACCGCTTGTCTTATGACTCTTGGTGCCGAACAGGCAATAAAGGGACCGCTGGAGGAGGGTGGCCGCCCTCCCTCAGCGGCGAGGGTTGGATCG
>JANQQB010000477.1 GCA_028285165.1 Rhodobiaceae bacterium
CGAGCAGGACTTTGTCGCCGGCGGCGACGATCTGTCCAATCCGCCGGCGGAGGCCGAACGTGCGGCCGATATGGCGGCATTGACCGATGCCGGCGTCCGGGTGCGCCTGCGCACCACGGCGTTCGGTCTCTACGATTACGGAACCGCCGGATTGCTTGAGCGTGTAACCGATCATATCGCGGCTCCGTCCGCGCACCTGCCACGCCAGCGCTTCTGGACCGTACGGGCCCGCTACACGATTGTGGCAGCCGGCGCTCTGGAACGCGGTCTGGCCTTTGGCGACAACGATCGGCCCGGCATCATGTCGGCCGCTGCCGGCCGCACCTATCTCAATCGGTTTGGCGTTCTGGCGGGGGAAAATGTCGTCGTCGCGACAACCAACGAGTCCGCCTATCCGGTCGCTATCGATCTTGCCGCCGCCGGCGCGGACGTTCTTGTGCTGGATGCGCGCCCGAATGCCGATGGACCGCTGGTCAACAACGCTCGCATGGCCGGGGTGGAGATCCAGTGGGGCACAGCACCGCTGCGCGCCCGCGGCGCGCCGGCGATCGCCCATATCGACACGGCCGTTGCCGACGGTGACGGATGGCGGACCAAGTCCTCGGAACGCTGCGACCTTCTCCTGGTCTCCGGTGGCTGGTCGCCGCTCGTCAACCTGCAATCCCACAGAGGCGTAAAGCCCGTCTGGGATGCCGACACCGCCTGTTTCCTGCCGGGTGAATGCACGGAAAACCTGGTCATGGCCGGCTCGGCGGCCGGATATTGGAACCGTACCGAGTGCATTGCATCGGGCCGAGCGGCCGGCGCGGCGGCGGCCAAGGCCCTTGGCTCGAAGAAACGAAAGGGATCGGCTGACGGGGTGCAGCCGGAGCGCGCCGGTTGGCAGACCCCGATCCGTCCGGTCTACGAGGTCAAAGTGCCGGGCGAAAAGCTGAAGAGTTTCGTCGATCCGCAGCATGACGTGACCGCCGACGACGTCCGGCTTGCGCATCGTGAAGGCTTCGTCTCGGTGGAGCACCTGAAACGCTACACGACGCTGGGCATGGCCACCGATCAGGGCAAGGTTGGCAACGTGATCGGCATTGCGCTGATGGCCGAAGCACTCGGTCGCGACGTGCCGGAGGTCGGCACCACGACCTTCCGTCCGCCCTACACCCCGGTCAGCATCGGCGCGTTGCGCGGTCGCTCCGTCGGCGCTCATTTCAAGCTCCTGCGGCGCACGCCCATGCACGACTGGAATCTGGCGAACGGCGCCACCATGACCGAAGCCGGCCTGTGGCACCGCCCGTGGTACTTCGCGCGCGACGGCGAGACGATCGACAAGGCCTATGTCCGCGAGGCAACGACGACGCGGCAATGCGTCGGTCTGTGCGACGTGACCTCGCTCGGCAAGATCGCCGTCCAGGGCCCCGATGCGACGGAATTCCTGAACCGCATCTACACCAACCCGTTTGCCAAGCTTCCTGTCGGCAAGGCTCGCTACGGCATCATGCTGCGCGACGACGGCATCGTGTTCGACGACGGTACGACCTGGCGCCTGTCGGACACCGACTATTTCATGACCACCACCACATCTCATGCCGCTGCGGTCATGGTCTGGCTGGAGGAATTGCTGCAGGTTCGCTGGCCGGACCTGAAGGTCCACGTAACCTCGGTCAGCGATCAATGGGCAGGATGCGCCGTGGCGGGACCGCATTCCCGAACCGTTCTGGAAGCCTGTCTCGCCGACCCGGCCGTCGTTACGAACGATGCCCTTCCGTTCATGGGCGTCGTCGAAACCGAGTTGAAGGGGGACATTCCCTGCCGCATTGCCCGCATCAGTTTTTCCGGTGAGCGGGCATTCGAAGCCTATGTGCCGTCCGATTTCGGACCGGCCATGATGGATCTCCTCTGGAATGCGGCAGCGGAGCATGACGGCTGTCTGTACGGTCTGGAAGCGCTCGGCACCATGCGGATCGAAAAGGGTCATGTGACCGGCGCCGAACTCGATGGCCGTGTCACCATCGAGGATGCCGGTCTCGGCAAGATGGCGTCGACGAAGAAGGCCTATATCGGCAGCGCCCTGCGCTCCCGCCCGGCCCTGACGGATGAGAACCGGCCGCGCCTCGTCGGGATCTTTCCGAAGAACCGGTCGCAGACCTTCAATGCGGGTTCGCTCCTGTGTTCTGCCGAAAACGTATCCGGCTTTGGCGAAGGCTGGATCACCGGTGTGACCCACTCGCCGGAACTCGGCCACTGGATCGGCATCGGCTTCATGTCCGGCGGTCCGGCGGCCTGGGAAGGCCGCGCCGTTACCGCCGCGGATCCGGTCCGCAAGGGCAACATCGACGTTGAAATCGTGTCGCCGCATATGGTCGACCCGAGCGGGGAGCGCATGCATGGCTGAGCGTTTGTCGGCCCTTGCCGGGCATGCGGAACCGCGCCGTTTCGGCACACCGGACCAGATTGGTGTGACGCTGTCGGAGCTTCCCGGCCTCGTTCTCCATCAGGCGGCCTGCTGGCCGGAGACGATCGCGGCCGTCGGAGGGCAGATCGCAAAGGCGGTCGGTGTCGACGCGGCGCCGGGTCCGGGGCGCGCGTCGAGCGGACCAAACGGAACGCTTCTGCGCATCGAACCCTTGAAATGGTGGATCCTGGACACACCCGCGCCGGCGCTCGTTCCCGAGGAGGGCACGGTGCTCGATCTGTCGCATTCGCGCACCCGAATACGGCTATCCGGACCCGAGGCGGCAGCGCTCCTCAACCGCCATTTGCCGCTCGACCTGCGCCCTGACCGGTTCCCGCCGGGCAGTGTCGGGTCGAGTGCAATCCACCATGTCGGTATCACGGTCTGGCACTCGGATGTCGGATATGACCTGTTTCTGCCCCGCAGCTTCGCCCTGTCGCTGTGGGAAGAGCTCCTGGAAAGCGCGGCCCAGTTCGGCGCCGAAATCGTCTGAGCGTTAACGATCAATGCGCGCCGCAGAGCGCTGCGACCGCTTCGCGCTTCATGAGAGACGCATTCTGGTGTAGGAACGTCAGGCTCGACGGGTGGACTCGGGCCGGCGAATTATCGCGAAGCTCTTTGAACAACAGGTCTTTCAGGTCCGATGAACGGTTTCATGCGCATGGCCGCTTTGGGCGGCCTTCTTGCCCTTGGCGCCTGCACAAGCGGCGACTTCACCTCCCTCGGGCCGATTTCGCCGCTGGAACACGAAAAGCCACAATCCTTTCCGATCCACGGGATCGACGTGTCCAAATACCAGGGCGACATCGACTGGCAGCGCGCAAGGGAGGCCGGCGTCAAGTTTGCCTTCATCAAGGCGACGGAGGGCGGCGACCGTTTCGACGAGCGTTTCGACAAGAACTGGAAGGAAGCCGCGGCGGCGGGCATTCCACGCAGTGCCTACCACTTCTATTATTTCTGCCGGTCGGCCCGCGACCAGGTGCGCTGGTACATCAAACATGTGCCGCGGGATCCGAAGGCCTTGCCGCCGGTGCTCGACATGGAATGGAACGGCCATTCACCGACCTGCACGATCAAGCCGCCGCGGGACAAGGTGCTCGCCGAAATGCGGGTGTTCCTGAACCGGCTGGAATCCCATTACGGCAAGAAGCCCATCATCTATACGTCCGTCGACTTCCACCGCGAGATCCTCGAAGGGGAGTTCAACGACTATCCGTTCTGGGTGCGTTCGGTGGCGGGTCATCCGCGCACCAAGTACAATCAGCGCGACGACTGGACTTTCTGGCAATATACCGGAACCGGTCGTGTCGACGGGATCGTCGGCAATGTCGACCGCAACGTATTCGGTGGATCCAGGCGGGAATGGGCTGCCTGGCGGGATGGCAACAAGGACGCCCAGACTGCCGCCCGCTGATCGCGATTATTCCAGGAGTCCCAATTCCTTATAGGCCCGCTCCGCGCCCGGATGCAGCGGAACGGAGAGGCCGTCCTGTGTCATGTTCTTCGAATTCAGGGTCGCAAACGCCGGGTGCAGCGTTGTGAACATGGGCATGTTCTTGTGCACGCTTTTCACCAGCGCGTAGATGATGTCGTCGTCCACGTCGGCATGGCTGACGACCGTCGCCAGCACCCCGAGCGTGCGCACGTCCTTTTCCGTCGTGAAATAGGTACCGTCCGGGATCGTGGTCCACTGGTAGTACGGCGCGCCGTCGACGAGGGTCCGGATGACCGGCGTGTCCAGATCGATGATCGTGCCCTCGCATCCGTCGGTCGCCTGCGCGATGCTGGCATTGGGCACGCCGACGGTAAAGCCGAAGGCGTCGATCTCGTTTGCACACAGCGCGCCGGCCTGTTCGGAAGAACTCAGTTCGGAGAAGGCCGAGAACCCTTCCATGGTCTTGCCGTGCTCGCGGATCAGTTCTTCGAATGTTGCGCGCTGGCCCGAACCGATATTGCCGACATTCACCCGCTTGCCCCAGAGATCGTCCCATTGCTCGATACCCGAGCCCTTGCGGGCAACGATGTGGAACGGTTCGACATGCACCGAAAACAGGGCGCGCAGTTCCGGGAAAGGTTTGCCGTCGAAAATGCTCGACCCGTTGAAGGCATGAAATTGCCAGTCGGATTGCACGACGCCGACATCGACGTCGCGCGATTGCAGCAGGGAAAGGTTCTCGATGGATCCGCCGCTCGGCGGTGCCGCGCAATTGACCCTTTGCGATTGCCCGCGTCGAGCGCTCAGGCGCATCATCCGGCAAATCGCGTTTCCGACGACGAAATAGACGCCGGTCGAGCCGCCGGTACCGATCTTGATGGCCGGGGTGTCCTGGGCCGTGGCGGGGGTTTGGACCGCAAAAACTGTGAGAAGAAGCGCTCCAAGTCCCGAAACGATTGTTTTTGTTTGGAAGGATTTCATGGCGCCCTGCCGGTGTCCGAGAGACGACGTATCTATGAAGAAACGCGTATCACGTTACCGGTTACGGAAAAAGTGGGCAGAAGTGTGCCCGCTAGCGCGATGACAGGCGGAATCGACGAGATATCGGGCTGGCGCGGATCAGAGCCCGGAGGAAACGGCGACTCGGACGAGTTCGGCAAAGGTGGTGACGTCGAGCCGCTTCATGATTTTAGCGCGATGGAACTCCACGGTGCGTGGACTGATGTTCAGCTTGTAGGCGATCACCTTGTTGGAATCGCCGTTGATCAGCAGTGAGAGCACCTGGCGTTCGCGTTTCGACAGTACGCCGACCGGCGTGTTCTCGAACGGATCGGCGCTTGGATCGACCGGACCGTGGGCGTAGTTCTCGTGCGATGAGGCGATCGCCGCCACGAGTTCGTCGGGCTCGAACGGTTTTTCGATAAAGTCAATGGCACCGGCTTTGACCGCTCGAACCGCCATGCTGATATCGCCAAATCCGGAAATCATCATGATCGGCATGCGAACGTTCTTTTCCGTCAGCTTGGCGAGCGTTTCCAGCCCATCCATGCCCGGCATCTTTACATCGAGCAGGATGGTGCCGAACGGCGCCGCATCGATGGCCTCAAGCAGATCCGGCCCGGAAGCGAAGGCCTTGGCCTGGAAACCTTCAGTCTCAAGGATCCCGACAATCGTCTTGCGGGCCAGATCGTCGTCGTCCACCACATAGACGTTTTGCTGTTCTTCGCTCATTTCCGGTGCCCCGTTGCTGTCCGAGCGCGGCTTTTGTTCTCCCGGCCGCGCAGCGGTTTTTTTGGCCGGCACAAGGTGCCTGCAATCACATCATTGAACGGGAATGCGTAAGGTCTCATGCCGGTTCCACGACCGCATGGTCTTCCAGGACGTCCCGCAGTTTCCGTGCCAGATCCTTCTGTTTGTAGGGTTTAGCCAGACAATGTTCCTTATCGGCCATGCGCGCCATCTCTTCTGAATAGCCCGTCGTGAACAGGACCCGCAGATCGGGGCGCATGGCACGGGCCTTCTCGGCGAGATCCATGCCGGAGGAGCCCGGCATCACCATATCGGTGAACATTAGCACCACATCGGGATTATCCTTCAACCGATTCAATGCGTCCGGCCCGTTCGCTGCCTGAAGAACCTTGTAACCGAGCTCTTCCAGCCGGATGACGGTGATCTGGCGCACCCGGGCATTGTCTTCCACGACCAGGATGCGCTCGCCGTCCGACCGCAGGCTTTCCAGATCGCCGTCCGGGCCGGCGGCGGCCGCACCGGCGTCGCCATGCAGGCAGGGCAGGAAGAGCGCGGCCATGGTTCCGTGACCCACGACGCTGTCGATGATGAAAAACCCTCCGGATTGTTTCGCGAATCCGTAGACCGTGCTCAATCCCAATCCGGTGCCTTCCACAGGCTCTTTGGTCGTAAAGAAAGGTTCCACGACCTTGCGCAGGATGGACGGGTCGATACCGGTGCCTGTATCGATCACCCTCAAGACCGCAAAACAGCCCTCATGCGATCCCGGATTTGCTTTCACGAAGGCCGCATCCACCTCCACCTCGTCGCTCTGGATCGTCAGGCGTCCGCCGGCCGGCATCGCGTCCCGGGAATTGAGCGCCAGGTTCAAAAGCGCGATCTGCAATTGCGCCTTGTCGACCAGGATCCGGCCCATCTCGGATTTGAGGTCGAGCGCCAGAGTGATGTTTTCGCCGATCGACGTCTGGATCAGGCTTTTCAGGTCGCGCACCAGGACATTCGGGTCGAAGCGCTCCGGTGCCAGCGATTGCCGGCGCGAGAAGGCGAGCAGGCGTTGGGTGAGTTTTGTGCCGAGATCGACGGCCTCGCTGGATATATCCAGGAAGGACCGCTCCGGCGCGCTTTCGGCGACGTGCCGCTTCAGCATTTCCAGGTTGCCGGTCAGCACCATGAGCAGGTTGTTGAAATCGTGGGCGATGCCGCCGGTCAGCTTGCCGATTGTTTCCAGTTTCTGCGCCTGTTGCAGGGCTTTTTCGGTTTCGATGCGACGTGTCACGTCGCGCCCGACGCCCCGGAAACCGTCGAACTCTCCTTGCCCGTCGGTGAGCGCCTTGCCGCTTGTCGAGATGATGCGGCTTTCGCCGTCGGGCATCCGCACCGTGAACGTCACATCCCGCCAGCTCTTGCGTTCGCCGACCAGCGATTTGTAGGCATCGATCAGATCCTGCTCGCCCTCCGTCAATGGTCGGTCGATGGGGCGCCAGCGCTTTTTCCCGATCAATTGATCCGGCGGAATGCCGACCGCCTTTTCGAATGCCGGCGACAGGAAGGTGAAGCGGAGATCGCGGTCGAGTTCGAAGAACCAGTCGGACGCCGCTTCGGCATGGTCCTTGAAGCGGGCTTCGGCAGCTTCGCGTTCCGCAATCGAGCGGGCGAGTGCCCGGTTCAGGCGCATCACCGAAATGTAGCGCCACAGGCCGAGCGACGTGATCGACACCGCAAGCACGATGCCCGCCACGATCAGCGCCCGTTGCCAGTCAAACACCAGTTCCGGACTGCCGATCCAGGTCTGGCGGACCTGACGATAGGCGTCCGTGGTCAGATAGGACGCCACCGCCGGCCTGAGCGTGGCAAAAAGATTGGCGGCGTTTTTGTTGACGGCGACCGCATAGCGCAATTCGTGAACCGGCGGCTCGAGCGATTCGATCAGCGCGGCAAGGCCGAGCGGACGGGCATGCTGGAGAAGCACGTCGTCTTCCATGACGATCGCGTGGCTTGTTCGCGAGATGACCGCATAGAGCGCATCCTCCACGGTCGGGTGAAAGATGCTCAATTCGCCGCGATAGGTGCGCATGAGCTGTGCGCCGATATCGCCGGCGACCACGGACACACGGCGGCCGGGCAAGTCCGAATTGCTTTTGATGTCCTCGTTGTCGGCGCGTACGAAAATGCTGACCGGGGCGGTGTGAACGATCGCCGTCGGTTGAAAGGCGGACAGCGCTTCCGTATCGACCGGCAGCATCGGGACCACGTCGATCTCGTCTGCCGCCGCCGCCTCGATCAGTTCGCGCCAGGTCCGGTAAGGCTTGTAGACCACCGCAAGGCCGGCGCGTGTGACGATCTCATTGAACAGGTCGACGGCAAAGCCGGCGGGCCGGTCGAATTCCTGCTCGATCAGGTAATAGGGCGGGAAATTCTCAAGGACGCCGGCCCGGACCACGCGCAGGCTCTCCTGCGCCGACACGGCGACCAGTCCGTTGGCTGCCAGTGCGAACACAAGGATCGCTGTGCAGAAGAGCCGGCGCATTCTGTTCCCTTATCGATCCGCCCAAGCGCGGGGCGTCTTTGGGCCAGCGTACACCAAGTCGGTGGGAGGAAGTCAACGCGCCGGACGGCGGCCCACCGACCGGAACCGGTACTATACCGGGGTTGACTGAAATCCAAACGTTTTGCCCTCATGCACGTTTAAGGACGACGTGTCCGCATTTTAAATCGGGGAAGGAAAAGGCTGATGAAAATGCGAAGAACTGCAATCGGTGCAGCCCTTTTGGGGGCTGTGACCTTTGCCGGACCGGCTCTGGCAGAACAATTCATCACGATCGGCACCGGCGGTCAGACCGGGGTCTACTACCAGGTCGGCGGCGCAATCTGCCGTTTGGTGAACCGGGGAACGAAGGATCACAACATCAAATGCACCCACACGACGGGTGGCTCCGTGGCCAACATCAACGGCATCCGTGCCGGCGATCTCGACCTCGGCGTGGCTCAGTCGGACTGGCAATACCATGCCTATAACGGCTCGGCGCCGGACAAGTTCCCGGACGGCAAGTTCGAAGAGCTGCGGGCCGTCTTCTCGGTGCACCCCGAACCCTTCACCGTCGTCGCGCGGGCCGATTCCGGCATCAACACGTTCGAGGATCTGAAGGGCAAGCGCGTCAATCTCGGTAATCCGGGATCCGGTGCGCGCGCGACCTTCGAGGTCGTCATGGACAAGATGGGCTGGTCGCCGTCCGACTTCGCCCTGGCCGCCGAACTGAAATCGTCGGAGCAGGCCGCTGCGCTTTGCGACAACAAGATCGATGCCATCGTTTTCACCGTCGGCCACCCGGCCGGCACGATCAAGGAAGCCACGACCTCCTGCGAATCCAAACTGATCAACGTCGACAACGACAAGATCAAGGACCTCGCCTCGGGCGCGGACTACTACTCCATGGCGACGATCCCCGGCGGCATGTACACCGGTTCGCCGGATGACACGACCACGTTCGGCGTCGGCGCGACCTTCGTCGCATCGACCAAGACCTCTCCGGAAGTCGTCTACGAAGTCACCAAGGCGGTCTTCGAAAACTTCAAACGCTTCAAGAAGATGCACCCAGCCTTCGGCAACCTCGTCGAAGCGGACATGATCAAGAACAATCTGTCCGCGCCGCTGCATGAAGGCGCCGTGAAGTACTATAAGGAAAAAGGCTGGATGTAGACCGGCCGATCGGGGAGCCGGCAAGCCGGCTCCCCTTTTGTTTTGGGGGAAGATCGTGCCTCGGGCACGGACAAAGGCCCCGTTGCCGCGACGACGACGAAGACGGTGACGGGCGAGGGGAACCGGGATGTCGCAAACTGAATCCGGCGGAAAACTGTCCAGCGCCGAGCTCGAAGATCTGGTCGCGTCGACCGATACCGGGGGTCGCGTTCCGCTCAATCGCCAGGTCGCGCTTCTGATTGCCGGTACGGCCCTGGCCTGGTCGATCTTCCAGGTCTGGATCGCCTCGCCGCTGCCCTATACGACCGGCTTCGGCGTGTTTTCGAGCCGCGAGGCGCGCCCGATCCATCTGGCCTTTGCGATATTCCTGGCGTTCCTCGCCTATCCTGCCTTCAAGTCGTCACCACGCCGTCACGTGCCGATGGCCGACTGGATCCTGGCGATCGGCGGATCGTTCTGTGCGCTCTATCTCTTCATTTTCGATACGCAGTTCATCAAGGATCTGACCGGTTCCCAGCTTGCGGACCGGCCGAACAATCCGAACACGCTCGACGTGATCATTTCGGTCGCCGGCATCCTGTTCCTTCTGGAGGCGACCAGACGCGCGCTTGGGCCGCCGCTGATGATCGTGGCCATGGTGTTCCTCGGCTACACCTTCCTCGGCCCCTATGCGCCGGGCTTCCTGGCCTGGAAGGGCGCGAGCTTCAACGCGGTCGCCTATCACCAATGGCTGTCGACCGAGGGCGTATTCGGCATCGCGCTCGGCGTGTCGACCGATCTGGTGTTCCTGTTCGTCCTGTTCGGCGCGCTGCTCGATAAGGCCGGCGCCGGCAATTATTTCATCAAGGTCGCCTTCTCGCTGATGGGCCACCTGAACGGCGGGCCGGCCAAGGCCGCCGTCGTCGCTTCCGGCATGACCGGCCTGATCTCCGGGTCCTCGATCGCCAACGTCGTCACCACCGGAACCTTCACGATCCCCATGATGCGCCGCGTCGGCTTCTCCGCCGAAAAGGCCGGAGCCGTGGAAGTGGCCTCCTCCGTCAACGGCCAGATCATGCCGCCCGTCATGGGCGCTGCGGCCTTCCTGATGGTGGAGTATATCGGGATTTCCTATTTCGAAGTCGTCAAGCACGCCTTCGTCCCGGCTGTCATCTCCTACATCGCGCTCGTCTACATCGTGCACCTGGAGGCGATGAAGCAGGGCATGGCCGGTCTGGAACGGGCCGGCAAGGTCAAACCCTTCAAATGGGCGCTGATTTCCTTCGGCGTGACGATCGCCGTGCTGATGGCGATCGCCAGCGGGATCTACTACCTGTTCGCGTTGTTCGAGGCGCTCGGTACGACGGAAATGCGGCTTCTGGCGGTCCTGATCGCCCTTGGTATCGTCCTTGCGGCCATGCAGATTTTGAAGTCCCGCGCCAGCGAAGACACGATTATGAAAGTCCTGTCGACCGGCGCCCTGGTGCTCGGCGTCACGGTAATCTCCGCCTTCGGTCTGTTCTACGCCATCGAGCTCATCGGCGGGATGGCCGGCGATGCAACCATCTGGGTCATCGGCGCGCTCCTGATCGTCGCCTACGTTTTCATTGTCCGGTTCTGCGCCGCCTATCCGGAACTGGAACTGGACGACCCGAACGAGCCGGTCGTGCGCCTGCCCGAGCCGGGGCCGACGATCAAGTCCGGTCTGCATTTCCTGTTGCCGGTCGGCGTCCTGATCTGGTGCCTGATGATCGAACGGTTATCGCCGTCCCTGTCCGCGTTTTGGGCGACGGCGTTCATGATTTTCATTCTTCTGACCCAGCGCATGCTGTTTGCCATGTTCCGGGGCGACAGCCAGGCGGGGGCGTTTGCCCGCGGCTTCAATGAACTGGTCGACGGGCTGATCTCCGGCGCGCGCAACATGATCGGCATCGGTATCGCCACGGCGGCTGCCGGCATCATTGTCGGCGCCGTGTCCCAGACCGGTGTCGGGGCCGTGCTTGCCGCGCTCGTAGAATTCCTGTCCCAGGGCCAGATCCTGCTGATCCTGATATTTACAGCGATCCTCAGTCTGATCCTCGGCATGGGCCTGCCGACCACGGCAAACTACATCGTCGTGTCGTCCCTGCTTGCCCCGGTGATCGTCGCGCTCGGACAGCAGAACGGACTGATTGTGCCGCTGATCGCGGTGCACCTGTTCGTGTTCTATTTCGGCATCATGGCCGACGTAACGCCACCGGTGGGCCTGGCGTCGTTCGCGGCCGCCGCGGTCTCAGGCGGCGATCCGATCCGGACCGGTTTCGTGGCGTTTTTCTATTCGCTGCGGACCGCGCTCCTGCCGTTCCTGTTCATCTTCAACACCGATCTCCTGCTGATCGATGTGACGCCCTTACAGGGGGCCTTTGTATTCGTGATGGCGACTGCGGCGATGTTGATATTCACAGCCGGAAGCCAGGGATACTTTGTCGCCAAGTCCCGCATCTGGGAATCGCTGGCACTGATCCTCATCGCCTTCACGCTGTTCCGGCCGGGCTTCTGGATGGACATGATCTCGCCGCCCTTCGTCGAAACCGATCCGGCGCGCATTGTCGAGGTGATCGGCGACGCGGAACCCGATTCCGAACTGCGCACGATCATCGACGGTCTCGACGAGGTCGGCGATCCGATCACGTTGACCATGATCATCAAGGTCGGCGACGAACCCACCGGCGAGGAACGGCTGGAAGCCTTCGGTCTCGAACTGCTCATGGAGGACGGCAAGGTCCTCGTCGATGGTGCGACGTTCGATTCCGAGGCCGAGAAGGCCGGTTTCGATTTCGATCAGGTGATCACAACGCTGCTCGTCCCGGCCGATCAGCCGCCGCGCCAATTGATGTATATCCCGGCGCTCGCCTTGCTCGGCTTCATCTGGTTCCTGCAGCGCCGCCGGCGCTCCGCGGCTCCGGTCGCCGACGCGGCGCCGGCAAAGGCGTGACCCGGAAGCAGCGAACCGATGGCCTGCGCCTTTCCTTTCCCCGGCTCGGACCGTTCCGCACGGTCCGGGCTTTCGATCCGCATGAACGCGCCCCGCCTGACCCGGGTCGGCATCATCGGCAAACGCCCGGCTGGAGGCCGACATGAACGTCTTTAAAAGAATCCTGGCAACGATCGACATTCATGACGAGGTGTCGTCTGAGAAGGTGGTCAATGCTGCACTGGAACTGATGTCCGGCGACGACATCCTGTTTGTTGTCTGCGTGGTGCCGGATTTCGGCATGAGCGTCGTGAGCGGGTTCTTTCCCAAGGATTACGAACAGGACATGCTGGAAAAGACCCGTGTTGAACTGCACGCGTTCACCGAAAAGCACGTGCCTGACGGCACGCCCGTCCAACACATCATCGCGCACGGATCGATCTACGAGGAAATCCTGGCGGCGGCCAACGAGGTCAACGCCGACATGATCGTCGTCGGGTCCCACCGGCCGGCGCTCAAGGATTACCTGCTCGGGCCGAACGCCGCGCGCGTCGTGCGCCACGCCACGCAATCGGTTCTGGTGGTGCGCTACAACTAGTACCTCGTCGCAGAGATTTTGACGGTTTGATGGGGAAGACTCGTGCCTGGGCTAGGCGCGAGTCTTCCCCATCAAACCGTCAAAATCTCTGCGACGAGGTACTAGTTGTAGCGCACCACCAGAACCGATTGCGTGGCGTGGCGCACGACGCG
>JANQQB010000478.1 GCA_028285165.1 Rhodobiaceae bacterium
GAACCGTCGGCTCAAATGCGAGGGGGAAGCGGCGTCGCGCGAGGCGATCAGCTGTGCCACAAAGGGCGCGTTTGCGTATTCGAGGCTTTTCAGCCGGTCGTCGCGGCGCGGTGCCGGCGTGGTCGTGACCAGAGCGCCGTAAGCCTGCGGTCGCGCATCGCTCTCTTCGCCCGATCCCGCCGCACGGGGCAGCGTCGGCGACCGCTTAACGACCGCGCGTCCTACCGGGTGGATTTTCGAAACGCCGAGGCTCATGCCGGGTCTGTCCTGCGTCAGGTGTCCCATTCCGGGACATGGGTCTGGTTCCTGACGGTTTCAATGCAACAAGCGCGCCATCACCGGTAAGTGAGCGCTACCGGACACACGCCGTCGCGACCCGGCAGAATCAACCATAACCGAGCCTTAACCAAGTTAGCCGGATTTCAATTTCCGGTCAAAAGCGTCCGATTGCTTCCCGTTATCTTAAGGTCCGTGCGCGATCATGCCCGCAACAAGAGCAACACGCATGAACTGGGGCACGAAGGGGCATGGGGTCCGCACAATCCACGAGTCCGGCATCCGGACATTCGATACCGAAACCATCCGGCGCCACCGGGATTCTCACCTCGATCGGCGAAGTCGTCTATGAATGGACGCTTGACGATGACCGATTGCGCTGGGGCGGCAATGTAACGGACGTCTTCGGCAGTGCCGCGGGAGCGGCGATTGCGACCGGAAAGGCCTATGCCACGTGGTTGGCGCCCGACACGCTGACAACGCCCTTCGACACCGTCGCCAATTCCGCATCGAGCGATCCCGGCGACGGCGTGCCCTATCAGATCGAATACGGTCTCACCATCCCCGGACCGCAGGAGGACCGCTCGGTCTGGGTCGAGGACACGGGACGATGGTTCGCCGGTCCGGACGGTCGGGCCAATCGTGCCCATGGCGTCGTCCGGGTCGTCAGCCGGCGCTACGAAGACCAGCAAAAAACCGCCTATGCCAGCCGGTTCGACGAAGTGACCGGGCAAATGAACCGGATCCGTCTGATCGAAACGCTGAGCGACGCGATCGCAACGGCTCAGAGACAGCGCGGCCATTGTGCGTTTCTGGTCCTGTCGATCGACACATTGGGGGCGATCAACGAAGCCTATGGTTTCGACATTGCCGACGAAATCATCGCCTCGGTCGCTGAACGTATCAAAGGACGGTTGCGCGCCGGCGATGCCCTCGGGCGCTTCTCCGGCAACAAGTTCGGCGTCGTGCTGACCCGTTGCAACCGGGACGACATCGATATCGCGGCCGGCCGCTTCCTGTCGGCCGTCGGTGACGAAGTGATCACGACGGGTGTCGGACACGTTGCCGTCACCCTTTCGATCGGCGGCGTCTGCGCGCCGCTGCATGCCGGCAACGCCCACGATGCGATCCATTGCGCCATGGAAGCGCTGGACATGGCGCGGATGGCGGGCCGCCAGTCGTTTGTCTGCTACGTGCCGTCGAGCCATCGCTCGGTCGAGCGGCGCAACAATGCCAATCTGTCGACGGAGATCGTTTCCGCGCTGAACGATCGGCGCCTGCGCCTGGCCTATCAGCCTGTGGCGACCGCCCGCGATGGAACCGTCGCCTTTCATGAATGCCTGATGCGTCTGGAACGCGCCGACGGATGTATCATGCCGGCGGCGGACTTGATGCCGGTCGCCGAAAAACTCGGACTGGCCCGGCTCGTCGACCATCGGGTGCTGGACCTGGTGCTGGAAGACCTCGCCGCCTATCCGGATGCGCGGATCGCCATTAACGTCTCACCGCAATCGGCGATCGAGAGCGACTGGCAGGATCTGTTGGCCGCAGGCCTGCGCCGGAGCGGCGAAACGATTGCCGACCGGCTGACCGTGGAAATCACCGAGACCGGTGCCTTCGGCAATCTTGACGATACCCGCCGGTTTGCCCGACGGATCCGGGATCTCGGCGTCAAGCTGGCGATCGACGATTTCGGTTCCGGTGTGACGTCGCTCCAGGCGCTGCACGGCCTCGACCTCGACCTGGTGAAGATCGACGGCGCCTGCGTCCGCGACCTTTCGGAACCGGATGCGGATCGGCGCTTCGTGCAGTCGCTGATCGACCTGGCCCGCAGCTTCGGCATCGCGACCGTCGCCGAATGGGTCAGCGACGAGGCGACCGCTTCATTGCTGCGGGACATGGGCATCGACTATCTGCAGGGCGACCATGTCGGCGTGGTCGACCTGTCGCCGCCGTGGCGAGCCGATGCGACGGATCGTTCCGCGGCCTGACCGATTGCGTTCTGCCGCCGGAGCCCGGTTACTTGTCGTTGGCGAGCGTGTCGATCTTCTTCTGCATCGCCTGCACCTGCTTGCGCAGCGCTTCGATGTCGGTCTCGGTCTCCTCCTCGGAGCCGGTATCCTTGCCGTTTTGCGCTGTGCTGCCCGCTTCGGGAAAGCCGCTGTTGAACGGAGAGAACATGCGCATGGCCTGTTCGAACATCTCCGTGTTGCGGCGTACCTGATCCTCCATCGCGTCGAACGCGGTGGCTCCGAAGGTCTGTGACAGGTGCTCCCGGAACTTCTCCTGATCCTTCGTCAGCGACGAAAGCGAGAATTCCAGGTAGCTCGGTACGATCGATTGCATGGAATCGCCGTAGAACCGGATCAACTGACGCAGGAACGCGATCGGTAGGAGATTTTGTCCCTTGTTTTCCTGATCGAAGATGATCTGGGTCAGGACCGATCGGGTAATGTCGTCGCCGGATTTGGCATCCATGACGACAAAATCCTCTTCGTTCTTGACCATCTCACCAAGGTCTTCAAGCGTCACATACGTGCTCGTACCCGTATTGTAGAGCCGCCGGTTGGCGTATTTCTTGATGACGGTGGGGTCTTCGTGCTTGGTCATCGCCTGGCCTGTCCTCACTGCCCAATTCTATCGGTCCGGGCAAGATGTCCCGGCGCCGGTGCAGCGTCTGGATGCTGCGCTGCACACGAAATCTTTGCGGCCAGCATACCGCAAGACTTTTTCCAAAACAGCATAAATTCGACCCGTTTTGCCAAATCTGATGCGGGATCAGACGGCAACGCAGCAAACCCGGATCCCGCATTGCGCCATTGAGGCAGGTCAATGCGTCGGCCTTTGTTGACTCATAGGGAAATTGGCCGACTATAAACCTTCGACCTATTTCGAAGTGCAATCGGATGTCGTACCGGTTCGTGTCCGCGGCGGACGGATTGCAGAACCGGTCCGGCAGGCGGGCCGCACAGTGCAGCAGACAGCAGGAACCACAACCGGCCATCCGCCAATCGGGAAACACAAAGGGACCTCACGACCGCACGGGTCGCCAGCATCGGTCCATTCAGGAAACGCATCGTTTCGCTGTCGGGTGAAACGTTCGTGTCACACCCTAATTCACCCCTAACCGTCAACGGATCGTGTTCGGCGCTCCGGCGCCAACCAAGGAGAACCCAGGATGAGTGAAGACATCGTCATTGCATCGGCTACCCGTACGCCCGTCGGATCGTTCAGCGGCGCATTTGCCACCACGCCGGCCCACGACCTTGGCGCCATCGTCATCAAGGAAGCCATGAAGCGCGGCAACGTGGAAGGCGCCGACGTGGATGAAGTGGTCTTCGGCCAGGTGCTGACAGCCGGCGCCGGCCAGAACCCGGCGCGCCAGGCTGCCATCCATGCCGGGCTTCCGGAAGGCACGACTGCGTGGACCCTCAACCAGGTCTGCGGCTCCGGACTGCGCACGGTGGCGATCGGCATGCAGCAGATCGCCTCTGGCGATGCCGACATCATCGTAGCCGGCGGACAGGAGAACATGACCCTGTCGCCGCATTGCGCACACCTGCGCGCCGGTCACAAAATGGGCGATTATTCGATGATCGACACCATGATCAAGGACGGCCTGTGGGACGCCTTCAACGGCTATCATATGGGCAATACGGCGGAAAACGTCGCCGGCAAATGGCAGATCACCCGCGACAATCAGGATGCGTTTGCCGTTGCTTCCCAGAACAAGGCCGAAGCAGCCCAGAAGGCCGGCCGGTTCAAAGACGAAATCACACCGGTCACGGTGAAGCACCGCAAGGGCGAGACCGTGGTCGAGGATGACGAGTACATCCGTCACGGCGCCACGCTGGACTCGGTCGCCAAGCTGCGGCCCGCCTTCGTGAAGGACGGCACCGTGACTGCGGCGAATGCGTCCGGGATCAACGACGGCGCAGCCGCTGTGGTGCTGATGACGGCCTCTGAAGCGGAAAAGCGCGGCGTCACGCCGCTCGCCCGCATCGCGTCCTGGTCGACCGTCGGTGTCGACCCGGCCATCATGGGATCCGGCCCGATTCCGGCATCGCGCAAGGCGCTGGAAAAGGCCGGCTGGTCGGTCGATGACCTGGATCTTGTCGAGGCCAACGAAGCCTTTGCCGCGCAGGCTTGTGCGGTCAACAAGGACATGGGCTGGAATACCGATATCGTGAACGTCAACGGCGGAGCGATTGCCATCGGTCATCCGATCGGCGCTTCCGGATGCCGGGTCCTGGTGACGCTCCTGCACGAAATGCAGAAGCGCGACGCCAAGAAGGGCCTCGCGACGCTTTGCATCGGCGGCGGCATGGGCGTTGCCATGTGCGTCGAGCGCTGAGTCCGTCGCGCCGTTCTTCGTCTGAAAAAAAGCCGGGCGATGTGTGCACATTGCCCGGACCCGAACAGTCATACTCCACACAAGCAGCCCAAAGAGGGGGAAACAGATGAGCAAAGTCGCATTGGTCACCGGCGGGACACGCGGAATCGGCGCCGCCATTTCGATGGCGTTGAAGGATGCGGGCTATACGGTTGCTGCCAATTATGCCGGTAACGACGAAGCCGCCGCGAAGTTCAAGCAGGACACCGGCATTGCCGTCTACAAATGGTCGGTCGCCGATTACGATGCCTGCGCCGCCGGGATCGACCAGGTCGAGGCCGACCACGGCGATATCGGCATTCTGGTCAACAATGCCGGCATCACCCGGGACAGCATGTTCCACCGCATGACGAAGGAACAATGGGACCAGGTCATCGACACCAATCTGTCGGGCGTCTTCAACATGACGCACCCCCTGTGGTCGCGCCTGCGGGACCGGGGTTTCGGGCGTGTCATCAACATTTCTTCGATCAACGGCCAGAAAGGTCAGGCCGGCCAGGCAAACTATTCGGCAGCCAAGGCCGGCGACATCGGGTTCACCAAGGCCCTGGCGCTGGAAGGCGCATCGAAAGGCATCACCGTCAACGTGATCTGCCCGGGTTACATCGGAACGGAAATGGTGCGGGCCGTGCCGGAAAAGGTGCTGAACGAGAAGATCCTGCCGCATATTCCGGTCGGGCGGCTCGGCGAGCCGGAGGAGATCGCGCGGTGCGTGGTGTTTCTTGCCTCCGACGATTCCGGATTCATCACCGGATCGGTGCTGTCGGCCAATGGCGGCCAATACATGATTTGATCGGGGTCAGCACGACCTGAGACACGGCCGGGCGGATTGCCGCCCGGCATCTCGGATCAGGGTTCCAGAACGGTATCCCAGTAGAGAAAGTCCATCCAGCTGTCGTGCAGATAGTTCGGCGGGAACGACCGGCCGTTATTGTGCAAGTCATGAATCGACGGCCGGAACGGCATTTGCGTCGGCCACATGCCGATATCCTTGCAGGGCTTGTTGCCCTTCTTGAGATTGCAGCTCGAGCACGCTGTGACGACGTTTTCCCAGGTCGTCTGGCCGCCGCGCGAGCGCGGGATCAGATGATCGAACGTCAGGTCTTCGGTTGCGTGACAATACTGGCATTCGAATTTGTCACGCAGAAACACGTTGAACCGCGTGAAAGCCGGGTTGCGTGCCGGCTTGATGTAACTCTTCAGAGAAACGACGCTCGGCAGACGCATTTCGAAACTCGGACTGCGGACCGCCGTCTCGTATTCTGAGACGATATTTACGCGATCGAGAAAGACAGCCTTGATGGCATCCTGCCACGACCACAGCGACAGGGGATAATAGCTCAACGGCCGGTAATCGGCGTTGAGTACAAGCGCCGGATTTGCGCCTGGTGAAACCGCGACGGTCAAGCCTCGCTCCTTCAGCCAGTGTCTCCCACACCCCCAAAGATGTGCGACCCGGTTATAATAAGCAAGCCGTGACAGGCTTGTGAAGGTCTAAAAACCTGATCCACAAGCGGAAATTCGAACATCGCGAACGATTGTTTCGTCGGTGCATCGAATCACACAGACATCGTGAACCGGCTTATTTCAGCCCGAGCTTCAGAAAATCCGAACCGATCGCAAGGCCGTTCTCGTCGATACCGTGACCGATGCCGCGGCTGATGTGCCATTCGACCGGGATGTCGATGGCATTCAGCATGTTTGCGGCGGCAAACATGAAATCCATCGGCAGGACGTCATCGCGATCGCCGTGCACGAGCACGATCGGCGGACGGCCGACGCTGTCCTTGTCGAGGTCTTCCACGCCGGCCAGCAGACCGGAAAAGCCGACAATGCAGGCCGGTGCCTTTTCGCGTCGGAGGCCGACATGCAGGGACATCATCGTGCCCTGGCTGAAACCGACCAGCGCCATGCGCTCCGGCGGCAGGGAATGGCGCTCGAGTTCGGCATCGAGAAAGGCGTTCAGGGCCGGTGCGGCCTCGGTGACACCGCGCCAATACTCGTCGGGGTCACGCATTGACAGCGGAAACCATTGGCGGCCGGACGGCGCCATCGTGCAGGGCTGCGGTGCATGCGGGGCGACAAAATAGGTGCCGGGCAGCGAGGACGCCCAGTATTGGCCCAGCCCGATCAGATCGTTGCCGTCGGCGCCAAAGCCATGCAGCAACACCACCAGCGAGCGGGCCGCACCGCCACCCGCAGGAGGAAGTCTCGGTCCGTCAAGCTGTTTCATGATTCACCTGTTTCTGTCTTCATACGGGAAGCGATTCCCGGCCGGATCTGCACGCCCGGTAATAGGCCCAGAAAATCCGCGCGGCAACACTGCGCAGCGGTGCCCAGCGGAGGGCGTGATCACGCAATGCTTGCTCGTCCGGCCGATCCATCAGGCCGTCCGCATCGCGCACGGCATTCTGCAGTGCGACGTCGCCGGCTGGAAAGATATCGGGATGGCCGGCACAGAACATCAGGTACACCTCGGCTGACCAGGGGCCGATACCGGGCAAGGCGATCAGCCTTTGCTGTGCCGCCTCGGCGGGCATTTCGGCAAGCGCCTCCAGGTCGAGCCCGTCCTCCATGACGGCGCTCGATATGGCGTGAAAGGTCCGGACTTTCGGCCGGGACAGGCCGCAGGCGCGCAACGTCTCCGCATCGGCCGCAGCAATCGCGTCGGCGGCGACCTGCGGAAAGGCGTTCGTCAGGCGCTTCCAGATCGCATCGGCGCTGGCCACCGATACCTGTTGACCGACAACGATGCGGGCCAGACCTTCGAAGCCGGGCGGTCGCAGGCGCAGCGGGATCGTGCCCGCCGTTTCGATGACCGGACCAAGGGCCGGGTCCTGGCTTCGCAACCGGTCGACGCCTTCGGCAATGTCGGCCAGGCAGGTGATTCGCTGCATCGGGGCGTCCTTGTTATGCTTGCCGTGCGACCCGTGACGACGGTAACAAGCGGATATGCGTGCCAATCCGGATCGACCGCCCGTCTTGCGCTTTGCGCCGAGCCCGAATGGCTTTCTCCATATCGGCCATGCCTATTCCGCGATACTCAATCACAACCTGGCACGCAAATCCGGCGGCACGTTATTGCTGCGCATCGAAGACATCGATCGCGGGCGCTTCCGACAGAGCTATCTCGACCAGATTTTTGACGACCTGACGTGGCTCGGGGTGCAATGGCAGGGACACGTGCGGCACCAATCGCACCATCTTGCCGACTACCGCGACGCGCTTCGGCGACTCGCCGGACGCCTGCCGCTTTATGTTGCCGCCTTGAGCCGAAGCGAGATCCGGGCTCGGGTTGCGGCATTCGAACGCGAGAGCGGCGACGCGTGGCCGCGCGATCCGGACGGCTCGCCGCATTATCCGCGGTCGGCCGAGCCGGTTGAACGGATTGCGCCGAGCGCCATCGATGCCACGATCGGACAGGCTGTGCGGGTGTCGATGGCAGATGCCGTCGACACTCTTGATGGGCCGCTCGACTGGGCAGAGGCGCTTCTCGACGATCTGTTTCGCGTTGCTCGGGTGACGGCCGAGCCGCTTGCCTGGGGCGACGTCGTGCTCGCCCGCAAGGACATCGGCACGAGCTACCCGCTTGCCGTGGTCGTCGATGATGCCCTGCAGGGCATCACGCATGTGGTGCGCGGCCGCGATCTTTTTCAGGCCACAGCCGTGCAGCGGCTGGTGCAGCATGCGCTCGGCTTCGAACCTCCGATCTACCTGCATCATGATCTGCTGCTTGACGAATCCGGACGGAAACTTTCCAAAAGCGCCGGATCAAGAAGCATCAAGATGCTGCGGGAATCCGGGCTTTCCAGGCAGGACGTCTACAGCCTGATCGGACTTGACCCCGTATAGACATGTCCGGTCATGAACCGAACGTGTTGAGCAGGATCAACCAGATTGAAATGGTCACGACACCGAAAGCCGTGGTCAGGGTGATCGTGTTCGCTGCAAGGGCATGCCCGGTCCGAAAGCGATTGGCGATCAGATACGCGTTGACGCCCGTCGGGCACGCGGCGCAGAGCACGGCGGCGGCCGTCCAGAGCGGCGGCAACCCGGCAATCCGGTCGGCAATCAGCCAGACGAGCGCCGGAAACAGGATCAGTTTCAATGCTGACAGGCCAAGCGCTGGCGGAAGGTTGCCGCGAATGCCGTAGCGTTTCAGGCTCATGCCAAGCGAAAACAACGCGCACGGCACGGCCGCGCCGGCCAGGCTGTCGGTGACCATGGCCGCAAGGCCCTCCAGCGGCAGACCGGTCGTGCGGAAGGCGAAGCTGGCAAGAACCGCGATCACAATCGGATTGCGTGCCAGATTGACGGCGACCCTGGTCGCCATATCGCGCACGGACGTGCCGCCCTGCTTGGTCCCGTCAGCCACTTCGGCCCGGTCGATGAGCACGGTGCTGAGCACCATCATGAGCGGCAGGTGGATCGAAATGATGAGCAGGAACGGGACAGCGCCGGCCGTGCCGAGGGCGGCAAAGGCGACCGGAATGCCGACGAGAACGGTGTTGGCAAAGGCGCTGGAAACGCCGCCGATCACACCGGCGCGCGCATCGCGCCCGAAGCCGCGCCTGACGATGACGTCCCCGGCAAGCCAGATGATCAGGGCGGACGAAAAGTAGGCAAACCACAAAAGCCAGGGCGAAGGGCCGTCGAAATCGGCGGTGCCGAGGGTCTTGAAGATCAGGACCGGCGTGGCGATCACGAAGACAAAGTCGCCGACCGCATCCCCGACCTGCTCAGGCAATACCCGGAATGCCGCAACGCCGTAGCCGATGGCAATCAGGGCGAAGACGGACAGAACGATGTCGATGATGCCGCCGAGGTCCATGGAGGCTCCTGTCGGGTCGTAAAGGTCAGCACGTTTGTCATAATGCCGGCCGTCCATGCCGTCCATGCGCTCTGCCGGCTTCTGCACCCGGTGTTAGCGAAAGCGAAATGGTTCTCTGCTACGCCGGACCGATGGGTACGGAAGGTGGGAACAGGGATCGGAACGGACCGGTTGTTCCGGGCGCCGACGCAGCGTCCGGCGCCGCCGACGCGTTTTCCATCGCCCGTCACGAGATCCGCACGCCGCTCGGTGCCATTCTCACCACTTCGGAAGTGCTCCTGAAATCCGATCTCACCGATCAGCAGCGCAAATACGCAACGATCCTGCATGATGCCGCCGAAGCGCTTGTCGCGCTTTCCGACCGGCTGTTCGCTCCCGAAGGCCAGCATTCGCTCGGAACCCGGCGCGCCTTCGTTCCCGCGGCGCTCGCCCGTTCGGTCGTCGGTCTTTACGAATCCACGGCCCGGGCGCGCGGTTTGACGCTCGCGGTCTCCGCCGATACCGCGTCCGAAGAGCAGGTCAGCGGGTATCCGGCGGCGGTGCGCCAGATCCTGACCAATCTGGTCGACAATGCACTGAAATACTCCGAGCACGGCACGGTCTCGGTTTCCGCTGTGCAGAATGCGCCGAACACGACGGACCTTGTCGTCTGCGACAACGGTCCCGGGATTGACGAAGCCGACCGGTCCCGCCTTTTCGAAGCAGGCTTCCGGGGCCGGGTGGAAACCGGCAAGCGGCCGGGGGAAGGTCTCGGGCTGTTCACGGCCCGTGCACTGGCCGATCGTCTCGGCGGGACGCTCGTGCTTGAGGAAACCGGTCTGCAAGGATCGTGCTTCCGTCTGCGGCTGCCGGTCCAAGGCATTGCCGGCGACGCGAACGGGCCGGCCGATCCCGACACGAAGGCCGACCGGGCGGGTCCCTATTCGGTGCTCGTTGTCGACGACAGTTCCACGGCACGCACTCTGGCGGAAACGATCCTGTCCGCCTTCGGTTGGTCGGTTACGGCGACCGCATCGGCGAACGGCGCCCTCGATCTCCTGAAAAGAGCGCCGGATGCCTTTGATTGTGTGCTGACCGACTTGTCGATGCCGGAAATGGGCGGTCTCGATCTCGCCCGGGCAATCCGAGCGGAGGACGTCGCGCCGGGCTGTCCGGTGCTGGCGGTTTCGGCCCGGCATCCGTCGCGTTTCGGTGACGCTCACCGCCAGGGACTTCTCGCCGGTTACGTCCCGAAACCCTATTCGGCCGACCTGCTCTATCGCACGATCGTGGAGGCCATCGAAAAGCCGGCCGACCGGCTTTGAGCCGGCCCCGTTTTTTCGCTATCGCGTCGCCTCCTCTCCCGATAACGTCCCGACAAACAGTTTGGAGCCTTCCGTAACGCAGGCGCCGAACAAGACAGTAATGAGGCCGAATCCGGCAGATCGGGGGAAGCGGAATGAATTACGAGGTTTTCATCACATGTGCCGTAACGGGCTCCGGTGATTCGGCCGACAAGAGCGACAAGGTTCCGGTCACGCCGCAGCAGATCGCCGACGCGGCGATCGAAGCCGCCAAAGAGGGTGCGGCTATCGCCCATATTCACGTGCGGGATCCCGAGACCGGTAAGCCGGCGCGGGATCTTGATCTTTATCGTGCGGTAGTCGATCGCGTCCGGTCGGCCGATACCGACGTGATCCTCAACCTGACGGCCGGCATGGGCGGAGACGTGACGTTCGGGCCGGGGGAAACGCCCCTGCCGCTCGATGATGCCGGAACGGACATGATCGGTCCGCTGGCGCGGCTTGCCCATGTCGAGGAATTGCTGCCGGAGATCTGTACCCTGGATTGCGGCACGATGAACTTTTCCATGGGCGATTACGTGATGACCAACACGCCGTCCATGCTGGAGACCGGGGCGCGCAAGGTCCAGGATCTGGGCGTGCGTCCCGAACTGGAGGTCTTCGATACCGGACACCTTGTGTTCGTGAAGCACCTGATCCGTCAAGGTCTGATCGACGACCCGGCGCTCATCCAATTGTGCATGGGTATTCCCTACGGCGCGCCGGACGATCCTGGTACGCTGCTCGCCATGGTCAATCAATTGCCGGACGGTGCGGTGTTCTCGGCGTTTTCCATCGGGCGTATGCAATTGCCCTATGTCGCCATGGCGGCGCTCGCCGGCGGCAATGTGCGGGTCGGGCTGGAGGATAACATCTACCTCGAACGCGGGGTCAAGGCGTCGAACGGCGACCTTGTCGCCCGCGCGGCGACGATCCTTGCCGGCATGAATGTGCGGCTTCTCGGTCCCGATGAGGTTCGCGACAAGCTGAAGCTCGCCAAGCGGCACTGACGTTCACGGATTTTCCGAAACCGGCGCCTTTTCCGTCTCCGGTTCCTCCGGCGGCAAGTCTTCGAGCGGCGTCGTAAAGTCGAGCGGGACCGTGCCGGGCGCCACTGCTGCCGTCGCGTATCCGTAATCGGTCTCCTGGGACGGGGCTTCGCGCACGAACGAGCGCAGGACCGCAAATGCGCCGAGCCCGATCATGGTTGCACCGATCGCCCCGACAAACGCGATCGCGCCGACCGTTTCCATAAGGTAGGAAACCGTCAGGGTCCCGATCATCGATCCGATCGATCCGATCAGGATCATCGCGGCTGCGATCGACACCCGTTGGTCGTCGTCGATCCAGTCGTTGGTGTAGGCAACGACGATCGCATAAAGCGGGTAGATCGTGGCGCCGATGATCGCGGCCGCCATGATGATGACCGGCAGTGGAGTCTCGGCGTCGAGGCCTACCGACGCAACGGCCATGGAAGCCGAACCGCCGATAATGGCTGCACCGGCGATCACCTTGCGTCGGTCGATCACATCCGACAGCCAGCCGATCGGAAATTGCACGAGCAGGCCTGCAAACAGGGATGCCGAAATGAAATAGGTTGTCGTCTCCTGGTCGAAGCCGCTGCCGTTGCCGAAGGTTGGCGACAAACTTATGAACGTGCCTTGCACGGCGCCGACAGACAGAGCGCCGACAAAACCGAGCGGGGTCATTCGGAACAGTTCGGCAAACAGGTCGAACCCGATGGGCGCAGGTTTCGTCTCCGGTTGCGCCTGTGTGTCGGCCAGGGTGACCGGCACGAGCGAAAACGACACGATCATGGAGGCGACGACAAACGGAAAGAACCCGTCGACCGGCCCGAGATTGGACAGGATCGGTCCGACGGCGAAGCCGAGGAAGACCGCGCCGGCATAGATGGACAGGATGCGGCCGCGCAGGGCATTCGTCGACGACGCGTTGAGCCAGCCCTCGACGACGGCATAAAGCCCGGCGAAACAGAAGCCGACGATGAAGCGTGCTGCACTCCATGGCAGCGGATCGACCCAAAGCGGGTGCATCAGGAATATGCCCGACGCGGCGGATGCAAAAGCGGCGAACGCGCGGATATACCCGACCCGTGCAATGACACGCGGCGCTATGACCGAGCCCACCGCAAATCCCATGAAATAGAACGCCATCATCACGCCGACGACGGTCGGCGTGAACCCTTCAAGACCGGCGCGCAAGCCCAGCACGACCGATTGCAGGCTGTTGCCGGCCAACAGGAAGGCGAAGCTGGCGATGATCGCGGAAACCGAAAGCAGCAAGGCTCCCATGGCGGATCTCTTCTGATTGTCGGGGCGTGCGGATACGCATGCACTGCCGGCCCGGGCCCGTATTGGTCAGGTACCGGCCAGCGTCTAAAAGCGACCAGAATCGGAATATAGCAAAACTAAACAGAAATGCTCGTGAATTTTCATTGTCTTTATAATAAAATATAGTGCCATAGTAATATTTAAGTCTATGAATACTATAAATACAGGCTAAGTTATTCGGTTTGAGTAAATTCCGGGATATTGTGGGAATTGTCGCTGCTTCATGGAGGACGAACGTGGCTTCCGGTCAAGATTTTGTATTTCCGCAATATCTGCAGACATTTGGCGCGCTGGCTCGCTCGCGGCGTTTGCCATTGTCGACGATTTTTGAGGGATGCATCGGTGTCGGCGGAATCAGTTACGCCGGCGCGGAAAAACTGAAACGGTTCGCCGTTTTACCAGCGCTGGCGGTTTATCAAAGACTAAGCGGCCTTGTCTGAATGGGCTTCGGCCACGATGCGAACGATATCCGACATGATGTCTGTCACCCGGAAATCCTTTGGTGTGTAGACCGCAGCCGCGCCATACGACGTCAGTGTGCGCGCGTCGTCCGGCGGAATGATGCCGCCGACGATGACCGGAACGTCATCCAGACCGTCCCGGCGCATGCGTTCCATGACGTCGCGAACCAATGCCAGATGCGAACCGGACAGGATGGACAGCCCGACCACATGCACGCCCTCCTCCAGAGCGGCATTGGCTATTTCGGCCGGCGTCAGGCGAATGCCCTCGTAGACCACTTCCATGCCGCAATCGCGCGCTCGCACCGCAATCTGCTCCGCGCCGTTCGAATGACCGTCGAGACCGGGTTTGCCGACCAGGAACTTGAGCCGCCGCCCGAGCCGTTCCGACAGGGCAGCAACGTCGCCGCGGATCTTTTCCAGGTCGCCGGCCTCGGCACGGGCGGCCCGTCCGACGCCGGTCGGGGCCCGGTATTCGCCGAAGGATTCGCGCAGGACCGCACCCCATTCCCCGGTGGTGACCCCGGCCTTGGCGCAGGCAATGGACGGATCCATGATGTTGCGCCCCTCGCCGGCCGCTTGGCGCAAAGCCTGGAGCGTCGCCTCAACCGCGCCGTCGTCACGCGCGTCCCGCCATGCGGCAAGACCGGCGACGGCCTCGGTCTCGACGTTTTCCGGCACGGTGAGGATGGCGTCGCCGTCGCCCGTGGACAACGGCGAGGGTTCGGTCTCCCGGTAGGCGTTTACGCCGACCACGACCTGCTCTCCGCTTTCGATATCGGCCAGGCGCCTGGAATTGGATTCGACCAATTGCCCTTTCATGTAACTGGAATCGATCGCGGCGACCGCGCCGCCCATTTCGTCGATGCGCTGCAATTCCTCGCGTGCCGCGTCCTTCAGGGCCGCGACCTTTTCTTCGACCGCCTTCGACCCGTCGAACAGGTCGGCGTATTCCAGAAGATCGGTTTCGTAGGCGAGCACCTGCTGCAGCCGCAGCGACCATTGCTGGTCCCAGGGACGCGGCAGGCCGAGGGCCTCGTTCCAGGCCGGCAATTGAACGGCCCGGGCCCGCGCCTTCTTCGACAGGACGACGGCGAGGGTTTCCAGCAGGATCCGGTAGACGTTGTTTTCCGGCTGTTGCTCCGTCAGGCCCAGCGAATTCACCTGAACGCCATAGCGGAACCGTCGGAACTTCGGGTCTTCGACGCCATAGCGCTCAAGACAGATTTCGTCCCACAGATCGACGAATGCCCGCATCTTGCACATTTCGGTGACGAACCGCATGCCGGCATTGACGAAGAAAGAGATGCGGCCGACAGCCTTTGGAAACTCGGCATCGGGCAGGGCGCCGGACGCCTTCAGCGTATCCAGCACGGCAATCGCGTTGGCAAGCGCGAATGACAATTCCTGGACCGGCGTCGCGCCGGCCTCCTGCAGATGATACGAGCAGACGTTCATCGGGTTCCATTTCGGCATTTCCCGATAGGTCCAGGCGATCGTGTCGGTCGTCAGCTTCAGGGATTGTTTCGGCGGGAACACATAGGTGCCGCGCGACAGATATTCCTTGATGATGTCGTTCTGGGTCGTTCCGGCGAGCTTTTGCCTGTCGGCTCCCTGTTCGTCGGCGACGGCCGCATAGAGCGCCAGGAGCCAGGCGGCCGTGGCGTTGATCGTCATGGAGGTGTTCATGGTCTCCAGCGGAATACCGTCGAACAGCGCCCGCATGTCGCCGATATGGGCGATCGGCACGCCGACCTTTCCGACCTCTCCTCGGGCCAGCGGATGATCCGCATCGTAGCCGGTCTGGGTTGGCAGATCGAAGGCGACCGACAGGCCGGTCTGGCCCTTTTCCAGGTTGCTGCGGTAGAGGCGGTTCGATTCCCGTGCGGTGGAATGGCCCGCATAGGTCCTGAAAATCCAGGGTTTGTCGCGGTGCGTCATCGGAAGCCCGCCCTTTTCTGCTGCTGTGCACAATGGCCTTTTATACGGCCTGGCCGAGGCAATGAAAAGGCGAGCGGTCCTATGCCTTGGTCGTAGCACAGCATGCAACGGGACGGCGGGGCCGGCAGTCATCCCGCCGGTCCCGCGCGAAAGGTCGGTATGTCCGTTTCGTATCGCTCTTGCGGTCAGACGGGAGCGACGAAACTCTTTGCCAGCGTGGCAAATATCGTGGTGAAAGCTGCACCAATGACCCCGGCGAATACGCAGGTCGTTGCGGTGAACAGGTGCCAGGGCACCATCTGGTTGGTCAGACCGTAGTCTAAAGCATAGAGCGCTCCGACGGAACCCAGCGTGCACAGGATGACATTGCCGATCATGCCGAAACCGGCCGTATCCAAAAGCGTATCGGCTAACCAGCCAAGCAATGCCGCAACAATCAGAATGCAAGCCAGAATAATGATGAAGCTGTCTGTCTGTAGTTCAAAGAGCATTTGATGCACCTCCTGAACGTTCGGCTGTATCAAAGAATAATACTTTGTTCTTTTTGGGGCAATTCGCGAATTATTTCTTTGTTAATACGTCAAAGTGTAAGATGTTTTTCATTAAAATTTTATGTATTTACTTAATGGCTCCATAACAATCAAAAATCCGCGGAAATCCGGCGATCTGGGTCCATCGGGCGGAACTTCTACGCGATGGCCGGTGGCCGATACGCCAGCGTGTGATTTGTCGTCGTCCTCTGCTGGTGTATCAAGATCGTTCCCGCCGGTTCACCGATTCGCGATGATGTCCGCCATGTCCCCTGCCGTCAGCCAATCCGATATCTCCGATGCATTCGATCGCATTTCCCCGCATGTGCGGAGCACACCGGTCTTGTCCTGCGCCCGCGGTGCCTTCGATCTGGCGTTCGAAACGCACCTGAAACTCGAATTCTTGCAGCATACCGGCTCGTTCAAACCGCGCGGGGCGTTCAACTCCCTTTTGACCGCCGATGTGCCGCCGGCAGGCGTTGCCGCGGCGTCCGGCGGCAACCATGGCGCCGCGGTTGCCTATGCGGCCAAGATGCTCGGTCATCCGGCTCGGATCTTCGTGCCGGAGATTTCCAGTCCCTTGAAGATCGCAAAGATCCGGGCGGCCGGTGCAGACGTGGTCGTCGAGGGGGCACGTTATGCCGATGCGCTTGCGCTCTGCGAGGACCACATTGCCCGCACCGGCGCGCTTTCGATCCATGCCTATGATGCGGCGCCGACAATTGCCGGGCAGGGCAGTGTCGGGCTGGAATTCGACGCGCAATGTCCGAACCTGGATACGGTCCTGGTGGCAGTCGGCGGCGGCGGATTGATTTCCGGGATTGCCGCCTGGTTCGGGAACCGCGTGAAAGTGGTGGGCGTCGAACCGCAAGGGTCGTGCGCCTTGCACGCGGCGCTTGTGGCCGGCGGGCCGATCGACGTCGATGTGGACAGTATAGCGGCGGATTCGCTCGGTGCGCGCAATACCGGCGCTCTGGTCCATTCCATTGCCGACCGGTTTGTCGACACCGTCGTGCTGGTCCCGGACGACGCGATCGTCGACGCCCAGAAACGTCTGTGGGCGGAGTGTCAGATCGTCGCCGAGCCAGGCGGCGCGACCGCGCTCGCCGCACTGCTTACGGGCGCCTACCAGCCGCAGGACGGAGAAAAAGTCGGCGTTCTGGTGTGCGGCGCCAATACCGGGTTCGATGTCTTTACGGCGTGACGCTGGCTCGACCGAGACGCCGCCTTGTCGCGTCCAATCAGGCCGGCACATCCTCCAGGAGACGCCGGGCGATAACCTGTGCCTGGATTTCCGCGGCGCCTTCAAAGATGTTGAGAATACGGGCGTCGCACAGCACCCGTGAAATCGCGTATTCGAGCGCAAAACCGTTGCCGCCGTGGATTTGCAGGGCATTGTCGGCTGCCGCCCAGGCGACCCGTGCCCCCAAAAGCTTGGCCATGCCGGCTTCGAGATCGCAACGCTTGCCGAGATCCTTCTGACGGGCGGAAAAATAGGTCAATTGCCGCGCGAACAGCACTTCCACCGCCATCAGCGCGATCTTGTCCGCAACGCGCGGAAACGCCACCAGCGGCTTGCCGAACTGGATCCGGTCTTCGGCATATTGCAGGCCGATTTCAAGCGCCGATTGCGCCACGCCGACCGCGCGGGCGGCCGTCTGGATACGGGCGCCCTCAAAGGTCTGCATCAATTGCTTGAAGCCTTGGCCTTCCGCGCCGCCAAGCAGGTTGTTGGCCTTAACTTCGAAGCCGTCGAAGGCGATCTCGTACTCCTTCATGCCGCGATAGCCGAGCACTTCGATTTCGCCGCCGCTCATGCCGTCGGCCGGGAAAGGATTTGCGTCGTCGCCGCGCGGCTTTTCCGCCAGGAACATGGACAGACCGCGATAGCCCGGCTCGTCCGGATCTGTGCGTGCCAGGAGCGTCATCAGATCGGCGCGAACCGGATGGGTGATCCAGGTCTTGTTGCCGGAGATCCGGTAGACGTCGTCGTCGCGGACCGCGCGGGTCTTGAGCGATGCGAGGTCGGAGCCGGTATTCGGTTCGGTGAACACGGCCGTCGGCAGGATCTCGCCGGATGCGATGCGCGGCAGCCAGGCGGCCTTCTGCTCCGGCGTGCCGCCGCACAGGATCAGTTCGGCGGCGATCTCCGACCTTGTGCCGAGCGAACCGACACCGATATAGGCGCGGCTCAATTCCTCCGACACGACGCACATGGATTCCTTGCCGAGCCCCAATCCGCCGAATTCTTCCGGGATGGTGAGGCCGAAGACGCCCAATTCGGCCATCTGCTCGATGACCGGCATCGGGATATAGGCGTTCTGCAAGTGCCATTCATGGGCGTGCGGCAAGACTTCGGCATCGCAGAAGCGGCGCATTTCGTTGCGGATCGCCTCAAGCGTCTCGTCGAGGCCGGGATCGCCGATTGTCGCCGCGCCGCGGGCTTCGCGGATCAGGGCAACAAGTTCGGCACGGATTTCCGGGGTGCTGCCCTCGGCGATCAGCCGGTCGACCGCTTCGGTGCGGGCAGCCGCCGCGTCCTCGGCGGTGAGGCCGAGATCGGACAAGCGCACGAACTCGGTCTGGTTCATCGGGATGCCGCCGAAGACCTGGGCAAGATATTCCGCCATGCCGATGCGTGCGAGACGCTCTTCGATGGCACCAAACCGGCCTTCATCGGCCAGGCGGGCCGAATAGGCGGACAATTCCCGCAGGCTCTCGACATAGGTGGCGAGCCAGGCAAGACCGTGTGCAGCCCGCTGTTCAACCTCGAGCAGGCGCCCGGAAATGCGGCCGTTTTCGATCACCCGAACACGCAAGGTGCGTTTTGCCTTCGCCAAAAGTGTATCGAGGGCCGAGACGGCGCTGTCCATGTCGGCGAGGAACGTGTCACCCGAAACGGGCGTGGAATGGTCTTCAGCCAGGCTCATGGTCCAGACTCCTTCGGCAACGGCTTTTCGGCGATCGAGCCGTTCTATGAACAGGTTTCTGATTTTGCAATGCAGTAATTAGACGCATAGGCATCGGTGATCCGGCGGGGACCCGCTGCTTTCCTGCGGTTTCCGGTCGCGAGCGCAATCTGGCCTCAAGGCTGAAAGCAGGCTAGTAACGCCGATCATGACCTTTCGCGCTTCCGTGCTTACGCTCTACCCCGACATGTTTCCCGGTCCGCTCGGCGCATCGCTCAGCGGTGCCGCCCTTCAGCGCGGCGACTGGGCGCTGGAAGCCGTCAACATTCGCGATTTTGCAACGGACCGGCATGCGACCGTCGACGATGCGCCGTTCGGTGGCGGGCCCGGCATGGTGCTGAAACCGGATGTCCTGGCCCGCGCCATCGACCAAGTCGCTACGGATGACCGCCCGAAACTGCTGTTGAGCCCACGCGGCGCGCCGCTAACACAAGTACGGGCTCGCGAGCTTTCGCACGGGCCCGGTGTCATGCTGATCTGCGGGCGGTTCGAAGGGGTCGACCAGCGGGTCATCGAGGCGCGGAATCTCGTCGAGATCTCGATCGGCGACTATGTTCTTTCCGGTGGCGAGATAGCAGCCATGGTGCTGCTCGATGCCGTTGTGCGCCTGTTGCCGGGCGTGATGGGCAATGCGGACTCGGGTCTGACGGAGAGTTTCGAAGACGGCATGCTTGAAGCACCGCATTATACCCGCCCGCAGGTCTTCGAGGGGCGCGTCGTTCCGGAGGTGCTTCTGTCCGGCGATCACAAGCGGATCGCCGACTGGCGGCGGGCGCAGTCGGAAGCGCTGACGCAACACCGCCGGCCGGACCTTCTGGAGCCGACCGAACCGGATCCGACCGAATAGTACCTCTGAGCAAAATGCGGCTGCGGCGCTGGCATCGCATCATCCGGCGCGTTAGGTTTTGCAGTGACGGTCCTCCGGTCCAACGCGCGGCAATTCGCAGGAAAGGCGCCATGACACAGTCCAAGACGACATTTCTCGACCGGGCCTACGACCTGGATTCCCGGGACGCGGTCCGGGAATTCTACGATGAATGGTCCAAGACCTACGATTCCAACATTGTCGACGACAACGGCTATGTGACGCCGCGGCGCTGTGCCGAAGCGCTGGCACGGCGGTCCCGGCCGGAAGGCGTTGTGCTGGACATCGGTTGCGGTACGGGCCTGTCGGGTCTGGCGCTCCACGAGGCCGGCTTCCAGAAGATCGACGGGTTCGACCTGTCGCCGGATATGCTGGCCAAGGCCGCTGAAAAACAGGTCTATCGCGATCTGAAAATCGCCGATATCACGCAGAAACTGCCCTATGCGGATGAGAGCTACGCCGCGCTCAATGCCTGTGGCGTGTTCGGCCAGCAGCACACACCGCCCTCCGGCTTCGCGGACATGCTGACGCTTTTGAAACCTGGCCATTGTTTTGTCTTCTCGCTGAACGACCACGCCTATGAAAACGACGATCACGCATATCCGAAGGCCGTCGATGCGGCCGCGGAATCCGGTGCGATCGACATCCTGGAAAAGGAGTACGGCGACCATCTGCCCGGCATCGACCTGAGGGCCTGGGTGTACGTTGTTCGCAAAAACGCAGGCTCTGGCGCCTGAAGCGTCGCTGGCGGGATCGGAAATGCTCGCGGCCGGGATTTTCCGGTCGACAAACGGGACGGGTTCCGGTATACGCGCCCGAATTCCCTAATCTACCGGGTTTTGACGCGTGGCGCAGCCACTGCGGCCCCGGATCGTGCCGAACCAAGGTCCTTGACATGAACATCATCGAACAGCTCGATCAAGAGCAGATGGCGGAAATCGCCGAAAAGCGCACGCTTCCCGAATTCAGCCCCGGCGACACGGTGCGTGTCAACGTGCGGGTGACGGAAGGAACCCGGACCCGGATCCAGGCCTATGAAGGTGTCTGCATCGCACGCAAGGGCGGCGGTCTGAACGAAAGCTTTACGGTCCGCAAGATCTCCTACGGCGAGGGCGTGGAACGGGTGTTCCCGTGCTATTCGCCGATGATCGAATCCGTCGACGTCGTGCGGCGTGGTAAGGTGCGGCGCGCCAAGCTCTATTATCTGCGCGAGCGCCGCGGCAAGTCGGCCCGGATTACCGAGGCGTCGAACGTGCGCGCCAAGGGGCTGCATGAGGCAGAGCGGACCGCGGCCGCCGAAAGCAAGGCCGCGCTTGAAGCCGAAAAAGCCGCCGCCAAGGCCGCTGCGGAAGAAGCAAAAGCTGCTGAGGCCGCTGCTGCAGAAGCCGAAAAGGCCGCAGCAGAGGCTGAACAAGCCGTTGCCGAAGAGCAAAAGCCCACGGAATAGGGTTCTGCGTTCAGCGGCGCGACAAGGCGGCTTCGGCCGCCTTTTTTATTGGCCGGCGGACCGGCTGGTCCGAACCGGGAGGAAACCATGTCCGTCACCGAGAGCCATGCCCGGCATTTCGAGATCAATCGTCTGAACTGGTCGGACCGGGCGGCGCTGCACCGGGCCGATACGAGCGGCATGTACGGCATCGACGACTTCCGCAACGGCGTCGATGTGCTCAGCGCCATCGACGGCGACGAAATCGGCGATGTGTCCGGTCTGTCGGTCCTGCATCTGCAATGCCATTTCGGTCTCGACACCCTGGCGCTGGCACGGCGCGGGGCACATGTGACGGGCATCGATTTCTCGTCGGTTGCAATCGCGGAAGCACGCCGGCTTTCAGAAGAAACCGGTGTTGCCGCCGATTTCATCGAGGCCAATGTCTACGATGCGCCGGACCGGATCGGCGCTCCCGTCGACCTCGTCTACGTCACATGGGGCACGATCTGCTGGCTCCCGGATATCATCGGTTGGGCCGAGGTGGTCGCCCGCTGCCTGAAGCCCGGCGGCCATCTGTATTTCGCCGATTGCCATCCGGTTGCAGCCTGTTTCGAGGAGATCGACGGCATCATCCGGCCGACCTATGCCTGGCGGACCCCGATCGACGCTCCTTTGTCGTTTGAGGAAGATACGTCCTATGCCGGCACCGGCACGCTGACGCACAAACAATCCGTAGAATGGATCCATCCGCTGTCGGATCTGGTGAGTGCGCTGATGCAGGCCGGACTGTCGCTGACGATGCTTCATGAACACGACTATCTGCCGTGGCCGCTATTTCCCTGTATGGAACGGGCGCCCGGCCGTCTCTTCCGTCTGCCCGACTGCGTGCCGCCGTTTCCGCTGTCTATCTCGCTGAAAGCGGCAAAACCCGCCTGATTGCCATAAAAACCTTAACGGATCGTTCGTTCTTTATTTGTTCTCTCAATGAGCGGCTGCGCGAGCACTTCGAAACCGTTGCGTCTGTGCCGCTCTTGACCCCCGAACGCTTCGTCGGCCATATGACGGCAAAATTTGTTCAAGGCGGGCGCGCCGCGCATTGAGGCGCTGCCCCAGCCGTTCAGTCAGGGAGAGCGTTCGTGCCGAAAACCCTTTACGACAAGATCTGGGACGACCATGTGGTGCACGAGCAGGAGGACGGCACCTGCCTGCTCTATATCGACCGCCACCTCGTGCATGAAGTGACCAGTCCGCAGGCCTTCGAGGGCCTGCGCATGGCCGGCCGCAAGGTTCGGGCGCCGGGCCGTACGCTTGCCGTCGTCGACCACAACGTGCCGACGACGGACCGTTCGGCCGGCATCGACGATCCGGAATCGCAGCTCCAGGTCGACACCCTTGCCCGCAACGCCGCGGAGTTCGACATCGAATATTACGACGCCGTCGATATCCGTCAGGGCATCGTGCATATTATCGGCCCGGAACAGGGCTTTACCCTGCCCGGAACCACCATCGTGTGCGGCGATTCCCATACGTCGACGCATGGCGCCTTCGGGGCGCTGGCGCACGGGATCGGGACCAGCGAAGTCGAGCATGTGCTCGCGACCCAGACGCTGATCCAGAAGAAAGCCAAGAACATGCGCGTATCCGTCGACGGCGCTCTGCCCGACGGCGTTACCGCCAAAGACGTCATCCTGGCGATCATCGGCGAGATCGGCACGGCCGGCGGCACCGGCCATGTCATCGAATACGCCGGTGAGGCGATCCGATCCCTGTCCATGGAAGGCCGCATGACGGTCTGCAACATGTCGATCGAAGGCGGCGCGCGCGCGGGCATGATCGCGCCGGATGAAAAGACCTACGAATTCATCAAGGGCCGCCCGAAAGCACCGAAGGGCGCGGCCTGGGATATGGCCATGAAGTATTGGCAGACACTGCACTCCGACGAGGGCGCTGACTTCGACACGGAGATCAAACTCGACGCCGCCAGCCTGCCCCCGATCGTCACCTGGGGCACCAGCCCCGAGGATGTTGCCTCGATTACCGGCACCGTCCCCGACCCCGCAAAGGTGGACGACGCGAACAAGCGCGCATCCATGCAGCGCGCGCTCGACTACATGGGCCTCACGGCCGGCACCAAGATCGCTGACATCGGCCTTGACGTCGTCTGGATCGGCTCATGCACCAACGGCCGCATCGAGGACCTGCGCGCCGTCGCCAAGATCGTCGAAGGCAAGAAGATCTCAGAACGCCTGGACTACGCGATGATCGTCCCGGGTTCGGGCCTGGTGAAGGCACAGGCCGAAACCGAAGGCCTCGACAAGATCTTCACCGATGCCGGCTTTGAGTGGCGCGAGCCGGGCTGCTCGATGTGTCTGGGCATGAACCCCGACCAGTTGAAGCCCGAGCAGCGCTGCGCCTCAACCTCGAACCGTAACTTCGAGGGCCGCCAGGGCTACCGCGGACGCACGCACCTTGTCAGTCCCATCATGGCCGCCGCCGCCGCCCTCGAAGGCCACTTCGTCGATATCCGGGAGTGGCGGGCGTAGCAAGCGCGACGCTTCCTCAAGCCTTGAGCCGATACCCGGTCTTGAAAATCCACCAGACGACCGCGAGGCACAGCACCAGAAACACGCCAGTCATCGCCAGCGAGATGAACACCGGCACATCCGAAATTCCGTAGAAACTCCAGCGGAAACCGCTGACGAGATAGATGATCGGGTTGAACAGCGTCACGGTCTGCCAGAACGGCGGTAGCATACTGATCGAATAGAACGTACCGCCGAGGAACGTCAGCGGCGTCAGGATCAAAAGCGGCACGATCTGCAGTTTTTCAAAGCCGTCGGCCCATACCCCGATGATGAAACCGAACAGGCTGAACGACACCGCCGTCAGGATGAGAAACAGCAGCATCACGAACGGATGCTGAATGCGCAGATCGACGAAGAAGCTCGCCGTCGCAAGAATGATGAGCCCGAGAATGATCGACTTCGTCGCCGCAGCCCCGACATACCCAAGCACCACTTCGAATGGCGATATCGGCGCCGACAGGATTTCATAGATCGTTCCGGTGAAGCGCGGGAAGTAGATGCCGAAGGCGGCATTCGACGTGCTCTCGTTCAAGAGCAGCAGCATGATCAAACCGGGCACGATGAACGCACCATAGCTGACGC